>NZ_SMLC01000078.1 GCF_004349245.1 Actinomadura sp. 6K520 | reverse complement strand
AGTCGGGGCGGTGCGGCGGGGAACGGTCAGGACGGCGAGGACGCCCGCGAGGGTGAGTACGGCCGCGACGTAGACCGCGTTGCGCAGGCCGTCGGAGGTGGCGGCGCGCAGGGCCTCGCCGGTCAGGCCGGCGAGGCCGGAGGTGGAGACGCTGACCAGGATGGCCAGGCCCACGCTGGTGCCGATCTGGAGGGCGGTGTTGGCCATGCCTCCGGCGGCACCCTGATCCTGGTCGGCCACGCCGGTGCCGGAGGTCCCGAACATGGTCGGGTAGATCGTTCCCATGCCCATGCCGTAGACGACCAGGCCGGCGAGGATCGTCCAGAACGAGCCGTCGGTGCGCATGCCGGCGGCCATCAGCGCGCCGCCGCCGGAGCCGAGCAGCAGGGCGATGATCAGGGTCGTCCGGGCACCGATGCGGATGATCAGTCGTTCGGCGACGAAATTGGCGATGCCGATCACCACCGAGAGGGTCAGGAAGACCAGCCCTCCCTGCAGCGCCGAGTAGCCGAGCACGTCCTGGAAGTACAAGGTGAGGAAGTAGACCAGGTTCTGCATGGTGATGCCGAAGGTGAGGATCACCAGCAGGCCGGCGCGGAGGTTGGGGTTGGCGAACAGCCGCAGCGGCATCAACGGGTGACGGGTGCGGGCCTCGATGAAGACGAACGCGGCCAGCAGTGCCATGGCGAGGACGGCGGAGGTGAGGACGGAGGCCGCGGCCCAGCCGACCTCGGGGCCCTGGGCGATGGCGAAGACGAGGAGGGTCAGTCCGGCCGTGCCGGTCAGGGCGCCGGGGATGTCGAAGCCGCGGCCCCGTTCACGCGGGCCGTCCGGGTCGAGCAGGGCGAACGCGCCCACGGTGCCCGCCACGACCAGCGGCACGTTCACCACGAACACCGCCTCCCAGCCGAACGCGTGTGTCAGCACACCGCCGAGCAGGGCGCCCAGGCTCAGCCCGCCCGCGCCGGCCATGGCCCACACGGCCAGGGCCCGGACGCGTTCGGGGCCTTCGGAGAACCTGGTGGTGACCAGCGAGAGCGTGGCGGGGAACAGGACGGCGCCGCCGATCCCCTGGAGCGCCCGCGCGGCGATCAGTGCCGCGGACGAGGTCGCCAGGCCGCCCAGGAGCGAGGCACCGCCGAACAGGAGCATGCCCAGCACGAACATGCGGCGGCGGCCCAGCAGGTCCGCCGAGCGGCCGCCCAGCAGCAGGAATCCACCGAAGAAGATGGCGTAGGCGCTGACCACCCACTGGGTGGCGTGGCCGGACAGCCCGACCTCGCGTGCGATGTCGGGCAGCGCCACGTACACGATGGTGAAGTCGAGCGAAGTGATCAGGCTGGAGAAGGCCAGCAGACCGAGGGCCCAGCGTGACCTGGTGCCGGTGGTCGCCTTTTCGGGGGAATTCATCGTGGTCTCCGCAGAAGGTTGAGGGCAGGGCTTCGGTCACGCCGCGTAAGGGCGTGCGGTGCGGGCGTCCCGCAGGGTGCGGGCCCACCAGGTCAGCTGGTCGAGGAGGCTCTCGGCCGCCGCGCGGCAGCCCGCCGCGTCGATCGGGCGGCCATGGTCGTCGAACCTGTCCCGGCAGGAGTGGAAGCTGACCGTGTTGCGGACGGTGACGACGTGGAGTCCGGCGAAGACCTGCCGCAGGTGCTCGACGGCGCGCAGGCCGCCGGAGACTCCGCCGTAGGAGACGAAGCCGACCGGTTTGGCCTGCCATTCGTCGACGTACCAGTCGATGGCCGTCTTCAGTGGGGCGGGGAAGCTGTGGTTGTACTCGGGGGTGACGATCACGAACGCGTCGGCCCGGGCCAGCCGTTCTCCGAGGCTCCGCACCGGTCCGGGTAGCTCGGAAGGCCCCGCGTCGTCGGCGGCGAGAGTGTCGGGCAGGGCGGTCTCGGCGAGGTCGACGACGTCGAGGCCGAGCCCGGGGCGCCGGCGGGCCTCTCCGGCGAACCATGCGGCCACCGTGGGGCCGAACCGGCGGTCCCGGGTGCTGCCGATGATGATGGCGAGGTTCAGCGGTCCGGTCGGGGTCACCGCGGTCTCCCTTCAAATCTCATGTTCGGTTCGGTGGGGTGAGCATGGCGACCGGCGCTTATCAGGTGCTTACACCGCACTTTCGGTCGGCGCCGGGCTGCGGTAAGCGGGACCGATCTTGCGGAAAAGCGCCCGATATCGTGGGTGCATGCGATTCGGGGTGCTCGGACCGCTGGGGGTATGGACGGCGGACGGCGCCCCGGTGGTGGTGCGCGGGGCCATGGTCCGCACGCTGCTGGCCGTCCTGATCGGGCATGAGGGGCGGCCGGTGCCCGTGGACCGGCTGATCGACGACCTGTGGGGCGACGCACCGCCCCGCAATCCGCCCGGGGCACTGCAGGTCAAGGTCTCGCAGCTGCGCCGTGCCCTGGACGAGGCCGAGCCCGGCGCCCGGGAGCTGGTGTCCTTCCAGGAGGCCCTGGGATATCGGCTCCGGGTGGACACCGAAGCCGTCGACGCGATGCGGTTCGCCGGGCTGCTGGCGCGGGCGCGCGAGGCCCGCGACCCGCGGTCACGTGCGGTCCTGCTGACCGAGGCGCTCGAGTTGTGGCGCGGGCCGGCTTACGCCGACTTCGCCGACGCGGAGTTCGCGCGCCCGGCGACGGTGCTCTTGGAGGAGCAGCGGCTCACCGCCATTGAGGAACGGGCGGAGGCGTACCTGGAGATCGGCGAGCAGGGTGCGCTCGCCGACGAGCTGGGCGACCTGGTGGAACGCCATCCGCTGCGCGAACGTCTCCGCTCCGCGTACATGCGCGCCCTCTACGGCACCGGGCGGCAGAGCGATGCCCTCAAGACCTACGCCGACCTCCGGACGCGGCTGCGTGACGAACTGGGCCTGGACCCCGGGCCGGAGATCACCGACCTGCACCGGCGGATCCTTGAGCAGGACTCCGCCCTGGCCACCGCGCCCGGGACGCCGCCGCAGACGAACCTCCCCGCACAGATCAGCGAGCTGGTCGGGCGCGACGAGGCGATGGCCGAGGTCCAGGCGCTGCTGAAGGCGGCCCGGCTGATCACCCTCACCGGGCCCGGCGGTGTCGGCAAGACACGGCTGGCCCTGGAGACCGCCGCGCGCGCCGCCGCGGACCATCCGGACGGTGTGTGGCTCGTCGAGCTGGCCGGGCTCGACCGGACGACCAGGGCGCCGGGGGGCGATCGGCTCGTGGAGACCGTGATCGCCGCGCTCGGCATTCGCGACGACACCGCCCCCGGCCTGCCGCGTTCCGGCGCGCCCGCCGATCCGGCCGCACGGCTCGCCGACGTGCTGCGGACGCGCCGTACGCTGCTCGTCCTGGACAACTGCGAGCACGTGATCGACGAAGTCGCCGCGTTCAGCGAGCGGCTGCTGCGAGCGGCCCCGGAGGTGCGGATCCTCGCCACCAGCCAGGAGCCCCTGCGGCTCGCGGGGGAGTCGGTCTGGCCCGTCCCGCCCCTGCAATCGCCCTACTCGCCGGCCGACAACGGGCCCGCGGCCCTCCGGAGGTTCAGCGCCGTCCGGCTGTTCGAGGCGCGCGCGGCGGCCGCCGTCCCAGGGTTCACGATCGACACCGCCAACGCCCGCGCGGTCGCCGCGATCTGCCGCCGGCTGGACGGCGTCCCGCTGGCCTTGGAGCTGGCGGCCACCCGCCTGCGCGCACTGGACGTCCACGACCTGGCCGCACGGCTCGACGACCGGTTCCGGCTGCTCTCCTCGGGCCACCGCGGCACCCCGGCACGGCAGCGGACCCTCCGCGCGATGATCGACTGGAGCTGGGAACTGCTGTCCGGGCCGGAACGCCTCGTCCTGCGTCGGCTCGCGGTGTTCAACGAGGGCTGCACGCTGGAGGCGGCGGAGGAAGTCTGCGCGGACGGTGACGACGTCAAGCCCGAGGACGTCCTCGACTTGCTGGCCCGCCTCGTCGACCGCTCGATGGTGGTCCGGGCCGACACTCCGGGGCAGACCCGCTACCGGCTGCTGGAATCGGTCGCGGTCTACGCCCTGAACCGCCTGGAAGAGGCCGGCGAGGCCGAGCGGGTCCGCCTGCGGCTGCTGACCTTCCACACCGAACTGGCCGAACGCGCGGAGCCGCGGCTCCACGGCCCTGAACAGCGGCGCTGGCTGCGGCGCCTGGACGCCGAGCACGCCAACCTGCGCGGCGCGCTCGAGGAGGCCGTGCGGCGGCGCGACGCCGGCCTCGCGCTGCGTCTGGTCAACGCGCTGGCCTGGTACTGGTACCTGCGCGGCAGGATAGGCGAGGGGCGGCGCGCTTTCGCGGTGGCGCTGGGCATCCAGGCCGAGGCCCCTACCGCTACCAGGTCACGGGCCGAGGCCTGGCAGACCGGCCTGGATCTGCTGGGAGAGGGGACGGCGGACGTCCGCACGCCCACGGAGGCCATCGCCGACCCGGGGGAACGCGCCAGAGCGGAGTGGTTCCTCAGCGACGTGCTGCTCGGTGCCGGCGACCTGAGCCTCAGCCGAGACCTCGTCGAACGGGCGCTGCCGGTGTTCCGGCGGCTCGGCGACCGCTGGGGCGCCGCCGCGGCCCTCGCCACCGAGGCCAACCATGCCCTCGTCCGCGGCGACCTCCGCGCGCTCGAACGGTCCGGAGAGGAGAGCCTGGCGATATTCGGGGAGCTGGGCGACCGGTGGGGGCAGGTCCGGGCCATCGACCTGCTCGCCCGGCTCGCCGAGATCAAGGGCGACCATCGCAGGTCCGCCGGTCTCTGCCGCGACGGGCTCCGGCTGGCCGAGGAGCTCGGGCTGTGGCTCCAGGTCTCGCTGCTCCAGTCCGGACTCGGCCGGATCGCCCTGCTGGCGGGCGACCACGCCGAGTCGGACCGGCGTCACGAGCGGGGCAGAATCCTCGCCGCCGAGCACGGCTACCGCCCCGGCGAGGTCTTCGCCCTCACCGGCCTGGCCCTCACCGCCCGCCGCGCGGGCCGCCTGGACGCCGCCGAGTCCTACATGCGCGACGCCCTCGCCAGGGCACGCGAGGTCCGGTACGCGCCGGGCATCGCGCTCGGGCTGACCGAACTCGGCTTCACCGCCGAACAACGAGGCGACGCCGCGGCGGCCGGGGAACTCCACCGGGAGGCCCTCACCGTCGCCCAGGACATCGGCGACCCCAGGGCGATCGCGCTCGCACTCGAAGGCCTGGCCGGCACGGCGGCCCTGACGGGTACCCCCGCGAAAGCGGCACGACTTCTCGGCGAAGCCGCCGCCCTGCGCGAGTCCGCAGGCGCACCCCTGCCACCCGAAGAACGGGGGGACGTCGACCGCATCACGGCCACAGCGCGATCCGCCATCGGCGACGACGCCTTCACCACGGCCTTCACCGAAGGTCACGCCACACCCAGCGCCTCCTGAGTCCTTAGAGCCTTTCAACCTCCGACCGCTGACGCTTCAGAATCGTCCCCTCGAACAAGGCAACACCCCTTGGCGCCGCCGGCACTTGTAGCGTCGGCCGGGCCGCCGATCGTCAGCCTGCGACGAGGTCCATTCGGAGGAACTCGGTGATGCGGAGCAGCCTGGGCGGGCGTGCCACCTCGCCGGGCAGGACCTGGAACGCCTCTTCTTTCCCGATGAGGCGCGGGGCGGTGAGTTCCACCTCGTCCCCGTCGACCCGGAGCCGCGCGCCGCCGGCCGCCAGGACGTTCTGCACCCAGTCCGAGCCCGACCCGTACACCAGGACGAACACGTAACCGCCGTCGACCGGATGCGCGTCGAGCGGCGTGCGGTGCGTGGTGCCAGAGGCGCGACCGACATGGGTCAGCACCGGCCACTTCCCGCCCGCGATCGCGCGGGGGTTGAACACCCGCTTGTTCACGTGCCCCCACCACTTCGGCATCGGCATCGGGCTCTCCTTCTCTCGCCCGGAGGGGGCGTCGTGGGTCAGGCGTTCGCCGAGCCCAGGTCTCCCGGGGGGGGCGTGCCTTACAGTCGTAAGAGTAGCTTACGCTCGTAAGGATGGCTTACGCTCGTAAGCCTGTCAATGCGTCCGTGCCCTGGAGCCGCCATGCCACCGCCACGGCAACCCCTCAGCCGAGATCGCGTCCTGGAAGCCGCCATCCGGGTCGCCGACCGCGGCGGCGTGGAAGCGATCACGATGCGGCGGGTGGCGCAGGAACTGGGCGTGGAGGCGATGTCGCTCTACCACCACGTACCGAACAAGGACGCGATCCTCGACGGCGTGGTCGACGCGGTGTTCGCGGCGATCGAGCTGCCCGATGCCGAGCGCGGCGACTGGCGCGACGCGATCCGTCACCGCGCCTCGTCCGCGCGTGCGGTCCTCTCGCGGCACAGCTGGGCCCTCGGCCTCATGGACTCGCGCCGCAACCCGGGTCCGGCCACGCTACGCCACCACGACGCCGTCCTCCGCGTCCTCCGGAAGGCGGGGTTCACGGTGCCGATGGCCGCGCACGCCGTCTCGCTCATCGACAGCTACATCGCCGGGTCCGTCCTCCAGGAGGCGAACCTGCCGGTGACGACGCCGGACGAAGTCGAGGAAGTGGCGGGCGGCATCCTCGAGCGCCTACCGGCGGACGAGCTGCCGTACCTCACGGAGATGATCGTCGACCATGCCCTGCAGCCGGGCTACGACCACACCAGCGAGTTCGGCTACGGCCTGGACCTGATCCTGGACGCGCTGGAAGCGCGCAGAGAGTAGAGCCCGCCACGCCATCGCGCCGCGGGGACCGTTCAGTCCAGGACGTCGGTCACGGACGTGATGACGAGGCCGTCCGTGACGAGCCAGCGCCCTGAGAATCCCGCCGGGACGGGCCGGCCTCCCGGCGGCCGCTTCCTGGCGAGATACCGGACGCTGAACAGGCCGTCGGGGAACAGGACGATGTCGGCCTCCGCGAAGCCGAGCCACAGACCGGTCAGCGGGGACCACGCCTTGTAGACCGACTCCTTGGCGCTGAGCAGCAGCCGGTCCCAGTGGATCTCCGGCTCCGCGCCGCGGAGGGCCGCGTGCCGGACGTGCTCACCCGGCACGGCGATCATGTCGAAGACGCCTTCGGGCAGTGGCGCGTGCGGTTCGGCGTCGATCCCGATCGTCCGGACGTCCGAGCGGTGCGCCACCGCCGCCGCGCGGTAGCCGTCGCAGTGGGTCATGCTGCCGACCGCACGGTCCGGCCACGCCGGGGCGCCGAAGGCACCGGGCGGCAGCGGGGCGGGCGGCAGGCTCAGGTCGGCCAGGGCGCGCCGGGCGCAGGCGCGGACGGTGATGAACTCCCGGCGGCGCCCGCCCACCGCCCGGGCGATCGCCGCCTCCTCCTCGGGGAACGGTGTGCCGGGCAGGTCATGGAAGGTCTCGGCCACGGCGACCCCGGCGGGCAGGATCTTCTCGATCATCGGTCCCCCCGGGGCCGTACCGCGCCGGGCATCACAGCAGCCCGGCCAGTTTCAGCCGCTCCCGCAGATCGAAGGCATCGGTGAAAAGCACCGTTCCCATTCCGAGTGCCTCCGCGGCCGCGGTGTTCGCCGGATTGTCGTCCACGAACAGCGCCTTGTGCGGTGCCACGCCGAAGCGGTCAAGGGCGTGCCGGAAGATCGCCGGATCCGGTTTGATGATCTTCACCTCGCCCGACACGACGACGTCCCGGAAAAGCCCCAGGACCGGATGCCTCCGTTTCGCTATCGGATAGGTCTCCGCCGACCAGTTCGTGATCGCGTACATCACCGTGCCCGCCGTTGCGGCCTCGGTGATGATCTCGGGCACACCCGGGATCGCGCCGCCCAGCATTTCGGGCCATCGGGACCAGTACGCCTCGATCAGGGCGCGGTACCCGGGATACCGGCCGCATGCCTCCTCGATCCCCTCGGCGAACGTCCGGCCCCGGTCCTGTTCGGCATTCCAGGAGTTCGAGCACACCTCGGCCAGGAACCAATTCAGCTCGTCGGGATCGGGGATGAGGTCGCGGTAGAGATGCACGGGGTTCCAGTCGATGATCACCCCGCCGATGTCGAAGATGACCACGTCGAACGGCCCGGTCGCCGGCCCCTTCGTCATCGCCGCCCGCTCCGGCCGACCCGCCGGACGCGCCCGCCGGGACTCATACGAGGATCACCGCCACACCGGCGGCGTCGATCTTCTCCAGCTCGGCCGGCGGCGCGCCGGAGTCGGTGACGACCGCGTCGAGATCGGTGATCGGGCAGACATGGCCCAGGCCGGTGCGGCTGAACTTCGAGCCGTCGCATACGGCGATCTTCCGCTGCGCCGCCGCGATCATGGCCTGCTTGATCGGCACCTCGGAGAGGTCGTGCGCCGTCAGCCCGTGCTGGGCGGAGAGGCCGCACACCCCCACCACCGCCGTGTCGACCCGCAGGGCACGCAGTGACATCTCGGTGAGATGCCCGGCGAGCGACTGCGTTCCCGGGATCATCTGCCCGCCGGGGACGAGGAGCCGCACCTCCGCCGCGCCGCTCAGCGCGTTCATCGAGTGCAGGTCGAGGGGGATCGCGGTGATTCGCCGCCGGATGAGGGCGCGGGCGACGCCGAGGGTGGTGGTGCCGCTGTCGAGGATCACCGACTCCCCGTCCGCGACCAGCTCATCGATCTTGGCGCCGATGCGCCGCTTGACGTCGGCGGCCTCGTGCTCGCGCACCGCGAAGGGCACCGCCTCGCCGCGCAGCAGCAGGCTCACGGCCCCGCCCCGGACCCGGCGGAGGACGCCCTGCTCCGCCAGCTGGTCGAGGTCCCGGCGGATGGTCATCTCCGAGCGTCCGGTCTGCTCCGCGAGTTCCGACACGCTGACCCGCTCGGTCGTGCGCAGGCACTCGATGATGTCGAGGAGTCGATTCGAACCTTCCATATGTGTTATCTCACATGATAGACCTTCGTTAGTCAAGCATTCGCTCAGCCAAAGTGATCGAATAGCCACGGCGACCTTCCGAAGCTGCCGTGACGGACCGAGGGGGACCATGGACTGGGTCATCTTCGACTACGCCGGCGTCATCAGCCGGCCTCCGCCCGACGACGCCGGCGCGCGGCCGGCGGAGGCCCTCGGCGTCGAGCCCGCGGACTTCTGGCCCGCCTACTGGAAGAACCGCAGGCCCTACGACCTGGGCGCGGTGGACGCCGGGGAGTTCTGGCGGGACGTGGGCGAGCGGCTGTCCCGCCCCGTCGACGACGCCCTCGTCGAGCGGCTGGTCGACCTCGACCTCGGCTGCTGGCTCGACATCAACGCGGACACGATGGAGATCATCGAGGCGCTGGCCGCGCGGGACGTCCCGCTGGCGCTGCTGTCCAACGCGGTGGTGGAGATGGCCAGGCTGATCGACGGGCGGAGCTGGGCTGGCCACTTCCGGCGGCGGCTGTTCAGCGCCGACCTGCACCTGACGAAACCGAGCCCCGAGATCTACCACCGGACGTGTGAGCTGCTCCGGACCCGGCCCGGTGACGTGCTGTTCGTCGATGACCGGCAGGAGAACGTCGACGCGGCCAGGGCCGTCGGCATCGAGTCGCTGCTGTTCACCGACGCGGCCCGGCTGCGGGCCGAGCTGGAGGCCGCCCTCCCCGGCGGCACGTTCACCGGCCGTTCCGCACAGAACCGATGAGCGCGGCACCGTCCGCGTCCCCGCGGAAGGACGGGCCGACGACGTTCACCCGGACGGCCATGCTCGGCATGTGCGTCTCGTTCGTGGTGATCGGCGCCCTCCAGGCCCTCTACGGGCCCGCGATGCCGGGCATGAAGGACCGGTTCGACCTCTCGTCGGGCGAGGTGGGGCTCGCGCTGTCGGTGCATTTCATCGGCGCGCTCCTGGGCGTCCTGTTCACGCCGCGGCTGCGCAGGGCCGGCAACCGCGCCTTCCTCGTCGCGGCGCTGGCGGTGATCGCCGCAGGGTGTGTCGGCTTCGCCGCCGCGCCGCTGTGGCCCGCCGCGCTGGTGGCGGCGTTCGTGGCGGGTGTCGGCTTCGGCTGGATCGACGTCGGCGTGAACGAGTTGTTCATCGAGTTCTACGGCTCGGACGGCACGGGCAAGCTCAACCTGCTGCACGGCAACTTCGGCGTCGGAGCCGTCCTCGGGCCGCTCCTGGTCGGCGCGCTGCCCGCGCGGATGTATCCGTGGGCCTTCGCCGTGTGCGCCGTGCTGTCGCTGGCCGTCCTGTCCACGGTGCGGGGCGTCGGCGGCGGGCCACCCCGCAGGGTGCCGGCCGACGTCCGCTGGGCGGCCGTGGGACGGCTGACCGGGCTGTTCATGATCTTCTTCGTGCTGCACGTCGGTGCCGAGTCCGGCGTCGGCGGGTGGGAGACCTCCCACCTGGTGAGCCTCGGCTGGGCGGCCGGCACCGCCGCCATGACGACCTCGACGTTCTGGCTGGCCATGACCGCTATCCGGTTCGCGATCAGCCCGATCGCCCGCTTCTTCACCGCGGGGCAGATCGTGTTCGCGAGCCTCTGCGTGATGCTGGCGGGCCTGCTGCTCGCCCACTGGGGCCCCGCGGCCCCCGTCGGCTACTTCGTGACCGGGCTCGGGATCGGGCCGCTCTTCCCGACCGGACTGGTCTGGCTGACCCAGAAGCTGCCCGGCATCCCCGGCGTCACCTCCTACGTGATCGCGGTGTCCATGATCGGCGGTGTGCTGCCCAGCCTCATCGGCGGCTCGGTCGAGCGGTGGGGGCCGGGCGTGATCCCGACCGCCCTCGCCGCCCTCGGCGGCGGCTGCCTGGCCGTCGCCCTGGTCATCCGGAGCCTGCCGACGGTGCGCGCGCCGGACAAGCCCGCCGGGAACCGCCGAGCCGGCGCGGTCCACGAAACCGGATCCGGCTGACCGGGCAGGACACGGCCATCACCATGCGCGCGATCGACCCGAGGGGTCCTCTCCCCAAGTACTTGCAGCTGCGCACGATTCTGTTGGACGTGATCGACAGCGGCGAGCTGCCGGCCGGCAGCCCCGTCCCCTCCGAGCGCGAGCTGTGCCGGCGGTACGGGGTCTCCCGGATGACCGTCCGGCACACCCTGGACCTCCTCGTGGGCGAAGGGCTGCTGCGGCGCCGCCCGGGGAAGGGCACCTTCGTCGCCTCGGCGGAGACGGGGAGGGCGCGTCCGGGCTCCCTCTCCGATGACCTGCGCGCCCGCGGTTCGCGGCTCGGCTTCGTCGAACTGGAGAGCGGCACTGTGGACGCCGGAGAACGGCTGGCCCGGACACTCGGCACCGGGCCGGGAACCGCCGTCCACCTGCTCAGCCGGCTCGCGCTCGCCGACGGTGAGCCGGTCGCGATCGAACATGGCCGCGTCCTCGCCTCACTGGCCCCCACCCTGCTGGCCGCCCCGCGGCCGGAACTGCCGCTGGCCGAGATCCTGACCAGGGCCTACGGGGTGGTCTTCGATCCCGCCGACCAGACCGTCGACGCGGTCGCGGCCACCGGCCCCGAGGCCGCCCGGCTCGGGATGGAGCCCGGGAGCCCCGCGCTGCTCCTGCGGCGAAGCGGGTCCCGCCGGGGCGTCCGCGGCGCCGAGGCCACCATGCTCCTCAGGGCCAGCCGTTTCCTGGTGCGGGTCGCCGACAACCCTACGATGCTTCCGGCGAGCCCGGCGCACCGCCCGCACTGACCGGTCACACGTCCTCCGGCGCCCGGTCACCGAGCCCGGCGTCCCGCAGCACTCGTTCCACAACATACGGCCGCGAGGTGATCCGCGTGGAGCCGCTCGGCTATACCGATGCCGTGCGGCTCCTCGGCACACGTGCGATCGGGTTGCCGGAGCCGTTCGTCGCGCTCTTCCACTGCCTGTCCGGCGGGATGCCACGTGACCTGCTGCGAACCGCCCGTGCCGCGGTGAGCCAGACCTCACCGGAACGGCCGCGCACCCTCGCCGAGACCGCCGCGTATCTCGTCGGGCGTGACCTGGACCGTGGCCTGGACGAAGTCGCGCCGGAAAGTCATGCCCTCTTCCGCGACACCTTGCTACATGTCTTCGGCGAGGCTCTCACGCACGAGCAAATGGACCTGGCAACTGATCCGGACTTCCCGGGCTCGTTCGATGCGCTGGCCGCAGTGCAGCGCGGGCTCACCGATGCCGGCGCCAACGTCACGGTGGACATCGGCACCATCCGGCAGGCGTGGGGGCTGCCGGTCGCCGGAGCACCCAACGGCACGGCGAGATCCGGCACCTCGTCCGCCCCACGCCCGTAGACGCGCGGTGCGAACGCCCTGTGATCTCGCGCTGCGGGAGGGCAGCCGGGTTAGCCTCGATCCACCGGTTGATTGCTGTTCAGGTTGCGGAAGCGACAAAAGGGATGCCCCGTGGCCTGCGACGATGGGCTTGTCTAGGGTCCAGCAGCGCAGAAACGGTCCCAACGGCGGTGGCCGCCGCGTTCGATGAGCCGAACCTGATCTCCGATGCCGGGCTGGTGCCGGTGGTGCGGCCGGCCGAGCGGGCGGGGCTGCCTGAGCCGGCGGCCGAGGCGCTGCGCATCGACGGTGCGGGCAACAGTGCTGGCGCCGCACCGGCCGCGAAGGTGATGTCGCTGGTGGCGGCGACGTGCGCCGGAGCCGACAGCATCGATGACACCGACCGGTTGCGGCACGGGGCGACGCCGATCGCGTTCGGTGCGTTCGCGACATACGAGTAGACAACGAGCGAACATACCCCCGTGGCCTGCCCGCTGTGCGCCTCAGCGTGTCAGC
Source organism: Actinomadura sp. 6K520 (assembly GCF_004349245.1). Taxonomy (GTDB): domain Bacteria; phylum Actinomycetota; class Actinomycetes; order Streptosporangiales; family Streptosporangiaceae; genus Spirillospora. Next base: position 20,906 of record NZ_SMLC01000078.1, on the reverse strand, counting down.
CGATGCGGTTCGAGCCGCCGAACATCGCGGTCATCATCACGCACCAGCGGTCGGTACACCGCTCCTGAAATGCCTCCTGAGGCGACCGCTCGGATATCGGTCTGCTCATGAGGGGCGTCATCCTCGAGGAACACCAGGACGGGTCCGGGGCGTTGGTCGATCATGAAGCTCGGTGTCAACATACTCAACTTCGGTGCCCACGCGACCCCGGAGGCGTTCGCGGGCTGGGCCCGCTTCGCCGAGGAGGCGGGGTTCGACTTCGTGATGGTCTCCGACCACCTGGCGGTCACGCCCGATGTCGCCGAGCAGTATCCGGCGCCGCTCTACGATCCGTTCACCGTGCTGGCCTGGCTGGCCGGGACGACCGAACGGATCGGACTGGGCACGACGGTCACCGTCCTGCCGTACCGGCACCCGTTGCAGCTCGCGCGGATCACCGCGAACCTGGACCGGCTCAGCGGCGGGCGGCTGATCTTCGGGGTGGGGGTCGGCTGGGCGAGGCGAGAGTACGCGGCGCTGGACGTGCCCTTCGAACGGCGCGGGGCACTGGCCGACCAATCCCTGGAGGTGATCCTGAAGTCCTGGACGCAGGACTCGGTCACCTACGGCGGCGAGACGATCGATCCAAGGCCGCACCCCGTCCAGAAACCGCACCCGCCCGTATGGGTCGGCGGCTGGGCACCCGGGGCGATGCGCCGCGCCGCGCGGTTCGGCGACGCCTGGCACCCGATCAACATCGCCCCGGACCGGCTCCGTACCGAGGGGCTCCCGGCCCTGCGCAGGGCCGCCGAGGAGGCCGGACGCCCTGTACCGGCACTGGCACCCCGCATCCGGCTGGACGATGTGAACCAGGCTCTGCGGCAGGCCGAGGAGTTCGCCGCGATGGGAGCGACCCATCTGCTGTTCGACACCTATCCGGGCACCCCCGAGGAAGCCGGCACACCCGAGGAGGATCAGCAGAGGCTCGCAGCCTTCCGCGATTCCTTCTGAGCCCGAGTGTGACCCCGGCGTGGCCCAGCGCGATCACGCGGCGCTGCGTACGATGTGCACGCCGCCGCACGCCGCACGCACCCATAAGCGGTGTAACCCGGTACGGCTCACACCGGCCGTTGAGATGGGCAGAGCCTTGGTGAGGGCGGCGTGGGTGCTGGCTGTACGAGACACCGTTCTGAAGCAGCTCTGAAGCGCGTAGGCGGTTCACTTGCTTTTCCAGGCATGCCTGGCGGGCGTGCCGACATAGGAACGGGAGAAGCGATATGCGAACCAGCATGTCCGGACGCTCCAAGCGCGCCGTCGTCGTGGGGACGCTGGCCACGGCGATGGCCGGCGGAGGACTCTTCGTCACGGCGTCCGCTGCCTCAGCCAACGCGGCCCCGGCGGCCGACTACACGGTCGGCGCGGGCGTCGCCACCGACAGTGCAGCCAACTACGTCAGAGCCCAGGGCACGATCACCGATCACACCTCGGGCAACGACTCGGTGGCGGTGCAGACGTACATCCAGCAACTGCTGGACGTCGGCTCCTGGACCACCGTGGCGACGGGTCCCCGCGTGACGGGCAACAACACCGCGACCAGCGCCGTCAGCCCGCGCCCATGCATCAACGGCAAGTCCTACCGGTCCAAGGTCAACACGAACTGGAACGGCCAGCAAAAGACCACCTACTCCGGCTCCAAGGTTTGCTGATCCAAACAACGCAGGGGCCGTTGCAGGCTCCCACCTCGCGGCCCCTCACGGATCGAGCCACGTGGCCGCCCCCAGCCGGGGTGGAGGCACCCTGACTCGGCCCGCGTTGCTGAACATCAGTCTGCTCGCGAGGCTCATGCGAACGCCTTCTCCACGAGTCCGGCGAGGTCCGGGTAGCGCATCAGGTGGGCACCGCCGTTGATGTCAAGGGTCTCGCCGGTGATCCACGCCGCGTCGTCCGACAGCAGGTAGCGCACGGATGCGGCGATCTCCTCCGGGCTTCCCGGTCGGCCGAGCGGCGTGTTGGCGACGTACTCGTCCTTCACCCGGGGGATGTCCATCGCCGGCGCCGTCAGCGGCGTGACGACCAGGCCGGGCGCCACTGCGTTGACGCGCACACGGCGCGGCGCGAACTCGAGCGCAGCGACCTCCGTGAGCGCCACGAGGCCGGCCTTCGCGGCGCAGTAGGCGGCCAGGCCGGTGCCGGGCTGGCGGGCGTTGAGGGAGGTCAGCGACACCAGTGCGCCTCCGTCGGCGATCCGGAGTCCGGCGTGCTTGAGCACGAGGAACGCGCCGGTGAGGCAGACGTCGACGATCCGGCGCCACTCCGCGGCGTCGTGGTCGACGACTCGGGAGAGCGTGCTCGTGCCGGCACAGTTGACCACGCCGTGGAAGCGCCCGTGCTCGGCGACGACGCCCTCGAAGAGCGCCTCCACTCCTCCTTCGTCGGTCACGTCGACCTCGACGTCGGCGGCCGTGCCGGGGAGGTCGGCGACCACCACGATGTCGCCCTGCGACCGCAGCAGCGCGGCCGTCGCCGCTCCGAGGCCGGACCCGCCCCCGACCACCACGACCGTGCGCTGCTCACTCATCCGCCACCATCCTGACGCTCGTCGGTATCTGTTGACACGTGTCAATTGCAGTCCTAACGTGACGGGCATCACACCAGGTTGTCAAGCAGATGCCGAGGAGTAGCCGATGAGTGGTCCGACGGTCGCCGTGATCGGTGCCGGCATCAGCGGGCTGACGATGAGCAAGATGCTGGAGGACTACGGGCTGGATTACGCCACGTTCGAGTCCTCGGACCGCGTCGGCGGCAACTGGGCCTTCGGCAACCCCAACGGGCACAGCAGCGCCTACCGCTCGCTGCACATCGACACCTCGAAGCACCAGCTGTCCTTCAAGGACTTCCCGATGCCCGAGGACTATCCCGACTTCCCGCACCACACCCAGATCAAGGACTACCTCGACAGCTACGCCGACGCGTTCGACATCCGGCGCCGGATCGAGTTCGAGAACGGCGTCGTGCACGCCGAGCGGCACCCCGACGGCGGCTGGCTGCTGGAGACCGAGCGCACCGGCGTACGTCGCTTCGACGTGCTCCTGGTGGCCAACGGCCACCACTGGGACCCGCGCTTCGCCGACAAGCCGGGAGAGTTCACCGGCCTGACGATGCACTCGCACGCCTACATCGACCCGCGGACGCCGCACGACCTGACAGGTAAGCGAATCCTGATCATCGGGCTGGGCAACAGCGCCGCCGACATCGCGGTCGAGCTCTCCAGCAAGACACTCGACAACGAGGTCGTCATCTCGACGCGGTCCAGTGCGTGGATCGTGCCGAAGTACTTCGCCGGAACGCCGGCCGACAAGTACTACAAGACCTCCCCGCACATCCCGTTCGCGTGGCAGCGCAAGTTCATGCAGGTGATGCAGCCGCTGACCGCCGGCCGCCCGACCGACTACGGCCTGCCCGAGCCCAACCACAAGTTCTTCGAGGCGCACCCGACGCAGTCGGTCGAGCTGCCGCTGCGGCTCGGCTCCGGCGACCTGCGGGCCAAGGGCGACATCGAGCGCTGGGACGGTCCTACCGTGCACTTCGCCGACGGCACCGCCGAGGACTTCGACGTCGTCATCCACGCCACCGGCTACAACATCACCTTCCCGTTCTTCGACCCCGACTTCATCAGCGCGCCCGAGAACCACATCCGCCTCTACAAGCGGATTTTCAAGCCGGGCATGGACGACCTCGCGTTCATCGGGTTCGCCCAGGCGACGCCGACACTGTTCCCGTTCGTCGAGTGCCAGACCCGGCTGGTCGCGGCCTGGCTCGTCGGCCGCTACGCGCCGCCGCCGGTCGCCGAGATGGAGCGGGTGATCGACGAGGACCAGCAGAAGTACACCGCCCACATGGTGCAGCGGCCGCGGCACACCCAGCAGCTCGACTACTTCCTCTACGAGCACGACCTGCGCACCCGGGAGATCCCCGCGGGGCTGGAGCGAGCTGGGCGGCAGCGGGCGCGGCGGCCCGTGGAGGTGCGCGGGTGAGCGAGGAGCGCACGTGGGCGCGGCTGGTCGACCGCCGCAGTGCCAACCGTGGCGACCAGCGCCGCTCGGCCCTGCTCCAGGCCCTCGACGACCTGCTGCGCGAGCAGACCCTCGACCAGGTCAACGTCGCGGAGATCTCGCGGCGGGCCGGCGTCACCCGCTCGGCGTTCTACTTCTACTTCGAGAGCAAGGCCACCGCGGTGCTCGCCTTGATGACCGGCCTGTACGACGCCGCGTCGGACGCGACCGACCTGCTGGCCAAGGCGGAGGGTGATCCCGGCGAGCGGATCCGGCAGGTCCTCGACTCGCTCTTCGACTCCGTCGACGCCTCGCCGCACACCTACCGCGCCCTGCTCGAAGCGAGGGCCGCGAACCCGCAGGTCCGGGAGGGCTGGGACGCGGGCCGCGCCGAGTTCGCTGGCATGGTCGCGGAGATGATCGAGCGGGAGCGGGCCGCCGGGCACGCGACCGACGGTCCGGACGCGGCGGGCCTGGCCGCCGTACTCCTCGACCTGAACGACCACGCCCTCGAGCGCCATGCGCTCGGCGGTGAACCGCCGCGCGAGCAACACGTCGACGCGCTCACGCACATCTGGGTGACCAGCATCTACGGAGGCATCGCATGACCACCTTCGACTTCACCTCGGCCGGTGTGCGCTGTGCCGCCACGCACCACGCCGGCGCGGACGGTGCGCCCGTCGTGGTGCTCGGCCACGGCCTCGCCGGCACCCAGGACTCCGGCCTCCAGCCGTTCGCCGAGGCGTTCGCGGCGGCGGGCTTCCACGCCGTCACCTTCGACTACCGCGGCTTCGGCGCGAGCGACGCCGGCGACGGTGGACCGCGCCAGTGCGTGTCCGTCGCCGACCAGGTCGCCGACTGGCACGCCGCCGTCGAGGCAACGAAGCGACTTCCGGGCGTCGACGCCGAACGGGTCGTGCTCTGGGGCATCTCGCTCGCGGGCGGCCACGTCGTCTCCGTCGCCGCCGCGCGTGACGACGTCGCGGCGGTCGTCTCCGCGGTGCCGCTCGTCGACGGGCTCGCCGCCGCGCGGCTCGCCGCGAAGCACCACCGCCCGGCCCAGCTGCTCGCCTCCACCGGCCGCGGCATCGCTTCGGCCGTACGACGCAAGGCCGGCCGCGCGCCGACGATGATCCCGGTCGTGGCCCGTCCCGGGGAGCTCGGCGCGCTGACCCTGCCCGGCGCCTACGAGGACTACCACGCGCTCGCGGGCCCGACCTGGCGCAACGAGATCGCCGCCGACGTCGTGCTGGAGCTCGGCGGCCGGACGCCCGCCAAGGACGCGAAGTCGCTGCGGGTCCCGTGGCTGGTGCAGATCTGCGACTTCGACAGGAGCGCGCCGCCGTACGCCGCGGCGAAGGCGGCCTTCGCCGGTCGCGCCGAGGTGCGGCACTACCCCGGAGACCACTTCGACCTCTTCGCCGGCAAGCCCTTCCACGAGGCCGCCACCCGCCACGTCGTGGCGTTCCTGAGCCGCCACCTGACTGTTCCCTCCGCCGCCACCTCGCCCACCGCGACCGCATCGGAGCCGTCCCGTGTCTGACACCGTCCAGGCCCTCCTCCTCCAGCATGCCGAGCGGGACACGCCCGGCCTGAAGTACGGCGACCAGGTGCGGAGCTGGCGCGACTACCTCGGCGAGAGCGCCGCCCGTGCGCACGTGCTGCACGCGATGACCGACCCGGGCCGGCCGGTCCACGTCGGCGTGCTGATGCGGAACAGCCCCGAGATGGCGATGGCGATCGCGGCGGGTGCGCTCGGCGGGCACGTGACCGTCGGCATCAACACCACCCGGCGCGGCGAGAGTCTCGCGGCCGACGTACGCCGGGCCGACTGCCAGATCCTGCTGACCGATCATCAGCACCTGGCCCTGCTCGGCGGACTCGACCTCGGTGGCGCGACGGTGATCGACACCGACGACGCCGACTGGCTCAAGCGGGTGGCCGGCGCACCGCGTGGAACCGCCGGGTTCCCGGCGGTCGACGCGATGGACACCTTCATGCTGATCTTCACCTCCGGCACCAGCGGGGAGCCGAAGGCCGTGCGGGTCGCCAACTTCATGGCGGTGATGTCGGGGGCGACACTCGCCGACAAGTTCGACCTGACGACCGAGGACATCGTCTATTCCTCGATGCCCATGTTCCACAGCAACGCCATTCTCGCCGGATACGCCGTGCACGCCCACGCCGGCGCCGCTCTGGCGCCGGCCCAGTTCAGCGCAAGCCGGTTCCTCAGCGACCTGCGCCACTATGGTGCGACTTACCTCAACTACGTCGGCAAGCCGCTCGCCTACCTGCTCGCGACACCGGAACAGCCCGACGACCGGGACAACCCACTACGTGTCGCGTTCGGCAACGAGGCGAGCGACCGCGACATCGAGGAGTTCGCCCGTCGCTTCGACTGCACCGTGTGGGACGGCTTCGGCTCCACCGAGACCGCGGTCATCATCACCCGCACCGACGACACGCCGGCCGGCTCCATCGGGCAGCCGTTCGACGGCGTCGCCGTCTACGACCGAGACACCCGCACCGAGTGCCCGCGCGCCGTCTTCGACGACCTGGGCCGGGTGACCAACCTGGACGAGGCGGTCGGCGAGCTGGTCAACACCACCGGGGCCGGGTTCTTCGCCGGCTACTACAACGACGACCAGGCGACCTCCGATCGGCTCGACGGGGGCATGTACTGGTCCGGCGATCTCGCCTATCGGGACGAAGCAGGCTTCGTGTACCTGGCGGGTCGCACCGACGACTGGCTGCGCGTCGACGGCGAGAACCTCGCGGCGGCACCGATCGAGCGGGTGCTGCTGCGCAACGATGCCGTCAGCCAGGCCGCGGTGTACGGCATACCAGACGCCGACGCCCCTGGCGACCAGCTCATGTGCGCGCTGGTGCTGCGCGACGGCGCGACCCTCACGCCCGTCGATCTCCAGGAGTTCCTGAAAGCCCAGCCGGACCTGTCGCCGAAGGCATGGCCGAAATTCGTCCGGATCGCCACCGACCTGCCGAGTACGGCGACGAACAAGGTTCTCAAGCGCGAGCTCCGGGCTCAGGGCACCGAGACCACAGACACGCTATTCACGCGGAGCGAGCGTGGCCACGTCTATCGCCCTGAGCCCTAGAGGATGTGTGAAAAGGGGGCACGGCGGGTGGGGCCTTCCCCCGAGATGTGGACACCATGAGCGCCCTGGATCATGGAGGTCTGGGGGAGCGGGGTCCCGTGTGAGGATGAAGGTCTACTCCGAGGAGTTCAGCGTCCTACCCGACCTGGCCCGCCAATCCGCGGAAGACGCCGCCGTCATCCTCAACGCCCGCACCGGTCCCGAGCCGGACGAAACGACAGCAGCGGGCCGCGTCGTCCACCTGCGATCAACAAGGTTGGGGACGGCTCAGCGACAGCCGAGCGAACATCGAGCGAACACAGGGACGAATCGGACGGAATTTGGGATCTTGGCCGTGGTAACACTGCAGGTCAGGGGTGGCGCGCCCGGCAGGATTCGAACCCGCGACCGTCGGATTAGAAGTCCGAGGATCTCCGGCGGCTCAGCACCTCGTCTCAACTGCGCGTATTCTCGGGCGACTCCGTGAGGTCAGCAAGATCATTCCGTGCATGCTCCGGATCTTGCTCGTGCGGCTGTTGCCTGCCCTGCGGGGAGTCTCCACGCCTGACGGGGGCCACAGGTAGATTGGACATCATGACCGCTCAGCCCGAGGAACCGACCGCGCCGCGGCGCGATCCTGGCGAAGATCCGGCCGCGATCTTCGATGCGCTCCCGCCGGCGCATCGTGCCCAGTTCCGGGCCGAGTATGACGAGGCGCTCGACGCGGCCCACGACCTGGCGCGGTTCAAGCAGGTCCAAACCCTCCTACGACAGTGGCGCCTGCGGGCCATCGCCTACGGCCGTCCCGGCTATGAAGAGGCGGTGCAGGACGCCCTACAGGGCAGGGAAGACAGCTTCGTCCGCTACACCCCTCCGGGCTGGGAAGGCAGGGTGTGACGTACCGCTGGGACGGCTTCCACGGACGCGCACTGTACGAGCTGAACGGGCTTCCTAACGAAGTCCGTCACGGCCTCCTACTTGAGCGCCTCCTCGACCTCTTGGAAACGCCGTGGGACTCGGTGCCTGAGCGGCCAGGCCAGACAGCCATCAGACACGCCTTCTTCGGTGCGAACGGCGAGGGCATGCTCACGCTGCTGGTCGATGACGACGCCGAGACGCTGCGCATCATCGACATCTTGTGGATGGGGTAGCGGCGTAGCCGCTGTTCTTCCCCCACCTTCCTTCCCCCGACCCGTCGAGACCCGTACCTAGCGGCGGACGGGTTCTGTCAAGGGTGGCGTAGCCATCACGTAGTGACGCCCGAAGGGCGCCCTTGACAGGTTCCGTCCGCCGCCATCCTCAGACATCGGGTCGGGGGAGCCCTGTGCCATTCCACGCCAAGTGGCAATGTCCCTGTACCGGCGATGGTTCTTCGGTGTCGACTGGTGCCAGCTCTGGGCGGTGGCGCGTACCCCGTGGCGGCCGGTCGGAGCGGGGCCCGGCGGACGTGTCGCGATGCGCGGCCCGGCGCGGCCGTCCGGTGACCGGCGCCCACGCCGCACGCTCCGGGCGGCCAGGCGCGGGGCCGCGCAGCGGCCTGAGCGCCGCCGCCCCTTGACCTAAAACAGCCAAATTCGGCAACTTGGCCGATCGTCCTCGGACGGATGGTTGAATCAGCTCTGCTGAAGTCTGAAGCTACAGCAGATAGTCTACTCACTCGAACAAGTGTAAACGAAATACAGAGGAGGTCTAGATGACTCTCATTCTTACTCTATCAGACGAATTTTCTATTTATATGTCTTGCGACTTCATGTATACAGACCATTATAGCGGTCGAGAAGTTGAAACCGACGCACAAAAGTTGGTACGACTTCTAAGGCCAGGCTGGAATGCATTGATAGGATTCACAGGCTTAGGCTATATCGACGGCAAAGCGACCGGCTCTTGGATTGTTGAAGCCACCTCTGGGCTAACCGGCGACTCAACGTTTGAAGAAGTCCTGGATTCACTTATGGCTGCGGATTCCTATGTAAGATCCGTACGCCGTGGAAACTTGGGAAGTCATACCTTTGTCGTGGGATCAACTCGAGGCAGTCAGGCGTTTATCGGCCTGGTCTCAAACACCTGGGAGATTCGACGAGGGGAGCTCGTCCGAATTGAGGAGGACAAACTCAGGGTCTCGTTTACGAAGCCGCGCACTCCATGGCTATTTCCTCTCGGAGACCTTCGCCAGTTGCAGGGAGAGCTTGCGCGAAAGTATCTGACTGAAAAATCTCAGCTTGAACTTATGGTGCGCATGAAGGCTGACACCGCCGTGGTTTTCCAAAAGCTTAGTACCCTCAACGCGCAAATTGGAGCCAAGACATCCAGTGTCAGCGAAGGCTGCCACGTTGCCTATATAAAAGCTGATGGAACCGGTGGAAGTAGGCCCTTCTACACCGATAAGCAGACCGGCACCCATATCGCTCCAGAGTTCGAAAAGATGCTTGCTGACGCTGGCCTAAGACTTAATCCAGCCAAAGACTCAGACGGTAGACCTCGCCCTATAAAAATGATCTCATCCTCATTTGTGACCACGGGGGGTGACTACAAATATCATCGTGACCAGCTTAAGTTCCGGCCGGAGGATTCGAGCACGTGGAACAACTATGGCTCCTTTCTCATGTCGGAGGAGAAGAGTCGTGCTGCTGAATCGGCCTACAAGAGATCCATAGAACTTGACGCAGACAATGCTCTTCCGATGATTAACCTCGCAAAGTTGTACTGGCGCAAGCTCGATAATGCAGTGGAAGCTAAGAGGTGGTTCCTAGCTGCGCTAGGTACGTTCGACAGTTCCCCGCCTAGTTGGATGGTGTCCGACTATGCATGCTTCCTTGATGAGTGTATGGACGATATTTCGGGGGCCGAAAAGTATCATGATGCTGCCTGCGTCGATAGTAGAAGCGCTCTTGCCTTGGCACGCAAGTCCGCCTTCCTGCACCACCGAATGGGGCGGACTGCAGAGGCGCTGGACCTCATGTCTAGTGCAGTTGGGCTAGATAGTTCTGACTACCGTGTTATATGGCTTTCGAGTGAACTTGATCTGCTGGCCAATGGAAATCTAGACTCTGCCCTAGAGAAGGCAGCTCAGGCTGTAGCGCTCGCACCTGGCGAGCTTGAGGTCCAAATATTTTACGCAGACCTTCTATTAATTGCTGGTGATTGCTATTCAGCTTTGCACTACTATAAGAGATCGATGAAGCGGCTAAGGAAATCTCACTTGAGGGTCGCGAACTACGGAGCCGCGTTGCTCTGTGCAGGCAAGGTCACTCAAGCAGTCAAAATGCTTAGCAGAGCGCACGGCGAGTTTCCCAATTCAGTCGAAATTGCACTCAATCTGGCAGCGGCGCTCTTCGTAGCAGGGCGCACGGATGCTGCGCGGAGGAGATTGGATGCCATTCCAACTGAAGACCTTGATCACAAGCTAGAAATGGAGCTAGTTCTGTTGAAAGTCGTTACTCGCGGGCGTTTGTCGTCACCGGCGCGGCCCCGTCTGGACGAACTCCGCGAAACTGGAACGCGCATACATCCGGCTACAGTAACTTACGTGCTCCAGAGCAAGAATTGCCAACTTCGGTCAGAGGAGAAGCGAGTACTGGAAGACATCCTCGATGAAGTGGCGTGGCCTTGAGTGACTTTCGCTTGGAGCTGGATAGGCTCCCGCCGTCGCGCACAATGGCAGAAGTCACTAGCCTAAGCTCGATTCTTAGCTAGAGCGCATCCCGACGCTGTTGATCAAAGTAAGGACGGCCGAGGCGACCGCGGATGCTGCGCAGACGGTTGCCGAAGAGTCGAAGGTGTGGTCGGTGCCGTCCTGGTCCGCAACCTTGGCTCCCGCTTCGCGGGCGATGATGACGCCTGCGGCGGTGTCCCAGGGTTTGTTTGAAAGTGTGATGCTGGCGTCTAGCTTGCCTTCTGCAACCCAGGCTAGGTCTATGGCGGCTGAGCCGAGCATCCGGACTCGTTGAACACTGGCCGCTAGGCGTTCGGTTAGGGCGATGCGTTGGCGGTTCTTGGCTTCGGCTCCTTCGCCTACGGCGTAGTCACCTATGGCGACGATTGCGTCTTTGAGGTCGGTGGTCATGCTGGCTTGTATGCGGCGGTCTCCGAGGTAGGCACCGGTGTGCTGGCCTGCGTGGTAGCGGGTGCCTAGGAACGGCAGGTCGATGACGCCTACTACGGGGCGGCCTCGTTCGATGAGGCCGAGCGAGAAGCCACACAGCGGGATGTTGCGAACGAAGTTGGCGGTGCCGTCTACTGGGTCGATGGCCCACATGAGGTCGCTGGCAGTGTCTCCGCTGATGCCTTCTTCTTCGCCGAGGATGGCGATGTCGGGTGTTCGCTGTTTGAGGTGGTCGCGGACGGCGCGTTCTACGGCGTAGTCGACTTCGCTGGCCATGTCGCGGTCACCTTTGGTGGTGAGCAGGCCGGGGACGCGTGTGCGCACTAGGTCGCTGGCTATCTCCGCTGCTCGGAGGGCGACGGGTAGTAGTGCGGCGGGTGCGTCGGTCATACGGTTCGGCCTCGTTCCCATAGCGCGGTGAAGATTTCTTCGAACGTCCCATACAGGCCGGTGCCGGTCGAGTTGCGTTCGGCGAGGAACGTGGGTGAGTCGACTCCGCGGGCGTTCGGTAGGTAGGGCTGCATCACGCATAGCTTGTCGTTGATGAGCGTGATGTTGAAGCGGATCGTCTCGTCGTAGACGGCGACGGACAATTGCTCTTGGGCCTCGGGCGATAGGCGCTTGCGTAGGCGCGTCAGGACCTCGATGTTCAGGCGCGTGAGGGTCGTCAGGTGGTTGTCTGTGTAGCCCTCTTCCTGTTCGCGGGCTCGGATGGCCTTGCCTTCGGGGTCCAGGAACAGAGCTTGCAGGGTGGTGCCGTCTTCGATGAGCCGGTAGAGACGCTGGTCGGGGTACTGCTGGCACAGCATGTTGAGGGAGAGGCCGGCGGCTCTGATCCTGCTCGCGCCGTCGAGAAGGGCGTGCGGCGGGTGCGCGAATGAGAACTCGGCGCGGGTGGCGAATACTGCGGTGACGTCGGCGTAGGGGTTGGGGCCTACTCGGTCGGCGGTCGATTCGAGGTCGGCGCGCTCGTCGCTGCGGTTGTGGGCGGCGGGCTCGTCGGCCAGGACGTGAGGCGGGCATGGGGCGAACAGCTCGTCGGCCGTCCACTCGGGGAACATCGCCTCCAGGACGCGGCAGTGATCTGTGTAGGGAAGGCGTTTGAGTTCGCCGGATGTCCAGCGGTGGAGCTGGGCGCGGCTCGGTGCGGTGCCCGCCAGCTCGGGCGAGACCTTCTTGGCTGCCTCGTTGTAGGCGGCCTGGAACATGCCGTACCGCTGTAGGCGGTGCTGGCGGATCACGACTTGCAGCAGGATCGGTTGGGGAGACACCGGCCGTCCTCTCTGGTCGACGTTCACCAGGCTAGGCGCGGCGTGACGTCGAAGACGAGACAAAGTCGAGACGGTTGTAAGACGTTGATGTGCGAGACGAGATGATCATGGCGTCGTGACGCAACGTGACTTGTTGGCACGGTGTCGTCATGGCGAGCGATTGCACCTCTTGCAGGGGCCGCGGGGTTAAGCGGCGTGTGGCGCGGCGGACGTTGACGCCGGGGCACGTGGCGGGCGTTCCGGCTGACAGCCGTCGGGACTCCTGCCCTGACTGTCTGGGGTCGGGTCGCGCGTCTGGGCGGCGGGGCGGTGCGGGGTCGTGAACGCGCGGGATGTCGAGTTGCGGCTTCTGTCTGATCTACAGGCGTCCCTCGTGGGGCTGGGACTGGCCGTCCGGCTGGATGAGGCAATGCCGGGGCTGCTGGTGGCTACGGCTAATCCGGGCCTGTTCGTGTGGGTGTTCGTCGGGGCCTCGGGTCGGACGTTCACCTGGCGACGCGACGACAGCAAGCACCCGGTCGACGATGTGCCGGGCGCGGCGGGCAAGGTGGCTCGCTTTGTGACCGCACAGGCCGGGCAGCTCAACGGCTCGGCGAACGACCACTTCGACTAGCGCTGTGCGGCTGGCCTGAGGGCTGGCCATGGCGCATTGAACGGCAGAGCCGGCGGCGCGACGAGGACGGTCCGTCGCGTGATCGCCCCCCGTTTCCCCCGGTTGGTCACGCGTGTGGGAGGGACGGACCTGGCCCCGCGCCTCCGGCTCTGCTTCCAACGAAAGCGAGAACAGGTGATGAGTCCTTCGCTGTCCCGCGACGCCGAACTGCGCGTGTTGGGCGCCCTGTGTCGGGCCTTGGTCGCCCGTGGCCTGTGCGTGCAGATGCGCGACGCGATACCCGGCCTGACGGTCACCCGGCCTGGCGGGACGACCATGGATGTCGTCGGCTACGTCGTGGTGAACCGCCGCAAGGGAGTGGTCTCCTGGTGGCGGGTGGACAACCTGCACCCGGTGAAGGACCTGGACGGGGCCGCCGACCGCATTACCGCGTTTATGACCGAACCGGCCGCGTCCTACCCGCTGGGGCACCGGTCGTGATGCCGTGGGCCGGGGACGCACCGGACGATGTGACCGCGGCGGTCATCACCCTGCAACGCCGGTTCCCCGGCTCGTCGGTCTGGTTCGGGCACCACACGTTGCGGTGGTGGGCTGTCTTGCCGTGGGCGGCGCGATGGGTGCTCCTCGAAGCGGCGACGCCGATGGAGCTTGCGACCCGGATGGCTGAGGCGCTTGGGTCGGCTGCTCCTGCTGGCGTAGTCGGGCCTACTGGCGTCCGTTAGTCGTGACAGCCGGGAGGGGTTCGGCGTACATTAGCGCTGACCTGGTAAGACAACCTGTCGGATGATGGACGGTCGAGATGAGCCTTGAATCCGTACCCCCCAAGTACGCCCAGCTTGTTGCGGAGCTTCAACGGCGCATCGAGTCCGGTCGGTACCCTCCCGGCTCGGCGATGCCGAGCGAACACCAGCTCATCGAAGAGTTCGGGGTGAGTCGCCCGACCGTGGTGGCGGCCCTGCGGGTTCTGCGAGATCAAGGCTGGATCGACTCTCAGCAGGGCAAGGGCCGGTTCGTCCGGGGCCGTCCCGCTCTGGCTTCGCTGGAGAGCGCACGGGCGGGGCAGGTGCGGTTGGCTGGCTCGGAGGCGGCCATCCCCGGTGAGGTCCTGGCCGCTGGCGTGGTTGACGCACCGAACCGCATCCGCTCCCTGCTCGGCCTCGGGTCTTCCGGCAAGGCGTTCCTTCGCCGGCGGCTGCTGACGGCTGACGGTTCGCCGTCTGAGCTGCTGTCCCTGTGGCTGCCTCTGGACCTGTCGGAAGGGACCAACCTCACCAGCGCCGAACCGCTGAAACAAGGCGTTCGGGAGCATCTGGAGTCCCGCAAGGATGTGAAGCTCGATCACGTCATCGAGCACATCGTTGCGAGGATGCCGACCGGCGAGGAGGCGGGCGCCTTGTCGATGAGTGAGGGGACGCCCGTCCTGGTCGTCTACGCGACGGCTCGGGACGCTGCTGGTCGTCCGCTGATGGTGGTTGACACGGTCCTGCCCGCTGACCTGCATGAGCTGGAAGACGCCTACCCGCTGGCGTGACCGTATCCGGCCACTCGCCGGTTAGTTACTTGATAGACCAAGCTGGGTACGCTTACGATCGCACTTGATAGGTCAACTGACAGACAGTTGACCGGATGGGAGCGATTGCCATGGCGGTGCAGGGTCCGTTCAAGGTCGCGTTCGGGGACGTGTTCCCCTACGGCGCGTTCGTCAAGGGCGGTGTCGAGCCGGTGCGGGACTTCGACCGGTCGACCCGGGAGAACTTCGTGCAGGCGCGGGACAAGGACACCGGGGAACTGGTGTGGTCGGTGGAGGTTCTGGACGCCGATCCGGAGTCCAGGGGGACGTTCAAGGTCAAGCTGATGGCGCCGGTTCAGCCGGTGATGCCGGAGGCTCCGGCGGGGTTCCCGTTCGTGCCGGTGGAGTTCGATGGCCTGGCGGTCACGCCGTACGTCAACAGCGGTACCGGGCGGCTGGCCTACTCGCTCAAGGCGGCGGCGGTCCGTCCGGCCAACTTCAAGGGCGGCGCGGCCCGTGGCTCGGGCAAGGATTCGGCTGCGAAGGATGCGGCGTGATGGCGGGCGGGCGCATGTCGGCGCTGTCGCTGCCCATTGACGGCGGGGCCTCGACCGAGTTCAAGTCGTTTCGGGCGCGTACGCCGCTGTTCTCGGTGTCGGCGGGTCGCGTGCTGGTCACCCTGACGCTTCCGGAGCGGCTGGGCGCCTCGGATGTGGAGTTCGCGCGGCGGCTGGCCGAGCAGGCGGCGGCGTACGCGGTCGAGGTCGAGCGGCTGTACCGCTCCGGCCGTGGCTCCTCGTCGGGCCGTTCCTCGGGCAAGGGGAGGGCTGCGTGATGGGGTCCTACAGCTACACCTCGGTTCAGGTGGAGCCGGACGGGACGGCGCTCACCTCGGTGATCATGTACCCGGATGAGCGGGTGTCGGTGCTGGTCCCGCGCGGCAAGAACCGGGCGCAGATCTCGGTCACGCACTGCCGCGCTCACGTGCTCATCGCTCCGACCAGGGCCACGGCACCGACCGCCGAAGACGTCCAGGTCGCGCGCAAGCTCGCCGAGTCGTTCGCGGCCTACGCGGCCGAGGTGGAGCGGCTCCACTCCCTCAACGGCGTAGCGGCCGAGTCCGCCGAAGACCCGGCGGCGTGATCTAGGTGGGGCGGCTGGAGCTGGTACCTCCGGCCGCCCCGCTTCTCTCCCCTGAACAGCACAAAGAAGAGGTGTGACCCATCATGGCATGGGAGTTCCGCAAGCTCGCCCCCGGCGAAAACGTCGCCGTCGAAACCCAGCGTGACCCGTTCGCGGCCCCCAAGTGGGCGCCTCCGGTGTGGCACATGCCCGAGGGCCTGGTCCTCATCGTCAACGCCGCCCGTGCCCTCGTCCGCGTCCTGGTGTTCCTGGTCCGCAACATCGTCCCCGTCTCGGCCGTGTCCGCGCTGGGCTGGCTCGGCTACCGGTACGGGTGGACCGTCCCCGTCCTGGTCCTGGCCCTCGTCGCCGTGGGCCTGGGCGTGTGGGCGGGGGTGAACCGTCCGTCCTTCGTCCGCTGGGTCGCCCGTCCGGCCCGGTCCTGGTGGCGCATGGTGTTCGTGTATCGGCGGCACTGGCAACCGGTCCTGGTCACGGCCGGGCTCACCAAAGTGCACAAGGGCCGTGAGTACCTGCCAACCCTCGTCCGCGTCCGTTCCGGTCCGACCTGTGATCGGGTGCTGGTCCGGATGCTTAAGGGCCAGGCGCCGGACGCGTGGGAGCGGGTCACGGCCAACCTGGCGCACGGCTTCGGCGCGTCCCTGGTCCGGGTGCGGGACGGGGACCGTCCGGGACGCGTCTGGCTGGAGTTCGTCCGCCGCGATGCCCTCGCCGAACCGATACCGGCTCTGCCCGTCCCGGACGCCTCCGATGTGGACCTGTCCGCCGTGGTGGTCGGGCGGTGCGAGGACGGCTCACCCTGGCGGCTGCGTCTGCTCGGCACTCACGTCCTCATCGCGGGAGCGACAGGGGCCGGCAAGGGCTCGGTCATCTGGTCGACCGTCCGCGCACTCCTGCCGCTCATGCTCGGTGGGCTGGTGGAGGTGTGGGCCGTCGACCCGAAACGCATGGAGTTGTCGTTTGGGCGGGTGCTGTTCGAGCGGTACGGGCGGTACTCCTCCGATCCCAAGGGCGGCATGGTCGATCTGCTGGAGGCGGCGGCCGAGGACATGAACGCCCGTGCGGAGCGGTTCGCGGGTGTGACCCGGTCGTTCACGCCGTCGCGTGATTTCCCGTTCCGGGTGATCGTGGTGGATGAGCTGGCGTTCCTGACCGCCTACTGCCCCGAACGCGACCTGAGAAAGCGCGCCGAATCCGCGCTGGCGGTGCTGACCTCACAGGGCCGGTCGGTGGGGTACTGCGTCATCGGCGCTCAGCAGGACGCGCGCAAAGAGGTCAACAACCTGCGCAACCTGTTCCCCGACCGCATCGCCCTGCGCCTGGACGAGGACGAACAGGTCGACATGGTCCTGGGCGACGGTGCCCGCGACCGCGGCGCCCTGGCCGACCAGATCTCATCCGTTCCCGAGATCGGCGCGGGCGTTGGCTTCGTCCGGCTGGAAGCCTCCCCGGATCCGGTACGGGTCCGGGCAGCGTACGTCTCCGATGCCGATATCCACGCGATGGTCGCACTCGGCCTGCCCGATGTGGAGGCGGCGTGACCAAACCCCCTACCCGCATCACCCAACCCACCCTCGACGAGCCCGAGCCGGAACCGGTGGTCAAGACCCTGCCTCCGCTGGCGCGGGGGGTGCTGGAAGCGGTCGCAGTCGAACACGGCGTCTGCATCCGGCCCGTGCCGATGCGGCGGGTGGACCTGAACACGGGCGCGGCCGAGGTGGTGTATGTCCCGTGCGGGCACACCCTGGCCTCGGTCTGCCCCTCGTGCGCCGAACGCAAGCGCAAGCTCCGCGCGGTCCAGTGCCGTCAAGGCTGGCACCTGACCGACGAACCGATTATCACGCGCGCCGACCCGGACGAGGAACAGCGCGCGTGGATGGAACTGCGGGCGCACGCGGCGGCGGCCCGTGACCGCGCAACCGTCGACGGGACGGCGGACGGGGAAGACGCCGAGTTCTGGGACGCGGTCATACGGGACCTCGACAACGAGCTCGAACGCACGGGGGTCCGCGGCTCCCTCAAGACAGAACAGGGCAAGAGCCGGCGGACGCGGTCGACCCGGCGGCGGCAGGATGCTCCGGACCTTCCTCGTCGTCCGGTCGACTCCCGCACGGTCGGCAAGGTGTTCCGGGGCCGTGACGGTAATGCGTTCCGGCCGTCGATCTTCCTGACCCTGACGCTGGACTCCTACGGGCGGGTGCGCTCGGACGGAACTCCGGTCGACCCGGACGGCTACGACTACACGCGGGCTGCCCGTGATGCGCTGCACTTCTCCAAGCTGGTCGATCGGTTCGTGCAGAACCTTCGCCGGTTCGTCGGCTACGACGTGCAGTACTTCGCCGCCGTCGAACCACAACGGCGGCTGGCTCCCCACCTGCACATGGCCATACGGGGAACGATCTCGCGGGCTGAGCTGCGGCAGGTGGTGGCGGCCACCTATCACCAGGTGTGGTGGCCCTCGACCGACCGCGTCGTCTTCGAGGGGGAACGGCTCCCGGTCTGGGACGAGGCGGCCGGGCCAGAGGGCGGATACCTCGACCCCGCAACCGGCGAAGTCCTTCCGACCTGGGACGAGGCGTTGGACGCCCTCGGCCAGGACGAGAACGCCGAACCCCTGCACGTGGTGAAGTTCGGGCGGCAGATCGACGCACAAGGCGTTCTCGCTGACTCTCCGCAGTCTCGCAAGCTGATCGGCTACCTGACCAAGTACCTCGTCAAGGGCGTCGCCGAATGCCACAACGCCGAAACCAGCGCGCAGCGCGAACACGTCGACCGGATGGCCGAAGCACTGCGCCACGAGCCGTGCTCACCGACGTGCGCGAACTGGCTGCGCTACGGCGTCCAGCCCAAGAACGCGCGCAAGGGCCTCACGCCCGGCTACTGCAAGGGCAAGGCCCACCGACGCGAACACCTCGGCTACGGCGGCCGTCGCGTGCTCGTCTCCCGCAAATGGTCGGGCAAGACCCTCGCCGATCACAAAGCCGACCGCAAAGCCTGGGTGCTGGCGCGGCTGGCTGAGGCCGGTGTCCCCGTGACCAACCCGGCCGATCCCAACGCCGTCCACGTCTGGGAACGCGCGGGGCCTGGCGACCCGGACGTGAAACCAGCAGAGCAACGCCTACTGCTGCTGATCAACGAACGCATCCAGCGACGCAAGCAACTCGACCAAGCAACCCACAACCCAACCCCCGAACTTTCGGCAACTCCGGAGGCAGCGTGAGCGGCAAGCGGGATGAACTTCTCACGGTTGACCAGGTGCTCGAAGAACTCGGCGGGATCTCTCGGCGGACCTTCTACCGGTGGCGGGAGATCGGTCGGGCTCCGGCTGGGTTCAAGCTCCCGAACGGCGAGATCCGCATCTATCGAAGTGATCTCGACGCATGGCTCTGGTCGCTGCGGGAGGCGGCGTGAACACGTCCTACAAGGTCAAGTTCTGGGAGACCCGGCCGAACAAAGCGGGGCCGAGGTCAGACAAGCCGGGCAAGGTCATCTCGTACACCGCGCGTTGGACGGTCGGCGGCCGTGAGAAGTCCCGGACGTTCGAACGGTCTTCACAGGCAAAGAGCTTCCTGTCTGACCTCAGGCAGGCTGCCAAGAACGGTGAGGCGTTCGATACGGACACGGGCCTTCCGCTGTCCATGCTCAAAGCGGCGACCGCTCGGACGTGGCTGGAGTTCGCACGTGCCTACGTCAAGGCGCGTTGGCCTCATGCGGCTGCCAAGTCTCGGGAGGGCCTCACCGACACCATGACGGCTGTGACGCTCGTGTTCGTCAAGGACATGCCCGGCCGTCCTGACGCATCCCTCCTCCGCGTGCTTCTCCGGCGATTCGTCTTCGTCCCGGACGATCACCGTCCCGACATGTCGGCTGAACTGGGCGCGGCGCTTCGCTGGCTGGAGTCGGCGTCCATGCCGATTACCGAACTGGACGAACCGCGGTTGGCTCGGGCCGCTCTGGAAACGCTCGCGCTCCAACTCGATGGGCAACCCGCGGCCTCCTCGACGTTCCGGCGCAAGCGGGCGGTGTTCAAGCATGCGCTCGGCTACGCGGTCGAACTGGAGGAGTTGGCGGCCAACCCCCTGGACCGAGTGAAGTGGCGTCCTCCCAAGCAGAACAGGGCCATTGATCGGCGGGTCGTTGTGAATCCGTCCCAAGCTCGCGAGCTGCTGACGGCGGTTTCCTATGTCGGCCGGTCTCGGGGGCCTCGGCTGCGGGCGATGTTCGGGTGCATGTACTTCGCCGGCCTTCGTCCGGCAGAGGCGGCGGGGCTGCGTCGGCAGGACTGCGAACTTCCGGCAACCGGGTGGGGGCTGATCACGCTGAAGAAGACCCGGCCCCAGAGCAACAAGCGGTACACCGACTCGGGGGAGACCTTCGATGATCGGGGCCTCAAGCATCGGGAGGACGACATCGTGCGGCCCGTCCCGATCCCTCCCGAGTTGGTGACGATGCTCCGGGAACACCTCGACGCCTTCGGGACGGCCGAGGATGGTCGGCTGTTCGTCACCAGTGGCGGCCGGTCGTTCTCCGGCTCGGCGTACGCGCAGGTCTGGAAGCGGGCTCGTGTCCTGGCGCTCGCTCCGGATCAGGTCGAATCGCCGTTGGCGGCCCGGCCGTACGACCTGCGGCATGCGGCGGTGTCGCTCTGGCTCAATGCGGGCGTCCATGCGCCCGAAGCGGCCGAACGCGCTGGCCACGGGGTCGATGTGATGTTGCGTGTGTACGCCAGGTGCATCGATGGGCAGCGGGAGGTAGCCAATCAGCGCATCGAGGACGCGTTGGCGGCATGATCGGCAACTGCGGTGGAGAGGCTCCGGGGCGTTCCGGGGCCTCTCTTGTCTTGTGTGCTGACCTGGGCAAACGCGGGCGGAGTCATTCCGCGTATATTCCGGGAACAGTGCCGCGCGGCTGCGTTCGGTGGCATCTGGCTGCATCCGGCCGAACGGACGCGAGAGGCGTTCTCGCAGGTCAGGATGTTGATCGGCTGGTGGGGGTGGCGCGCCCGGCAGGATTCGAACCCGCGACCGTCGGATTAGAAGTCCGATGCTCTGTCCAGCTGAGCTACGGGCGCTCGGCGCCCGGCGGGACGCCGGGACACAGTGTATGGGGGCGGGTCCTTCGGCTCCACATCTATATCGGGC
>NZ_SMLC01000077.1 GCF_004349245.1 Actinomadura sp. 6K520 | reverse complement strand
GTGGTGGGGGATTGCCGGGTGTGCCGCCGGGTGGTGGCAGTTGGTCGGGAGGTAGGAGGCGGTAGGTGTAGCGGCCGTCCCGGGCTCGGGTTGCGTGGATCTGGTCGGGGTTGCCGGCCTTGAAGCGGTTATGGAATCCGCAGGTCAGGGTGAGGTTGTCGATGTCGGTGGGGGTGTGACCCAGTGCCCAGCCGGCCACGTGGTCGACTTCGCACAGCGTCCCGGGCACTTCGCATCCCTGCACGGCGCACGTCGGGTTGAGTGCTTCGAGTACCCGACGTTGGGCCGGGGTGGCGAAGCGGACGGTGCGGCCCAGGTAGAGCGGCACGTGCCCGCGCCCCAGGAGAAGTGGGGAGACGCCGGCGGACAGGGCGATGCGGCGGGCCTGTTCGGCGGGGATGGGTGTGCCGTCGGTGAGGCGTGCGGGGGTGTTGCCGCCGGTGAGGGTGTCGAGGTCGCAGATGACGGTGACCTTGGTGGCCTTGTGCCCGCCCGACAGGACGCTGGTCAGCGCGGCGGCCGTCCGTTCGGACAGGTCGCGGTGGTCGTCGGTCCCGGCGGGCTTGGCCAGGGGGCTCAGGGTGCCGTCCCAGATGGCGGCGTCCTCGGCGTTCAGCCAGCCCTTGAGGTACCGGCCGCCGTCCAGCGAGCGGGTGGTGTCGATCCAGGAGCTTTCGTATCCGCGCCGGGAGTCGGGGTCGGGGGTGTCGGTGCCGTCGCGTTCGGCGATCAGGTCGGTGATCCGGTTGCCGAACGCGGCGACCTTCCCGGCGGAGAACCCTTGCCGGGTCAGGTCGAGCAGGATCTCCTCGGCCCTGGCGCAGTCGTCGTCGTCCAGGCGGGCCACGGCACCGGCCACGGTGGCGGCGTACCCGTACGACAACTCCCCGGCCGCGAGACGTTCGGCTACCCGGGGAAGCCGGTGCCGCTCGCGGGCCAGCGCGATGCGCTCCTTGGCGCGGGCCTCTCGCATGCCCAACCGACTCCGCAGCCAGCTTCGCGCCGACGGGAACCCCCAGCGGCGCACTTCCCCCGAGGCGTCCACCCGCCCGATCAGCCCGGACAGTGCGCTTTCATGCAGGTCGGTCGCGCGGGCGAGGGTCTCGGCGTCCCGCATGCACGCGGCCGGAGAGTCGGGTGCCGGACGCCGAGCGAGTTCGGACGCGACCGCAGCCGCCACGCCCACCAACTCACTGCTGGACATCGCGGCCAGATCGAACTCCCTCGAACACATGACTCAATGTTATCGAACACTCACGGCCTGTATTTGCGGTTCGGGGTGAGAATATTGATACCTTCCGGCCAGCTGGAGTCGTGTCCCAGGGGATCTTTGGCGCGGTGGTGCTGGTCGGCATCGTGGCCACGCTCATCTTCCAGGGGTGTGAAGCGAAGGATGCGAGGGATGAGCGCGGCGCCTCGCGGTGGTCGAGCTGCTCAAGAAGGCCATGGAGGATTCCGTGCTTCCGGCTGGTCTCGTGGGGTGAATTGCCTCCTGTGACGCGCGTCGGAGGCGCGGGAAGTCACGGACTCGGCGGCTTCCGGAGTTGACGGGTCGGCCCAGTTTGAAGCGCGGGACGGTTTGTAAGGGGGGCCGTTCGGTTGTGGGTGTCGATGGCACCCGCGGCGTCGACCAGACCTGGCAGCGGATCCCGGTCACTGCACGGAAGCGGCTGCCCGTTCGAGGACGGTTGGGTGCTGTCCGCTTCGTGGTAACTTCGCGCGTAGCGTCGCGTGCTGGTGGCAGGCCGTGCCAGGCATGGAGGCGCCGGACCGAAGGGAATCGACGACGATGATCGTCGTACCTTCGCTCTCCACCTGTGGTTGAGGGCGAGAAGACCAGGCTGGTGGCCTGGAGCAGTGAACTGCGCCGCGTGCACGACAGGCTTCGCGAAGCGCTGAACGTAACCCGGCATGCGCTGGCCGCCGGTGAGCCGGCGGAGCCGGCGACCAGGGACCTGCTGTTGTTCTGTCACGGGTTCTGCACCGCCCTGACCGCTCACCACGAGGGCGAGGACCGTGACCTGTTCCCCGCGATAGCCGAGCAGCACCCCGAACTGCGGGAGACGTTGCGGTACCTGCAGCAGGACCACTCGATGATCGAGCACCTGCTGACCGGGCTCCAGGCCGCCGCGGCTCGGGCGGCCCCGCCCGCGGAACTGGATCGGCACCTGGAAGGGCTGGCGGCGATCATGGAGTCGCACTTCAGGTATGAGGAACGCCGGCTCCTGTCCGTCCTGGAAACACTGGCGCTGGACGCGGACCCCGACACAGTGCTGGGGCCCCTGTGACCGCCCGAGCAGTATCTGGGTGTTCCTGCGAGCCCCCGCGGAGGCCGTGTTCTTCCTGCCGCTGCGGGGGATTGCCCTCGGGCTCGCTCTGAGGCTTGACGGGTCGTCCTGAGGCCACGAGGGGCGTCAGGGGGACTGTTTGGTGTAGTCGCGGGTGTACCAGCGCTCCGGACGCACCCGCGTCAGGACCATCGTCTCGGCGACGTCCTGCGTCGCCTTCAGGTACTCGGCGCCGCCCTCGGCGCCGAGGTAGCGCTCGGCCAGCGCGCGGCGGTCCTCCGGACGGGCCGGGTCCTCGAACCCGACGACCGGGCCCTCCACCGAGGCGTACCGGTAGGGCAGCGCGGCCTCCTGCACCACGAGGCTCACCCGTCCCGCCGCCCGGATCAGGGCCATCTTGCGGCTGTCCCGGCCGGTGATGAAGGTGATCTCGCCGCCGGGCTCGTAGGTGTACCAGACGGGCAGCGCCAGCGGCGCCCGGCCGGCGTCGTCCGCGACGCTCAGAATGCCCACGTACGTGCCCGCGAGGAATGCCTCCCGCTCGGCCGCGCTCATCGCCAGGGTCATCTCGGCTCCTCTCCGCCGAGCTCCAGCATGCCCGAGAGTCGGCGGCCCCGGCGATGCGGCGGGACCGGACGTCCCCGGCGTCCACCACCGCTACGCCCCTGGATTCCTACGCCCCTGGATGCGTGGGATGACGCCGTCCCGGGCTGGACGTCCCGCGAACCCCGCCCACCTGTACAGCACAGCCCTCGCTCACCTGGGATGACTGGCGGCGGTCCCGGTGACCGCCTGTTTGCGGTGCGTGTTCACGGGTAACCCGGCGTTCATCGGTGGACCGGAGCCACGGCGAGCCGCGGACAGGGGGAGTTGGCGGTGGGGATTCCGGGGGCGTCCCTGGTCAGGGCGGTGGTGAGCGCGCCGGTCACGCTCGTGGACGCGGGCGCGCGGCAAGCCTCCCGGGGTGCCGGGGCGCTCGCGACGCTGGCCGGCGCAAGGCCCCGGCGGTGCGTGTGGGCCGGTGAGGGGCGCGCTCATATCCAGGTGCACGGGCTGTCGGGCTCCGGGGGGCGGCACCGGCGGTACGTGGAGGCGTTGACGGGTGCACTGCGGCGGCTGGACGGGGTGAACTGGGCGGAGGTCAACGCCGTTACGGGGCACGTCCTGGTCGCCTACTCCGACCCTGAGGTCGGCCTGGACGCGCTGGTCGAGACCATCCGGGACGTGGAGGAGGCGCACGGCGCCGCCCCGACTGCCCAGGCCGCCCAGCCTGACCAGACCGCCCAGCGCGACGGGGGCGTGCACGCCGTCCCGCCCGATGACGAGATGGCCTGGGCGGCGGTCACCTCCGCCCTTGTCGCGGACTGTGCGGGTGCGGTCGGGGCCGTGGTCGGGAGGCTGTTCTTCCTGCCGCCCGTTCCGAGCCCGGTGCGGGCGGCGGTCTCGGTGGCGGACGCGGCGCCCCACGTGCGGCGGGCGCTGGACCGGTCGCTCGGAAAGCTGCGTGCCGAGGCCCTGCTCGGGACCGCCAACGCCGTCGTCCAGGGCGCCGGGCACGGCGTCGCCCCGCTCGCCACGGACGCCGCGCACCGGGTCTTCCAGATGTACGAGATCGCGGCGCGCCGGGAGGCGTGGCGGCGCCGGGAGCCGGAGCTGGCGGCCGGGCCGCAGCCGCAGGAGTGCGGTGCCCGCGGACGGCGGCCGTGCCCGCTCCCGGACGGCCCGGTGGAAAAGGCCGCCAACCGCACCGAACTGGGGCATCTGCTCGGCGGGGCCGGTGTCCTCGCGGGCACGCACGACGTGTCCGCCGCCGCCGAACTGCTGCTGGCGACCGTCCCGAAGGCCGCGCAGAGCGGGCGGGACGCGTTCGCCTCCGTGCTGGCGCACGACCTGGCCCGGCGCGGCGTGGTGGTGCTGGAACCGGGCGCGCTGCGCAGGCTCGACCGGATCAGTGCGGTGGTCATCGACTCCGCGGTGCTGTGCGGCGGGGAACTGCAGCTGCTGTCCGCGACCGGCGAGGGTCCGGGGAGTCTGGACGACGCGGACGTCTGGCGCAGCGCCGGCGCGCTGATCGCGGGCCGCGCCGCCGGGGACCGGCGCCTGGTGAAGGTGTCCGGCACCCCCGCGGGCCCTCAGGGCATGACCCTGCACCTGCTGGACGAGCGGGACCGGCTGTGCGGGCAGGTCCTGGTGGGCTGCTCGCTCGACCCGATGGCCGAGGGGCTGCTCGCGGCGGCGCACCAGGCGGCCGACGTGGTCGTCCTGACCGAGCACGTGAGCACCCGGGAACTCGTGGCCTGGGGCGACGACTCCCCGGTGACCGTCGACGACCTGGCGGACTCGGTGCGGGCCCTGCAGCAGGACGGCCACGGGGTCCTGGTGGTCTCGCGCGGGCAGGACCGGGCGCTGGACGCGGCCGACGTCGGCGTGAGCGTCCTGTACGAGGGCGGCGCGGCCGACTGGCGCGCCGACCTGGTGTGCGGGCCGGGGCTCGCCGAAGCGTGGCGGGTGCTGGCGGCCGTCCGGCCGGCGCGGCGCGCCAGCGAGCGCGCCGCGGAGCTGTCGCTGAGCGCGTCGGCGCTCGGCGCGCTGCTCATCGCCGGCGGAAGGCCCCGGCGCCGCGGGCTCGCGGGCTGGCGGGACCTGCCGCCGGTGCACCTGGCGGCCATGATCGCGATGCTGACCAACGCGGTGAGCGCCCGGCGGCTGGACCACCGCCCGCCGCCGCCACCCGTCGTCCGCGACGCCTGGCACGCCCGCACCGCCGAGGAGGCGTACCGGCGGCTGTCCCGCCTCCCGGCCGGGCCCGCCGCGGAGTCGGCCCGTGGTGGGCGGGCCGGGCCCGCCGGGGCGGGGACGCGGCTGGCGGCCGCGGTCCGGCAGGAGCTCGACGATCCGCTGACGCCCGTCCTCGCGCTCGGCGCGGCGGCCTCGGCCGTGGTCGGCTCCAGCGTGGACGCGCTGCTGGTCACCGGGGTCATGACGGGCAACGCGCTGATCGGCGGCGCCCAGCGGATGCGCGCGGAGCGGGTGCTGGGCGAGCTCCTCCTGGGGCAGCAGGTCAGCGCCCGCCGCCTGCGCGCCGCCCCCGAGCCCGACGCCCCCGAGCCCGACGCCGCCGAGCCCGACGCCGCCGAGCCCGACGCCGCCGAGCCCGAAACGTTCGCGCGGCTGCGGTCGGCCGCCGCCGAGCGGGTCCCGGCGGGCGACCTGCGGGTCGGTGAGGTGATCCTGCTCCGGGCGGAGGACGTCGTCCCGGCGGACGCCCGCCTGCTGTGGGCGGAGTCGCTGGAGGTGGACGAGGCGACGCTCACCGGCGAGTCCGTGCCCGTCGGCAAGGACGTCGAGCCGGCGCCGGGCGCCGACCCGTCCGACCGGCACTGCATGATCTACGAAGGGACCACGGTCATCGCCGGCGAGGCGGTCGCGCTCGTGGTCGCCACCGCCGACGCGACCGAGGCCGGCCGCGCAGCCGCGCTCGCCGGGGCGATGGACGCCTCGTCCAGCATGCAGGCGCGGCTGGCGGAACTCACCCACGAGGCGCTCCCCGCCACCGTGCTCGGCGGCGCCGCCGTCACGACGCTGGGGATGCTGCGCGGGCTGCCGCTGCGCCGCGCTCTCGGCTCCGGCGTCGCGGTCGCGGTGGCCGCCGTCCCCGAGGGGCTGCCGCTGGTCGCCACGCTGTCCCAGCTCGCGGCGGCACGGCGGCTGTCCGGCCTCGGCGTGCTGGTCCGCTCGACGCGGGCGCTCGAAGCGCTCGGCCGCGTCGACACCCTGTGCTTCGACAAGACCGGAACCCTCACCGAGGGCAGGCTCCGCCTGGTCCGCGCGGCCGGTCCGGCCCGTCCGCTGTCGCTCACCGGTGCGGCCGGGCAGCGCATCCTCCGGACGGCCGTGCGCGCCTCCCCGCCGCCGCGCGGGACGCGGGCTCCGCACGCCACCGACCGGGCCGTCCTCGACCGCGCAGCCGACCTGCCGCCGGACGACCGCTGGACGCTGGACGAGGAACTCCCCTTCGAGGCCACCCGCGGCTTCTCCGCCTCGCTCGGGCGCGACGGCGACCGGACCGTCCTCGCGGTCAAGGGCGCGCCCGAGGTGCTCCTCGGCGAGTGCGCGCTGATCCACGCCCCGGGCAGCGGCGCCGACGGCGACGAGCCGCTCACCCCGGCCCGGCGCCGCGCCGCCGCGGCGACCGTCCGGCGCCTCGCGGGGCAGGGGCTGCGGGTGCTCGCGGTCGCCGAGCGTCCCGTCCCGGACCCGGCCGCGATCCGGGGCGAGCTCGCCGACCACGTCGCGGACCTCACGCTGCTGGGCTTCATCGGCATCGCCGATCCGCCGCGTCCCACCGCCGCGGAGGCGGTGCGGCGGCTGACCGACGCGGGCGTGCGGACCACCATGATCACCGGCGATCATCCGGACACCGCCGCCGCGGTCGCCGCGCGGCTCGCCATCCCGGGCGCGGACCGGGTCGTCACCGGGGCCGAGCTCGACGCCATGTCCGCCGGCGAACGGCTCCGGGCCGTGCAGCGCGCCGCCGTCTTCGCCCGCGTCTCCCCGGCCCAGAAGGTGCGCATCGTGAAGGACCTGCGGCGGGCCGGGCGGGTGGTCGCGATGACCGGCGACGGCGTGAACGACGCCGCGGCCATCCGCCGCGCCGACGTCGGCATCGCGGTCGCCGGGCGCGGCTCCGGCGCGGCCCGCAGCGCGGCGGACCTCGTCCTCACCGCGCCCGACACCGCGCTCATCCTGGAGGCGCTGCGCGAGGGCCGCGCCCTGTGGCACAGCGTCCGCGACGCCGCGGCCATCCTCGTCGGCGGCAACGCGGGCGAGGTGGCGTTCACCATCCTCGGGACGGCCCTCACCGGGAAGGCGCCGCTGAGCACCCGGCAGCTGCTCGTCGTCAACATGCTCACCGACATGCTCCCCGCGCTCGCCGTGGCCCTCACCCCCCGCGACCCGGGCCAGCACGGCGCGGACCAGCAGGGCGCGGACCAGCAGGGCGCGGGCCAGGACGGCGCGGGCTGGCAGGGCGCGGAGCAGCAGGGCGCGGAGCAGCACGGCGCCGAGCAGCACGAGTGGCTCGGCGAAGCGCCGAGCCGCGGGTTCATCGGCCAGGACATGCGGCGCGTCCTCTGGGTGCGCGGCACCGCCACGACCGCCGCCGCCCTGGTGAGCTGGCAGACCGGGCGGCTGACCCGGCTCGTTCCCGGGGGCCGTCGCCGGGCCTCGACGATGGCGCTGGCGTCCCTGGTCGGCGCCCAGCTCGGCCAGACCCTCATCGCCCGCTGGCGCAGTCCCCTCGTGATCGCCACCTGCGCCGTCTCGGCCGCCGCCCTGTTCGCCGTGGTGGAGCTGCCGGTCCTCAGCCACTTCTTCGGCTGCACGCCGCTGGGCCCCGGCGCCTGGACCATCGTCGTCGCGTCGGCCGTCGCGGCGACCCTGGGCGCCGCCATCGCCCCCCGCCTGCTCCCGCCCGCCGGGACGGGATGACCCAGCGCACTGCCCGTGCCATGTCACACCTGATCGTTATCTGTGGTCTATATGGGGCATACGGAGCTTTTCAGGCTCCAGTGGGGGGATGACATGAACATTGCAGCTCGGAAGTCGCGGTCCGGTGTCCGGAGCGGCGGCGGGAGGGGCCCCTGATGATGCTGATGACGGACCCGGGGGCGGACCAGGATCGGCGCCGGTTCGAACGGGACGCGATGCCCTACATCGACCAGCTGTACGCCGCCGCGCTGCGCATGACCCGCAACCCCACGGACGCCGAGGACCTCGTCCAGGACACCTACGCCAGGGCCTACGCGTCGTTCCACCAGTTCAAGGAGGGGACCAACCTGAGGGCCTGGCTGTACCGCATCCTGACCAACAACTTCATCAACGAGTACCGCAAGCAGCGGCGGCGGCCCACCGAGGCGCCGGGCGAGGAGATCGAGGACTGGCAGCTCGCGGAGGCCGCCTCGCACACGCCGGGCGGCCTGAAGTCGGCCGAGACCACCGCGCTGGAACGACTCCCCGACTCCGAGGTCCGGCAGGCGCTCGCGGACTTGCCGGAGGAGTTCAGGCTGCCCGTCTACTTCGCCGACGTGGAGGGCTTCTCCTACAAGGAGATCGCGGAGATCATGGGCGTCCCGATCGGCACGGTCATGTCCCGGCTGCACCGGGGACGGCGCCGGCTGCGCACCCAACTGGAGGACTACGCCCGCGAGCACGGCTTCGCCGGAGTGTCATAGCAGTCCAGGCCCACTTCGCTCGGCCATCGCTTCGCGATCTTCCCGGGGTGGCTCGCCTCCTGCTTCGCCTCACCGGTCAGGTCACGCGCTCGCGTGCGTGGCCGGGATCAGGCGAGGGGAGGGGCGGCGGCGGTGATGGCGCGGGCTTGCGCGATCGCCTGGGCAGCCCAGGCGCTCGATTGCGGGCCGGGCGGGAACTGGGCGGTGTGGTGGAAGCCGGGGCCGGTCACGGAGATGGAGACGAACCCGAGGTAGCGGGTTTCCTTCATCAGCAGGAACAGCAGGCCCAGCAGGCAGAACCAGACGAACACGACGGTGAGGATGATGCCCGCCGTGGAGATGCTCTCGGTGACCTGGGTCGAGTCGTGCACGGTCCAGGTGGCGCCGTGCAGCGGATACTGCCCGTGGGGCAGGATCACGTGCGTGCTCGTCAGGGCCATGTCACCGATCTGCAGGAGGACGGGCTCGGCGCCGCTCTGAGGGTACGGGTACATCCACTCACCTCTACTCTCAAGGCAGCCACCCGCTGCACCGGGATCACCCCATGCTATTGCGGACCCCGGATCCGGGGCAGCCGTCCGGCCATGGCCGGTCACCGGACGTGCCATGACGGCGACGTCGCGCCCTCCACATGCGCCGCCCCGCATGCGCTGTCCCACTGCGCCGTCCCACTGCGCCGTCCCGCATGCGCCGCCCTACATGAAGTTGCGGGTGTGGAGCGCGGACAGCTCCGCGGCCTCGTCCTCGGGGAACCCGAGACGGACCAGCCGGCGCCTGCGGCCCTCGTCCATGTCGGCGTGGAGCCGCCGTACCCGGCGGTGGCCCTCCGCGATGGCGCGCGGCGTCCACTCCCCGGCGGCGAGGATCACCAGGGCGTCGAACACGTCCGCGTTCAGTCCCGCGGTGTCGCGCAGCGAGTCGTGGCGGCGTTCGACGGCGGACCGGAGCCGGGACCGCAGGCCCGGGTCGAGCGCGGCCTGGTGCTCCAGGTGGGCGACGCCGAACGCGACGTGCCGCGCCTCGTCCTGCCGGGCAAGCCGCGCCACCTGGCGCGTCACCGGGTCGGGCGCGTACCGGTCCAGGAAGGACAGCAGGCTGAGGAAGCTCCCCTCGCCGAGCACGGACAGCAGGAACGACGCGAGGGAGAAGTCCGGCTCCGACAGCAGCGACGCGAGCGAGGAGCGGCCGCCGGCGGAGGACGTGCCCAGCTCGCCGCCGCGGAGCAGGGCGCGCCGGGTGAAGACCTCGATGTGGCGCGCCTCGTCGGCGGCCTGCACCGCGAGAAGCTGCAGGACCTCCCGGAAGTGCGGGTGGACGCGGGCCAGCAGCCGGGCCGGTATCACCAGGGCCGCCTGCTCGTTCTCCACGAGGTAGGTCATCACCTGGACGACGGCCTTCTCGATCTCGCCGGGCAGGGAGAACTCGCTGTCCCAGGCGACGGCCGTCGCCGGGTCCCACTGGGCGGAGGCCGCGTGGGCGTAGAGCCTGGGGGCCAGATCCGCCCAGACGACGTCGCGGTCGTCCAGGTCGGCGGCGAGGTCGGGGCCGCCCGGTTCGACGAGCGCGCCCCGCGCGGCCAGCCCCCAGTGCCGGGCCGGCCGCCGCACGATGCCCGCCGGCGTGGGGCCGCCCGCGCGTTCGGCGCCCGCCCAGCGGTCGACGTCGGCGCGTCCCCGGATCACCCGGCCGCGCTCCGGCCCGGCGGTGCCCTCCCGGGGAGCCCAGCGGTGGCCCTCCTGGCGGCACCAGACGGCCAGGTGGACCTCCAGGGCCGGGGCCGAACCGACGACGGCCAGTTCCGCGCCCGGCGGGAGCCCCGCGAGCGCGCGGTTCAGCAGCAGATGGGCCCCCTCCTCGAAGCCGAGGACGCCGAGGTCCACGACCCCGTGCGCCGGGCCGCTCATGGCGCGTAGCCGACCGCCGTGATCAGGCCGGCCGCATCGTAGAAGCCCGCCTCGTCAACGGCGGTCTCCAGGGCGCCGTAGCCGGTGTCGCGGCCCTCCACCCATGCCTTGAGCCCCTCCAGTTCCAGCAGCGGACGCACCGCGGGGTCGGCGAAACTCATCGACAGCAGCAGCTCGGCGAACCTGTCCATGAGCACCGGGGGAGCGGAGTCGACGACGGTCATGTTGCAGTGGTCGTACGGCTCGGTCTGCGCGAGCACGCGCGTCCCGCCGGGCGGGAACACGTTCTCCCGGCCGAACAGCAGATGGTTCGCGTCGATCAGGCACGCCGCCGCGACCTTGCCCGCCGCCAGGGCGGCGGCCGCGGCGCGCTCCCCGCCGATGTGGTCGCCGTGCAGCCCCACACCCCCGCACGGTCGCCGTGCGTGCGGGGGATCTCGGGACCGGTCCAGGCGGGGTCCGGCCGCCGAACATGGGCACCATTCCCAAGTGCTTCCCGGCAAGCGCTCCCGGCGGAAAGGTGATCAAAAAGTCTCGTCGCGAGGCATATAGTTGACACTGACTATTTGGTCATGGATAGTTGGTTTCGGCTAAGGGAGGTTCGGGTGGAGAAGCGCCGCAAGGTGGGCAATCCGTTGGCACTGGCCGTGCTCGCCTGGCTGATGCTCGGGCCGATGCACCCGTACGAGCTGGCGCGCCGGCTGGAGGAGAGCGAGCAGGACCGCAACATCAAGTACAACCGCGGCTCGCTCTACATGGTGGTGAAGCAGCTGGCCAAGGCCGGGTTCATCGCCGAGCAGGAGACCGTCCGCGACACCCAGCGCCCCGAGCGCACCGTCTACGCGCTCACCCCGGAGGGGCGGGCGGAGCTGCACGACTGGCTGAGCGAGCTGGTCGCGCAGCCGCGGCACGAGTACCCGCACTTCGGGGTGGCGCTGTCGCTGCTGGCCGTGCTTCCCCCGGACGAGACCGTCCGGTTGCTGACCGCGCGGAACGCCGCCCTGACCGCCGAGATCGCCGAGATCCGCGGGCGGGTGGACGCCGCCATCGCGCAGGGCGTCGAGTGGGTGTTCCTCGTGGAGGAGCGCTACCGGGCCGCCCTGCTGGACGCCGAATCCGGTTTCGCCGCCGAGCTGATCGAGGCGATGCGCGACCCGGACCACATCCGCAAGTGGCACGAACAGTTTGGGAGCCGAACATGACCGCAGCGAGGACGGCCCTGGTCATCGGCGGCGGGATCGCCGGCCCGGCCACCGCCATGGCACTCCGGAAGGCCGGCGTCGAGGCGACGGTGTACGAGGCGTACCCGAGCTTGGCCGACGGCGTGGGCGTCACGCTCACCGTCGCGCCGAACGGGCTCGCCGCCCTGCGCGTCATCGGCGCGGAGGACGCCGTGCTCGGCATCGGCCAGCCGCTCACCCGCGCGCAGATGTACGACGGGCGCGGCGAGCGGCTCGGCGAGTTCCCGGGCCTGGCGGGGCTGCCGCCGAGCCGCGGGCTGTGGCGGGACGAGCTGTGCCGCGTGCTGCACGAGACGGCCGGGGCCCAGGGCGTCCGCGTCGAGTACGGCAAGCGGCTCGTCTCCGCCGAGGAGGGGCCGGACGCCGTCACCGCCCACTTCGAGGACGGCACCAGCGCGACCGCGGACGTGCTCGTCGGCGCGGACGGCATCCGCTCCACCGTCCGCACGCTGATCGACCCGCACGCCCCCGAGCCGGCGACGACGCGGCTGCTCAACTTCGGGGCGGCGGCGGACATCGCGGTCCCGGCCGACCGCGAGTCCTCGTACTTCGTGTTCGGCACCCGCGGCTTCTTCGGCTACTGGGTGCAGCCCGACGACCGCACCGCCTGGTTCGCGAACCTGCCCCATGACCGGCCGCTGTCGTCGGCGGAGGCGCGCGGGACGTCCAAGGCCGACTGGCTCGCGCGGCTGCGCGACCTGTACGCCGGCGACACGCCCTGCCGGGAGATCCTCGCGCACACCGACGCCGACGCCCTGGCCGTCCTCGGCTCGCTGGAGAACATGCCCAAGGTGCCGGCCTGGCACCGCGGGCGGATGGTGCTCGTCGGCGACTCCGCGCACGCGCCGTCGTCCAGTTCCGGGCAGGGCGCGTCGCAGGCCGTCGAGAGCGCGGTGCAGCTCGCCCGCTGCCTGCGCGACCTCCCCGACCCGCAGAGCGCCTTCACCGCCTACGAGCGGCTGCGCCGCGCACGGGCCGAGAAGGTCATCGACCGGGGCGACAAGACCAACAACAGCAAGACGATGGGCCCCGTCGCGAAGAAGATGATGAAGCTGATGATGCCGCTGATGATGAAGACGTTCCTCAACCCGGAGAGGACGCTCGGCCCGGAGCAGCGCTACACCATCGACTGGGACGCCCCGGCTACGTCCCGGAAAGTACCCGCACAGGGGCTCTAGAGGCCATAGGGCTATCTATAGGAGCTATAGGCCGTGGGTGAAGGTGTGCGTCCGGCCGCGTTCGACGAAGGTCACGTCTCCGGCCAGACCGCGCCGGTCGAGTTCCCGGCGGAAGTCGTCCAGTGAGGAACTGAACACGGGGTAGTCGTCGTAGTGGACGGGGACGGCATTCGCGGGACGGATCGTCTCCAGGAGGTCGGCGCCTTGGGCGGCGTCCATGGTGACGATGAGCCCGCAGGGCAGCTTCGTGCCGCCCAAATGGAGGATGGCCAGGTCGATCGTCGGATGGCGGCGGGCGATCTGCTGGATTCCGTCGTACATCAGGGTGTCGCCGGTGATGTAGAGGCGGAACTGGACGTCACCCGCCGCCGGGCCGAATTCCAGCAGGCTGCCCATCACCGGCGGCAGCAGCAGGCGGGCGGGGCCGGGTGCGTGCCGGCCGGGCAGCGACGTTACGCGCAGTTGTGCCCCGTCCTTCACGAGGGTGTGCGACTCCCACGTGCGGAGGCCGACCGCGTGGCGGAACCGGTGCAGGCCCTGGAGGCGGCGGGCGGCGTGCGGGGTGGTGACGATCGGCAGGCCCCGGTCGAGCTTGGCGCGGGCGACCCGGTCCCAGTGGTCGCCGTGCAGGTGGGAAAGGACGACGGCGTCCAGTCGCGGCAGTTCGTCGATGCGCAGCGCGGGGTCGGTGAGGCGGCGTGAGCTCAGCCCGTTCCCGAGGTAGGCGCGTTGCCCGCGGTGCAGGAAGTTCGGGTCGGTGAGCAGCGTGAACGGCCCGCAGCGCAGCAGTGCCGTCGCGTTGCCGATGAACTGCATCGTCAGCTGCCCGAGCGCGAGATTCGGCGCGGTTTTCATGGTCATTCCTCCCCGAGTGCGTCGATTGCCGGGTCATGCCCGCGGGAGAGGCGGTGATGCCCGCTGATGCCCGCCCCGTCCGAACCGTCGCAGGGAAAGGGGACATGTTTCATAATCCGTGCATCACAAGTTGCGGCGACGGAGGCGAGACGGTGAGCGAGACCGAGAAGGCGCCACCTGGCGTGGACATCACGATTCCCAGCCCGGCCCGGATGTACGACTACATCCTCGGCGGCACCGACAACTACGAGGTCGACCGCCAGGCGGTGGAAACGGTCCGCAAGCAGATGCCCGAGCTCGAGGACGCCGCGTGGGCGAACCGCGGATTCCTGCAGCGGGCCGTGCGGTGGCTGGCCCAGCAGGGCATCCGGCAGTTCATCGACATCGGCGCCGGGCTGCCGACGATGAACAACACCCACGACGCGGCGCAGGCCGTCGCGCCCGACGCGCGGGTGCTGTACGCCGACAACGATCCGCTGGTCACGGCGCATGCGAACCGGCTGCTGGCGGGCTCGTCCGGGACGGCCTTCATCACGGCGGACTTCCGGGACCCGGAGGGGCTGCTCGGGCACGAGGTGACCCGGGCGACGATCGACTTCACGCAGCCGGTCGCGCTGCTGGCCGTGGCGCTGACCCACTTCGTGGCGGACGAGGACGACCCCTGGGGCCTCATCGGGCAGTACATGGACCGGCTGGTGCCCGGCAGCTACCTGGCGCTGTCCTCGATCACCAGCGACCGGCAGGTCGACAAGGCGGTCGGCACGGTCCGGGAGGTGTACTCGCGGTCCACGGCCGGTGCCATACCGCGGAGTCTCCGGGAGATCGAGCGCTTCTTCACGGGCCTGGAGGTCGTCCCGCCGTACGAGGGGGCCGCCGCGGGCCTCACCTACGTCGGCCTGTGGGGGGCCGAGGACCCGGAAGAGGCCGACAGTGATGGCTCTCGGTGGGGCTACTGCGCTGTGGCGAAGAAGACAGGGTGAATCAACAGGGTGAGGACAGCGTGAAGACAGGGTGCGGCCAGCGTGAAGACAGCGTGAAGACAGCGTGCGCACAGCGTGCGGGGAGGCGCGATGAGGAAGCCGACCGTGGCTGAGCTGGGCGTCGACCCGGACGCCCTGGACTGGAAGCGCTCGGGAACGGACGAGGGCGCCATCGAAGTCGCTTTTGTCAATGAATGGACACTTCTGCGCACATCAGGGCAGCTCATCTCGGTTTTCGACGAGCACGAGTGGGCCTGCTTCCTGGACGGCGTGAAGAACGGCGAGTTCGACCGTGCCGCGTCCTAGCCGAAATCTGTGATTCACAAATTCGGAAGGCGTATGATGATGCCTGCCGCGTGTCAAGGGAGGTGGTTCCGGTGAGCGAGGCTTACGGGGCCACCATCGCGAAGCGGAGCCTGGCGCGCCGCCTCCGGGAACTGCGCGTCGAGGCGGGATACACCGCCAACCAGGTGTGCGACAGGCTGAACTGGGGCCGGGGCAAGGTCGGGCGGTTCGAGGCCAACAACTGGGTGCGGCCCGAGCTGAGCGACATCCGCGACCTGGCCCGCATCTACGCGGGAAGCGACCTCGCCGAGCTGGAGGAACTGGCCGGCCGGGCGCGGCAGCGGGCCTGGTGGCGCGAGTACTCCGACGTGTTCGAGAACGAGTTCCCCGGCTACGAGGGCGACGCGCGGGAGATCCGGGTGATCATGCCGCTGGTCCTGCCGGGGCTGCTGCAGACCCTCCCGTACATGCAGGCCCTGCTCGCGTCCGGGTCGAAGCCGCCGGAGTGGCGGGAGCGGGCGCTGCGGGCGCGGCTGCGGCGGCAGCAGACCCTGGAACGCGACGACGGCACCGCGCCGGAGCTGATCGCGGTGCTCACCGAGGCGTCGCTGCTGTACGAGTGGGGCGACGCGGGCGACCGCCGCGCCCAGCTGCGCCACCTGCTCGGCATGGGTGCGCGTGCCAACGTCGAGCTACGGCTGCTGCGCCTGTCGGACGGCCTGCACCCCGGCATGGCGACCCTGGTCAACATCTTCCGCTTCCCCGGCGGGGAGCCGTCCATGGTCTTCCTTGAGAACGACGCCGACATCCAGGAGATCGACACCCCCGGAAAAGTGGAGGCCTATGACCGCATCTTCGAGCAGATCCGCGCGGCGGCGCTGAGTCCCGCCGACACCGCGGAGCACCTGGAGAAAATGATCGCGACGCTGGAGTAGGACCGGAGTAGGACCGGAGTAGGAGCGGTATGGACCTCTCTCAGGCACGGTGGTTCAAGGCCACCGCCAGTGCGAGCAGCAACGGAGGCTGCGTCGAGGTCGCCGACCTCGAGACGGCCACGGGGCTGCGCGACAGCAGGACGCCCGAGGCCGGGGCGCACGTCGTGGCCCGGCCCGTGTTCGCCTCGTTCCTCGAGGACGTGCGGGCGGGTCGCTACGACCGCTGATCGGGCCGCACACCAGGTCCCCCAGGGCTGCACCCCTGGGGGACCTTCATGTGTGCGGCCCTCTCTCAGGCGTCTCCACGCTACTGCGCCGGCGCCGGCCGGTCTCTCCTCCGTCCGGTACACGCCCACCGCGCCGGGCGGAGACGTGTTTTGTATGGCTTCAGGCGTATTTGAGACCGTCTCGATCGTGCTCGGACGAGCTTCGTGGTGTGCCACGTCCCACGGCCTCCGGTGTGTCAAGCTTGGATCTGTGAATCACACATAGCGACTCGCGAAACATGAGAGCTCATGTCGCGATTGCCGGAATTGCGAATGGCTCCGCGAACTCTTGAGGGTGGGCGTCATGACGGAGACCGCGGCGGCTCGCGGAATTCCCTGGAGGCTTGAGAACGGCGGCTGCGCGGCACTCCCACTACCGGGCGACGAGACCATCGCGGCCGTGGCGCGGGCACACGTCGCGGGTCTGCTGCCCGCACTCGGGCTGTCGGGCGAGAACGTCGACGACGTGACCCTCATGGTCAGCGAACTCGCCACCAACGTCCTCGACCACGCCACCCCCGGGGAAGGGGCGCGCTCCGCCGAACTCTGGGTCTACCGGCGGAGCGACGGACGCGGCCATGACGAGCTGGTCGTCAAGGCGTTCGACACGCTCCGGGAATGGCGCGGGCACCCGGGCGGCCCCGGCCGGATGCGCGAGCGCGGCCGCGGCCTGGAGATCATCGACATCCTCACCGAGGGGCGCTGGGGGCACCACCCGACCCGGTCCCGCCTCAGCTCGCCGGCCGCCCGCGGCAAGGCCACCTGGTTCGCCCTCCCCATCCCGCGCACCCGCATCGCCCGCGGCCGCCGCCACGTCCGGACGCCGAACGGCCCGGCACAGGCCGCGAAGGTCCTGCACACACTGCTCGTCCAGCGCGGCATCGACCGCTTCTCGCTCGGGCACGAACCCGGGGCCTCCGTCCTGACCTGCGACGATCTGTCGGTGCGGTGCGAGGACGAGACGTTCCGCTGGCACGCCCGCGCCGGGGAGGCCGGCGAACTCCCGGTCACCGACATCACCGAGGTCGGCGAGCAGATCGTCCGGCTCTGCGAGGCGATGGACGACGTCCACGTGGTCTGACCGTACGGGGGGGACGGTCAGACCACGTGGCACCCTCACCGGCGGCCCGGGGCCTACCCCGGCCTCAGCCGGTCACGTCCTCCCGGACGCGCCGCGCCGCCGCCACCAGGTTCCGCAGCGACGCCTCCGTCTCCGGGTAGCCGCGGGTCTTCAGCCCGCAGTCGGGGTTGACCCACAGCCGCGCCGGCTCGACGGCCCGCAGCGCGCGCCGCAGGTTCTCCTCCATCTCGCCCGCGGCGGGGACGCGGGGCGAGTGGATGTCCCACACGCCGGGCCCGATGCCGTTCGCGTACCCGGCGGCGCGCAGGTCGCCGACCAGCTCCATGTGCGAGCGGGCCGCCTCCACGCTGGTGACGTCGGCGTCCAGCGCCCCGATCGCGCCGATGATCTCGCCGAACTCCGAGTAGCACATGTGCGTGTGGATCTGGGTGGTGTCGGCGACGCCCGACGTGGCCAGCCGGAACGCGCCGACCGCCCAGTCCAGGTAGCCGGGCCGCTCGGCGTCGCGCAGCGGTAGCAGCTCACGCAGCGCGGGCTCGTCGACCTGGATGATCCGGATCCCGGCCGCCTCCAGGTCGGCGATCTCGTCCCGCAGGGCCAGCGCGACCTGCCGGGCCGTCTCCGCGAGCGGCTGGTCGTCGCGGACGAACGACCACGCGAGCATCGTCACCGGGCCGGTCAGCATCCCCTTGACCGGCCTGCTCGTCAGCGACTGCGCGTACGTCGCCCACTCCACGGTCATCGGCCGGGGACGCGCGACGTCGCTGTGCAGGATCGGCGGGCGGACGTAACGCGACCCGTACGACTGCACCCACCCGTGCTCGGTCGCGGCGTACCCGTCGAGCTGCTCGGCGAAGTACTGAACCATGTCGTTGCGCTCCGGCTCGCCGTGCACGAGGACGTCGAGCCCGAGGTCCTCCTGGAGCGCGATGACGCGGGCGATCTCGTCCTTCATCGCCCGCTCGTAGTCCGCCTCGGTGATCCGCCCGGCACGGCGGTCGGCGCGGGCGCGGCGGATCTCGGGCGTCTGCGGGAACGAGCCGATCGTGGTCGTGGCGAGTTCGGGCAGGCCGAGCGCGTCCCGCTGGGCGGTGAACCGGGTACCGCGGTCGCCGCGCCGGGTGTCGCCGATCGAGTCCAGCCGCTCCCGGACGGCCCGGTCGATCCCCGCGGCGGCGGGGGCCTCCGCCGGGGCCTGGACGTCCTCCTTCAGGGCGCGCCCGACCGCGATGACCTCGGCGACCTTCTGCCGGGCGAACGCGAGCCGTCCCCGGACGTCCGGGTCGAGCGCGGTCTCGGCGTCCAGGTCGATCGGGACGTGCAGCAGCGAGCAGGACGTGCTCACCACCAGCCGGTCGACGAGCCCGAGCAGCGAGGCGCACGTCGCCCTTGCCCGGCGCTGGTCGGTGCGCCACACGTTGCGGCCGTCCACCACGCCCGCCACGAGCGTCTTGCGCGGGAGCCCGCCGACGGAGGCGAGGACGTCGAGGTTGCCGGGCCCGGCGACGAAGTCCAGCGCGACGGCCTCGACGCGGCTGCGGGACAGCCGCTGCAACGCGGCGGTGCCGATCGTGCCGAAGTACGCGGCGACCATCAGGCGGGGCCTGCTCGTCAGCCGCCCGAGCCGCGTGTAGGCGCGGGCGAGGGCGTCGATCTCCTCCTCGGTGCGGTCGGCGACGAGGGCGGGCTCGTCCAGCTGCACCCACGCCGCCCCCGACCCGGCCAGGCGCTCCAGGACCTCGGCGTACACGTCGACGAGCCCGTCGAGGAGGTCGAGCGGGCGGAAGCCCTCCGGCGCGTCCGGCGACGGCTTCGCCAGCAGCAGGTACGTGAGCGGCCCGACGAGCACCGGACGCGTCTCGAAGCCGAGCGCCTTGGCCTCCCGGTACTCGGCCAGCGGCTTCGCGGCGGCGCCGTCCGCCAGCCGGAACCGGGTCTCCGGCCCCAGCTCCGGCACGATGTAGTGGTAGTTGGTGTCGAACCACTTGGTCATTTCGAGGGGCGGGACGTCCTGCACTCCGCGCGCCATGGCGAAGTAGCGGTCGAACCCGGTCAGGTGCCGGTACCGGCCGGGGACCGCGTCGACCAGCACGCTCGTGTCGAGGACCTGGTCGTAGAAGGAGAACGTGTTCGACGGGATCGCGTCCAGCCCGGCGTCCCGCAGCTCGTTCCAGACCGCCGCGCGCAGGTCGGCGCCGGTCTTGGCGAGCGCGTCGGCGTCCGCGCGTCCCGCCCAGTAGTCCTCGGTGGCGAACTTCAGCTCCCGGCGCGCCCCGATACGGGGATATCCGAGGATCGTGGTGTTCACGGCGCCCGTGTTCATGGCGCCTGTGTTCGTAGCTCCCGGGTTCATAGGGGCTGTGCTCATGGCGGCTTCCCTCGCTGTGCCACGGGCGGCCCGCAGGAGGAGTGCGCACGATGCCGTGCCGCAGACCTTCCCACGAGGCCGCAGACCGCCGCGTACCGGCCGGTACACGGGCGGAGGCAGGTCTTCGGACTCGCGGGCACCGCCTCTTCCGAGGCGTCCTACTGGCCGTCGCTTCCCAGGCCGGGTGGCCCAGTGCGTGGTGACGGCGGTCGTTCCCACTCACCGCTGCGGGGCAGTCCCGGATTCGCACCGGGTTCCCTCTTACGACACCCGCGCCCTCACGGGGCCCGGGTGAACCATCCGCACGAAGGAGTCTAACCCCCGCCCGTGAACCGGCCCCGGCGCCTGGTCGAAGCGCGCCTAAGCGCGCCTAGTCGAAGCGCGCGGGCGACGCGACCCCGGGCGCCGCGAACGTCTCGGCGAGGTGCATCGTCGCCCCGGCGACGACCCGCCACCCGTACGACCCGCTGGGGCGCCACAGCTCGACGATCGAGCAGTTGGGCACGTCGTACAGCCCCTGGAAGTCGCGGAAGGCCCGCATCGCGGCGGCGTCGGGGGCGGTGACCCCGCTCAGCAGCGACCACACGACCGCCTTCGTGAAGACGCCGTGCGTGAACACCGCGATCGGGCCGTCCGCGGGACGCTCGGCCAGGCGGTCGAGGAAGGCGCGGGCGCGCGTGATGAGCGCCCGGAAGGACTCCCCGTCGTGGCCGTTGACGTAACCGGGGTCGAGCCGCTGCCAGTAGTCGTCGGCGAAGGGCCGCCGCTGCTCCCCGGTGGTCTGCGCGCTGTGGAACCGGCCCAGGAAGGTGAACTCCTGGACGGGCCACTCCTCGTACGGCACCTCGGGGAACCGCTCGACGGTCGGCTCCGCGGTCTGCCGGGCGCGGAGGAACGGGGAACTGACGATGAGGGCGGGCGCCTCGGTGAACGTCGCGGCCATCCGCGCGGCCTGCCGCCGCCCCCGCTCGGTCAGCGGCGACGCCCCCGGCCCGTTGGTCGGCAGTCCCGCGTTCGACTCGCTCTGCCCATGCCTGATCAGCCACACCCGCCGCACCGTGATCACGCCGACAGACTGACACAGGGCCGCCGCGGCACGGAAGATCGGAGGAACCGTACGGGAAGAGGGGCGATAGTGAGCGAGTCCTATGTGGTGACCGGTGGCGGACGCGGCGTCGGCCGGGCCATCGTCGAACGACTGCTGGCCGGCGGCGGGAAGGTCGTCGTCATCGAGCTGGACCCGGCCGCGGTCGAGTGGACCCATGACCACCCCGACGTGACCTCGGTCGTGGGCGACGCCGCGGACCAGAGCGTCGCGGACCGGGCCGCCGACTTGGCGCAGGAAGCGGGGACGCTCGCGGGCTGGGTCAACAACGCCGCCGTCTTCCGCGACGTGGCGGACCCGTCCGCGACCGAACTCCTCGACCTGATCGCGCTGAACTTCCACCCCGCCGTGATCGGCTGCGTGACGGCCGTGCGCCGCTTCCGGGACGCCGGGACGGGCGGCGCCATCGTGAACGTGTCGTCCCACCAGGCGCAGCGGCCGGTGCGCGGCTCCCTGCCGTACGCGACGGCGAAGGCGGCCACCGAGGCCCTCACCCGCGCCCTGGCCGTCGACCACGGCCCGCACGGCATCCGGACCAACGCCGTGGCGCTCGGCTCGATCACGACCGAACGGTACGAGACCTTCCTCGGCCGCCAGACCCCGGCGGAGGCCGCGCGCATCGAGCACGAGATGCGCCTGCTCCACCCGGCCGGCCGGGTCGGCCGCCCGGACGAGGTGGCCGCCGCCGTCGCCTACCTGCTCTCGGCCGAGGCGAGCTTCGTCAACGGCGCCGTCCTCCCCGTGGACGGCGGCCGCCACGCCGTGGGCCGCGACCCCGAAGAAGCCTGAGGCCGAGCCCGGGGTCAGGCGGCGGTGGCGACCTTCCACAGGTGGCCGTCCGGGTCGCTGAAGTGGCCGGAGTACCCGCCCCATTCGGCGGCGGCCGCAGCCTTGACGATCGTGGCGCCGGCGGTCTCCGCGGTCTGGAGGACGTCGTCCACCTCTTCCCTGGAGCCGGTGATGAAATGGAACGAGGTGCCGCGGAAGCCCGAGCCCTCGGGGTCGACGCCGGCGTCACCCGCTACCTCGTCCCACTCGTAGAGGGCCAGTTCCGAGGAACCGTCGCCGAGGCTGCACCTGACGAAACCGGGATAGTCCTGCTCGACCTTGCATCCCAGTGCGTCGACGTAGAAGCTCTTGGCCCTGTCGACGTCCTTGACGCCGAGCATGATGACGCTCACCTGCAATGACACGGGTTCTCTCCTTTGGTCACACCTGCTGTCCGCGTTCCCTCACGCTAGGACGGCCGGTGAGCGCGGTGCTTCTCGGTTCCTGCTCGGACGACGTCCGGGCACGGGCAGCATGGGCCGCGGGTGCGGGAAAGATTCTTGGTGGCGATGTCGAGAACCGGGGGCGGGCGTCGTCCCCGGTGTGACCGCGACGACATGGGTCGCACGAACACCGAGGAGACACACGATGGCCAAGTACCTGCTGCTGAAGCACTACCGCGGCGCCCCGGCGGCGGTCAACGACGTGCCGATGGACAAGTGGACGCCGGAGGAGATCTCCGCCCACATCCAGTACATGGCGGACTTCGCGACCCGGCTGGAGCAGACCGGCGAGTTCGTCGACGAGCGGGCGCTCGCGCCCGAGGGGACGTGGGTCCGGTACGACGGTGAGGGCCGCCCGCCCGTCACCGACGGGCCGTTCGCCGAGACCAAGGACCTCATCGCCGGGTGGATGGTGATCGACGTGGACAGCTACGAGCGGGCGCTGGAGCTGGCGGCGGAGCTGTCGGCCGCGCCCGGCGCGGGCGGCAAGCCGATCCACGAGTGGCTGGAGCTGCGCCCGATCTTCACGCAGCCGCCTACCATCAACGAGTGACCTTCCAGGTGGACGAGGTACTGCTGCGCAGCCTCACACCGCACGTCCTGGCGATCCTCGTCCGCCGCGGAGCCGACTTCGCGGCGGCCGAGGACGCCGTCCAGGACGCCCTGGTGGAGGCGATCCGGGTCTGGCCGGACGACGAGCCCCGCGATCCCAAGGGCTGGCTGATCACCGTGGCCTGGCGCAAGTTCCTCGACGCGACCAAGGCGGAGACCGCACGCCGCCGCCGGGAGGACGTGGTCGAGGAGGAGCCGCCGCCCGGCCCCGCGTCCGGCGTGGACGACACGCTCCAGCTCTACTTCCTGTGCGCGCACCCGTCGCTGACGCCGTCGTCGGCGGTCGCGCTCACGCTGCGCGCCGTCGGCGGGCTGACCACCCGGCAGATCGCCCAGGCGTACCTGGTGCCCGAGGCGACCATGGCGCAGCGCATCAGCCGGGCCAAACGCACCGTCTCCGGCGTGCGCTTCGACCGGCCCGGCGACGTCG
Organism: Actinomadura sp. 6K520; assembly: GCF_004349245.1. Classification (GTDB taxonomy): domain Bacteria; phylum Actinomycetota; class Actinomycetes; order Streptosporangiales; family Streptosporangiaceae; genus Spirillospora. Next base: position 10,995 of record NZ_SMLC01000077.1, on the reverse strand, counting down.
CCACCGTGCTGCGCGTCCTCTACCTGGTGTTCAACGAGGGCTACTCCGGCGACGTCGACCTGGCCGCCGAGGCGATCCGGCTCACCCGGCAGCTCGCCGCGATGGTCGACCACCCCGAGGTGGCGGGGCTGCTCGCCCTCATGCTGATCCACCACGCCCGGCGCGCCGCCCGCACCGCCCCCGGCGGCAGCCTCGTGCCGCTCGCCGAGCAGGACCGGGCCCGCTGGGACACCGGCCTGATCGCCGAGGGCATCGAGATCCTCCAGGCGGCCCTGGCCCGCGACCGGCTGGGCGAGTTCCAGGCCCAGGCCGCGATCGCCGCCCTCCACGCCGACGCGCTCACCGCCGAGGAGACCGACTGGGTGCAGATCGTCGAGTGGTACGACGAGCTCGTGCGGCTGACCGGCAGCCCGGTCGTCCGGCTCAACCGCGCGGTGGCCGTGGGCGAGGCCGACGGCCCCCGCGCCGGCCTGAAGGCCCTCGCGGAGCTGGACGCCTCCCTACCCCGCTACACCGCCGTGGCGGCGTACCTGCACGAACGCGACGGCGATCTGACGACGGCGGCGCGCCTGTACGCCGAGGCGGCCCACAAGGCCCCCAACCTCGCCGAACGCGACCACCTGACCCGCCAGGCCGCCCGCCTCAACGCGTCCCACCGGACCTGACGCCCGGCTCGGCGCGCGGAACGCCGTTTTCCTCGGCGTCCTGCGTCGCGGCCCACGTGCCGAGCAACCGCAGCGCCTCCGCGGAGTGCGATCCGGGTTCCGCCGCATAGGTGTAGAGCCAGCGCTCCCCGTCCTGGAACCGCAGCACCTCGACGTGCATGACGAGCTCACCGACGACGGGATGGCGGAATCGCTTGGGGCCGCGGCACCGCGTGTCGACATCGTGCTCGGCCCACCAGCTGCGGAACTCGGGACTGGCGACGGACAGTTCGCCGATCAGCGCGTGCAGCTCCCTGTCGCGCGGGTAGCGGCCCGCGGTCTCCCGCAGGACCCCGACGCTCACGCGTGCGTTCATCTCCCAGTCGGTCAGGAGATCGCGCGTCGACGGCCGCAGGAACAGCCAGCGCGGGTGGCTGCCCGCCGCGGACGGCAGCGGTTCGAGGCCCACCATTAGCGCCCGTCCCAGGCGGTTCATCGCGTGCACGTCTCCGCGCGAGTCGATGATGATCGCGGGGATCTTGAGGCTGTCGAGCATCGTCCGCATGCCCGCGTCGAGCGGCGCGACCCGCAGTTCGCCGGGCTCGGGCACCACGGTCGACCGGACGAGGTTGTGGAGGTGCAGCCGCTCCACCTCCGCCAGCCGCAACGCGCGGGCGATCGCGTCGAGCACCTGGTCGGACGGCTGCAGGTGGCGGCGGCCCTGCTCAAGGCGCGCGTAGTAGTCGAGGCTCACCCCGGCCAGCAGCGCGACCTCCTCGCGCCGCAGGCCCGGGACGCGGCGCCGGCCGCCGGTCTCGATGCCCACGTCCTCGGGGCGGACGCGCGCCCGCCGGGTGCGCAGGAACTCCCGCAGCTCACCGTTGTTGGCCATGCTCCAAAGGTTAGGTGCCGGATGCGCCGAGAAGGGTGGGTCTGTGCGTCCGAGGATGCCGCTGCCACTCGTAGTGCCGCCGCGTGGGCCCCCATAGTCGACGCATGACCACCATCACTCGGACATCGCCGCTCGGCGGCAGGATCGTGCGGCGCATCGGCTTCGGCGCGATGCAGCTCGCCGGCCCATGGGTGCTCGGCCCGCCCAAGGACCCGGCCGCGGCCCGCGCGGTGCTGCGCCGCGCCGTCGAGCTCGACGTCGACCACATCGACACCGCGCAGCCCTACGGTCCCGACGTCGTCAACGAACTCATCGCCGAGGTGCTGCACCCCTACCCGGACGACCTCGTCATCGCCACGAAGGTCGGCGGCGCCCGCGACGGGGAAGGCGGCTGGGTCCGGGCCTCCCGCCCGGAGCAGCTGCGGGCGACCGTGGAGCAGGACCTGCGCACCCTGCGGCTCGAACGAATCGACCTGGTGAACATGCGTTTCGGCGTGGGGGGCGCCGAGCCGGACCCCGTCCCGCTCGCCGAGCAACTCGGCGTCCTGACCGACCTGCGCGACGAGGGCAAGCTGGACCTCATCGGCCTCTCGACGGCCTCGGCCGACGTCGTCCGGGCCGCCCTTGAGATCACCCCGATCGCCGCGGTGCAGAACGCGTTCGGCATCGCGAACCGCACGGACGAGCCGGTCGTCGACCTCTGCCGCGAGCACGGCATCGCGTACGTCCCCTACTACCCGCTCGGCTCCGCGTTCACCGGCGGCCCGAAGGCGCTGGCCGCCGACCCGGTGATCGCCTCGGTGGCCGCCAAGCACCACGCCTCGGCGTCCCAGACGGCCCTCGCCTGGCTGCTGGCCCACTACGACCGCATGCTGCTGATCCCCGGCACGAGCTCGGTGGCCCACCTGGAAGAGAACCTCGCCGTCGACCGCATCCACCTGGACGACGAGGACCTCACCGCACTCGACCACGTCACCCCCGTCGGTGGTCCGAGCCTCTGAGGCCGTCCGCCGGATGGACGGCCTCCTGCTGGCGACCGAACTCGCCGCAGACCATCCGGCCGGAACGGGCGCGGGACGCAGCGAACGCGTCGGCTACTTGACGTCGAACTTGAGCGTTTCGCCCTCGATGGAGGTCACCCTGATCTTGGCCGCACCGACCCGCTCGCTGCGGCCCACGGCGATCCTGACCGGGGGCGAGTGATCGACGGTGAAGGTGGCCGAGTCGCCGGAGATTTCGGTGACCCTGACGTCCCAGTCCATGATGTCCAAGGTGTTGCCGGTCCCGGTCGTGGTCACGTGGCATTCGCCGTTTCTGCATGTGTGGCTGTTGACCTGGCAGCCGGTCAGCACGAGGGCGGCGCCGAGCACGAGGGCGGCCACGGCGTGAAGGGGACGGATCATTTTGCTCCTTACGGTGTGTTCAAACCATTTGACGCACCGCCAAGAGCTTCGGTTCTTCAGCCGGGGAGGGCGAGGTGGCCTGGGTTGGCCACGGTGAGTTTGTCGATGACGGAGGCGCGCACCGCGGCGACCACCTCGTCCTTTCGGTCGTCCAGGGCGCCTTCGCGGATGGCCTTCGCGAGGTCGGCGTCGGTAGCGCAGTCGAGTTTGCGGAGGCGCTCGCGGTGGGCGGCCCTGTGGGTCTCGGCCAGGAGGATCTCCCGGCGCGCTATACGGAGCGCGGACACGGCCACGCGGGCGTGGAAGCGGAGCCGGTCGTCGGGTTGCTCGGCCTCCGTGAGGTACGCGCCCACAACCTCGATCAGGGCGGACGCGTCGGGGCGGTCATGGGGCGGTGTCGCGGTGGCCTGGACGGTCTCCAGCGGGTCCTGGACGGTCATCGGTTCGGTCAGGCCGAGGGCCAGGAGGAGGTCGTGTTCCTGCTCGCAGACCCTCCGCCCCAGGGCGGCGAACTCGATGGACGGGTCCGTCCCGCTCAGGAAGCGCTCGGCCTGGAGGCGGCACAGGATCGTCCAGCGCAGCGTGCCGAAGACCTCCCACCAGCGGAGTTCTTCGGGGGTGGGCGGGGTGCCGCCCGCGGCGGCGTAGCCGGCGAGGAGGTCTTCGCGGGAGCCGAAGCCGCCGGCCGCGTGCGGTGAACCGAAGCGCCAGGCCTTCACGCAGAGCCAGCCGAGGTCCTCGGCCGGGTCGCCGAGGTGGGTGAGCTCCCAGTCGAGGACGCCCGTCACCCCGGTCGCGTCGATCATCAGGTTGCCGTTGCGGAAGTCGCCGTGCACGACCGTCCGGCGGCCGGACGCGGGCGGGCGGTGGTCCCGCAGCCAGCGCAGGGCGAGTTCGACGGCGGGCCGCGGCTCGTCGAAGTCCTCGTAGAACGCGACGAGGACGGCGAGCGGGTCCTCGTCGGGCAGGCCGGAAACGGGCGCCATCGTGTGCAGCCGCGCCAGGATGCCGCCGAGGTCGCGGGCGAGGCGGCCGCGCACCCGCGCGAACCGCTCGTCGCGCAGGAGCCGGCGGGGGATCGTCTCGCCGGACAGCCGCCCCATGATCAGGAAGGGGACGCCGGCCAGGTCGTCGCCGTGGTCGACCAGTTCGGGGACGGGGACGCCGGCGGCCGCGGCAGAGGCCAGCAGGGCGGCCTCCCGCGCCAGCGCGGTGGGGTCGATGGTCCCCGGCCGGTCGCGGCGCAGGATCAGCGGGCGGCCGTCCGCGTCGAACGACCAGGTCTCGCGGCTGGCGCCGCCCGACAGCCGGACGAGGTTCGACACGGCCGCGCCCAGGCGGGCGGTGAGCGCGGCGTCCAGCGTGCTCATGCGCCGGCCCTGCGCTGGGCGGCGAGCGGCGCGGGGGAGGGGGCGACGGCTTCCACGGGTCTCCTTCAGGTCGGCAGGCCGAGGGCTCGGACGGTGAGGGCGTCGAGGGTATCGAGGAGGCGTTCGGCATCCGCGTCGTCCCCCTGGACGAGCCACAGGTACAGCGAGTGGTCGACCATCGTGGCGAGCGCGCCGGCCGCCAGTTCGGGGTCGAGGTCGGACGGCACGAGGCCCGCCCGCTGCCAGTGCTCGATCGCCTTCGCCGACCGCGCCGCCGAGGCGGCCCGGTGCTTGCGCCGCAGCTCCTGGAACTCGCCGTTGAACGTCGCGACCTGCTCGATGATCGCCATCATCTTCGCGTTGCGCAGGTAGCCCGCGTAGTAGGCGCGGTTGGCGCGGCGGACGCGGTCGGCGGGGGACGGCCCGGCCGCCGGTTCGAGGGCGTGCTCGGTCATGTCCGCGAAGAGCCGGTCGGCGACCTCCAGGAACACCGCCTCCTTGGACGGGAAGTAGGTGTAGAAGGAGCCGTAGGCGACGCCGGCGTGCCGGGTGATGTGCGCGACGCGGGTCTCCAGGAACCCGCGCTCCTCGAACACCTCCCGCGCGGCGGCGAGGAGGCGCTCCCTGGTGCGGGCGCCGCGCTCGGTGCGCGGTGCCTGCTGCCCGCCCGGGGCGTCGCCGCTGCTCATGGCCGTGGTCCCTTCCGCCGGTCTTGACAATCGGATGTCCGGGGGAACAGTATCCGAGCATCGGAAAAGTTGATATGACTGTCAAGTCAACTGCGGGAGGCGGCCGCCGGGGCGCGACTTCGCTCCCGCGGTGAGGAGGTCTCATGACCGGCGGCAACACCGAGTTCGAGCTCGGTGGCATCAACCATCTGGCGCTCGTGTCGTCCGACATGAAGCGCACCATCGACTTCTACTCCGGCGTCCTCGGGATGCCGCTCGTCAAGACGCTGGACCTGCCGGCCGGCATGGGCCAGCACTTCTTCTTCGACTGCGGCGGCGGCGACTGCCTGGCGTTCTTCTGGTTCCCGGACGCGCCGGACCCCGTCCCCGGCATCTCCGCGCCCGCCGGCCGTCCCGAGCAGGGCGAGCTGCTGAGCGCGGTCGGCTCGATGAACCACGTGGCGTTCCACGTCCCCGTCGAGAAGTTCGAGGACTACCGGCGGCGGCTCAAGGAGAAGGGCGTCACCGTCAGCCCGATCCTGAACCACGACGACAGCCCGATGGGCCTTTCCCCGGACGTGAACGACGGCGTGTTCGTCCGCTCCTTCTACTTCCAGGACCCGGACGGGATCCTCCTCGAATTCGCCTGCTGGACGCGGACGTTCGACGAGTCCGACGTCTCCCACGAACCCAAGACCGCCGCCGACCGCACCACCCCGAAGGACGAGCATGCCGCGACTGCGTGAAGTGCCCCGCGCCGAGGTCACCGACGAGCTGATCCTCTTCTTCTACGACCACCTGTTCGCGCCGGACCGCGACCCGGCCGTCGACCACGGCACCGCCACCGGCTCGCCCGGCGACTGGTGGACGGTCTTCGCCCAGTCCCCGGACGTGTTCCGCCACGCGGTCAAGGGGTTCCAGCTCTACCGCAGCGCCGACCTCGACCCCGTCCTCCGCGAGCTCGGCCAGTGCCGGGCCGGGTGGGCGCGCGGCAGCCAGTTCGTCTTCTCGCAGCACTGCAAGCAGATGCGGGCGCTCGGCATGCCCGAGGAGAAGATCCAGGCGATCCCGCAGTGGCAGACCGCCGACTGCTACTCGCCGCTGGAGCGCGCCGTCCTCGCCTACACCGACGGCCTCGTCCTGGACGGCGGCCGCGTGGCCGACGGGATCTTCGACATTCTCAAGAGGCACCTCTCCGACAAGGAGATCCTCCAGCTCACCTACATCACCTGCATGTACGAGATGCACGCGACGATGTCGCGGGCGCTGCGGGTGGAGTTCGACGACCGCCCCGAGCCGGTCGTCGAGGTCGCGGCCCCCGAGGGCTACGGCGACCGCGACATCGCCGCCGACCTGACCGGCGGCGGCTGACACGCCCTCCGCGGCCCGTGCGCACCCGCCGACCGGATTCGGGAGCGGCCGGACGTCAGGCGGGTTTGGCGTCAGGCGGTCTTGACGTCAGGCGGTCTTGACGGTGATGCTGGGGGCATGGTCACTCCAGAGGGAATCGAGAAGGGCGTCACGCTGACGACGGCGGCGAGCCGGTACGACGAGCTGTGGCTGCGGGACGCGGTCGGGGACGCGCCGCTCCGGCGGGAGGAGGTGCTGGAGATGCTCGCGCTCGGGGAGGTGATCGCGCGGAAGGCGGTGTACGGGCGGCAGCTCGCGGTGCGGTCGGCGCGGTCGTCCGGGGCGTCGTGGGCGCAGATCGGCGCCGCGCTCGGGGTCAGCAAGCAGGCCGCGTGGGAGGCCCACGGGAGGTGGATCGACGACCAGGCGTCGCAGCACGAGCGCAGCGATTACCAGGGGTTGGACGAGGAGCAGGTGGAGGCGGCGCGGCGCCTCGCCGGGCGGGTCGACGACTAGCTCCCGACGCCGAAGTCGACCGCGGGAAAAGAAGCTGTGACCCTCGTTTTTCTGGTGGCTTGAGTTTCCGCAGGAGATCAGCGGGAAATCTGGCTGCTAGAGGGAACGGAGGCGAATGGCATGGAGGTCGTTCTCGAAATGACCCTGCCGAGGAACGCCGAGAGCGCTCCGATTGTGCGGCACACGCTCGATGCCTCGCTGCGCGGGCTCGGGGTCGCCTCGGAGATCCGTGCCGATATCGCGCTCGCCTTGGGTGAGGCGTGCGCGAATGTCATCCAGCACGCGGCCAACGCGAAAGAATACGAGGTCCGTGCGCGGATGGACGGGACGCGATGCGTCGTCGAGGTCATCGACGGGGGCGCGGCCGACGGTGCCCCGGTAATGGGTTTCGACGTGGCCGGCGGCGGAGCCGACTGGGGGAGCGAGCAGGCTCCGCCGCTGGCCGAGCACGGACGGGGGCTCCAGTTGATGCGGGCGTTCACGGAGGAACTGCACATCGCCGATCGCGTGCACCGGGAGGGCGCGATCGTGCATTTCGAGAAGTCGCTGGCGGTCTGACGGCGCCGGCCCGGCGGGAGGGTTCCCGCCGGGCCGTGCTGCCGGGATGCGGGTCGGCCGGTGCGGGCCGTTGCCGGTCGGCCGGTGCCGGTCAGCCGGTGACGGGCAGGTCGTGCTCGACCGGGGTCGGCGCGGGCGCGTCGGACGGCCTCTCGGCCGGGCCGGACGGCTTGCCGCAGGTCGCGGACGCGATCCGGACGGTCGCGGGCTTGCCCGGCAGCGGCAGCCGCAGCTCCATCGCGGTCACGGCGAGGCGGCCGTCGGCCATCCGCTCCTGCTTGTTGAGGGTCAGCGAGGTGCGCCCGAGGCCCTCCACGTCGACCGGGATCGTGGTGTTGGGCGGCGGGGAGGCGTCGAGGCGCTTGCCCGCGATGACGGCGCGGGCGAGGTGGGCCCCGCCCCTGCCGCCGTGGCACTTCGCGGTGACCGCGTCGGCCATGAGGTCCGCGGCCGGGACCGCGGCCTTCGCGACGGTCGAGCGGGCGCGGGCCGCGGACGCGCTGACGTCCAGCGCGGACGCCTTGACGAGGTCGGTGCTCTCCTCGCGCAGCAGGCTCTTGCGGACCGTTTCCGTGGTGGAGGAGACGGCGGGCACCGGCGGGACGGACACCGGCCCGGAGGCCGTCAGCCCGTACGCGGAACCCTCGCTCTGCGGGACGGCGCCCTGCGGGACGGCGGCGGCCAGGGCGGGCGCCGGGGCGGTGACGAGGCCGGTGGTGACGAGCCCGGCGGCGACGATGCCCCTGACGGCATGGCTGTAACGCATGAGTGTTTCTCCGATTTCCTTGAGATCTTGGGCGTACCTGGCCGGCGGTCAGCCGTTGATGAACACCAGGGATCCGAGCGGGACCCGTGACAGGGCCTTCAGCGCCGCGTCCGGTACCCGGACGCAGCCGTGCGTGACGGCCCTGCCGAACACGGAGGCGTCGGGCCAGCCGTGCAGCGCGACGGTGCCGGGACCGCCGCCGAAGGTGTCGAGGGTCGCCGAGTGGGTGCCGAGCGGCAGGACGATCGGGCTCGGGGCCTTCCTGTCCCGGGTGAGCGTGGCCATGAGGAACGTCCGCCCGGTGGGCGTCGGGGTCCGCGGACCGCCGATCGCGACCTTCCACCGGCCGACCTCCCGCATGGACCTGAGCAGCGTGAGCCTCCGCCCGGTGAGGTCGACACGGATCGTGTACGGGGTGCGCGCGGTCCGGATCCCCGTGCCGGAGATCCAGCCGGTGGCGCGGTTGGGGCGGCTCGGCAGCAGCACCCGCCGCCAGCTGCCCGAGGTCTCCACCACGGGGACCCACGTGGGGCCGCCCAGTTGCTCGGCGGGCAGGGTGGCGATGCGGCGCCCGTCCGGGCGGTCGAGCACGGGCACGGCCTTGGCCGGGTGCACGACCAGGCCGTCGGTGGCGCCGTCGGGTGCGGCGTCCTCGGGCGCGCCCTGGACGGTGGTGTACGTGGTCGCCTCGGGCACCTTGGCCGCACCGGCCCGCCCGCCCCGCTCCACTTGACCCGCCGGGCCGGTGGCCGCGCCCCCCTCCTTCGCCGCCGCCGTGCCCGGTGACGAGCCGCCGCATCCGCCGAGCAGCAGCGCGGCGGCCACCGCCGGGGCGAGCCCGGTGGTGACGGCGCGGCGGGAAAGCCGCGGGGGATTATTGGTCGCCATGAGCCGCGATATTAGCGGCGGGAACGGAGCGCGTAGCGGAAATGGCGAAGTTTTGCGCGGCGTCGGCCGCGGGAATGGCTATGTTTCCTGAACAACCCGGAGAATTTGGAGGGCCCCGACTCATCTGGCGAAACGGACCATTTCCCGTGAATTCAGGCGGGCAGCGAAATGGAGTCGCCGCCGGCGTCCGGGTTCGACGCGGCCCGCCGGAACTCCTCCAGCCCCCACAGCAGCGCGGCCCGCGCGGGCGCCGGCATCGAGGCCAGGATCCGGGCCAGATCCTCGCGCCGCCGGACCCGGAGGCGGTCGAGCAGCGCCTCCCCGTCGGGGCTGAGCCGCACCGTGACCTCGCGGCGGTCCCGCCCGTGGTCGCGGGTCAGCAGCCCGGACGCCTCCAGCCGGTCGCACAGCCGGCTCGCCGAGGACACCAGCGCGCCGAGCTCCTCCGCGAGCCGGCTCATGTTGACCGGGCCGCGCTCCACGATGAAGAGTGCGCGTAGCTGGGTCGAGGGAACGGGTACATCAGGGGAGTTGTGCGCACTGGACCAGACGCTCATCAGGGTCGAGGCGGCGTCGTCGAGCGCCGCCAAGGACTCCGCCGTCCCCTTACTCGACGTGTCCACCATGCCGTCCACTGTTACATAAGACGCCGTCCGGGGCATCCCGGCAGGGCACCATCCGGTGGGGCCGGACGGATGCCCCGGACGGCGGCACCCCCCCACCTGGCGAGGATCCCGATGCCTGACCAACCACCCGAAACGGATTTCGCGGCGATCGCGCGGGCCCTGTGGGCCGCCGCTCCGCACGAGCTGATCGACGTCGCGAGCAGGCTGGTCGAACGGCATGCGAACGGGGTCGACGCCGAGGTGCTGCTCATCGACTACCGGCAGGCGTATCTCGTCCGGACGCTTCCCGGCCGCGAGGACCTCCCGGTCGACAACACCGCGCCGGGCCGGGCGTTCGCCTCCCAGCGGATCGTCCGGGAAACGCCGGACCCGGACGGCGGCCGGCTCCTCCACCTGCCGTTGAGCGTGCAGGGCGAGCGGCAGGGGGTGCTGAGCGTCCGCCTCCTGGCCGACGACCCGCCCTGGCTGGAGGAGTTCGCCCGCGTCGCCGCCCGCGCGATGAAGATCGCGAACCAGGCCACGGACCTGTTCCGGCGGCTGCGGCGGCGGGGCAGGCTGACGGTCGCGGCCGAGATGCAGTGGGACCTGCTGCCCGCCCCGTCCTTCGACTCCGCCGAGTTCCGCTTCGCCGGGCAGCTCGAACCCGCCTACGCGGTGTGGGGCGACAACTTCGACTGGTCCGCGTCCGAGGACCGGCTCACGCTGACGGTCAGCAACGGCATGGGATCGGGGACGGAGGCGGCGGCGCTGACCGGCCTGGCGGTCAGCGCGCTGCGCAACGCGCGGCGGTCCGGCGCGGGCATCGCCGAGCAGGCCGCGCTGGCCGACCAGACCCTGTTCGCGCGGCACCGCGGCGAGCGGCACATGGAGACCCTCCTGCTGGAGTTCGAACTCGCCACCGGGCTGGTCCGGGTGGTCGACGCGGGCTCGCCGATCACCCTGCGCATGCGCGGCGGCGCCATCGACCGCATCGGGTTCGACGCGCAGATGCCGCTCGGGATGTTCGGCGACACCGGGTACGTCACCGAGGAGTTCGCCGCCGAGCCGGGGGACCGGCTGGTCGCCGTCAGCGACGGGGTGCACGATGCCCTGTCCCCGACGGGTGAGCGGTACGGGGAGCACGCACTGGCGCGTGCCTTGCGCCACACCCGGCTGCAGGAGCCGCCCGAGGCCGCCCGCACCATGATCCGGCACTTCCTCGCCCATCACGAGGGCGGCGAGCCGGTCGACGACGCGGTGATCGTCTGCGTCGACTGGGCCGGCCGGGACGGCTGACGGGAGCGAGACGGGCGGGAGACGGGCGGGAGACGGGCG
>NZ_SMLC01000076.1 GCF_004349245.1 Actinomadura sp. 6K520 | reverse complement strand
CCCGCCAGGGCCAGGGCGGCGCGGGCGGCGTTGGCGCCGCACGCGCCGTGCACGCCGCCGCCCGGGTGGGCGGACGCGGAAGCCAGGTACAGGCCGGCCACCGGGGTCTCGGCGCGGCCGAGGCCGGGCACGGGACGGAACACCAGCTGCTGGTGGATCATCGCGGTGCCGCCGTTGAGGGCGCCGTTACGCAGGTTGGCGTCGTGCTCCCGGAACGCGGGCGGGGCGGTGATCCGGCGGTCGACGATCAGGGAGCGGAAGCCCGGGGCCAGGCGCTCCAGGGCGTCCTCCAGGCGCGCGGCCATGGCGGCCCGTTCGCGTTCGTCCCAGGTGCCGGTGATGCCGTCCGGTCCCGCGTCGCCCTTCACCCGGTGGGGGACGTGCGTGTAGGCCCAGGCCGACTCCGTCCCGGCGGGGGAGCGCGCCGGGTCCGCGGTCGTGAGCTGCCCGAGGATCGCGAACGGCTCGGCCGGGACGCGGCCGGTGGCGAGCTGCGCGCCGTAGCCGCTCATCGCGTCCATGCCGGGGGAGAGGTGGACGGTGCCGGCGCGGGCCGCGCCGGGCGACGCCCAGGGGATCGGTCCCGACAGCGCCCAGTCGACCTTGAACGTGGCGTGGTCCCAGTCGAAGCGGTCCATGTCCGCGCGGAGCGTGCCGGGCAGGTCCTGCCAGCCGACGAGGCCGCCGTACAGGAGGGGCGCCGCCACGTCCGCCAGCACCGCCCGGGTGGCGCGCACCGGCTCGCCCGACGCGGTGCGCACGCCGAGCGCCCGGCCGCCGCGGACGATGACCGACGCGACCGGGGCGTCGCAGCGGACGCGCCCGCCCCGGGACTCCAGCCGCCGCACCAGCGCCGCCGTCAGCTCACCGGCGCCGCCCTCGGCCACCGGCCAGCCGTACCGCTGCCCGATCATGGCGAGGAGCCAGCCGAACAGCGCCCCGCCGGCCGTCTCCGGGGCCATGTCGGTGTGCAGCGCCCCGCCGGCGAGCATCAGCGGGCCGCCGGGCCCGGTGAACTCGTGCTCGCCGAACGTGCGCGCGGGCGACAGCAGGGAGCGCACGACGCGGAGCCCGCCCGCGCGCCGCGCCGACACCGCCAGCGGGAACGCGGCGCGGACGGGCGGGAACGGCGTGAGCAGGGCGCGCAGGAGCGGGTCGCCCATCTCGTCCCAGAGCCGGCAGAGCCGCAGCCACGCCGCACCGTCCCCCGGGGCGGACGCGTCGAGCCCGGCGGCGGTCGCGTCCGGGTCGCGTTCGAGGACGGCGCACCGCCCGTCCGGCAGCGGGTGCGCGAGGACGGCGGGCGCGTGCCGCCAGCGCAGCCCGTGCCGTTCGAGGCCGAGGGCGCGCATCGCGGGGGACGCGACACCGAGCGGGTAGAACGCGCTGCACACGTCGCTGACGTAGTCGGGGTGGACGCCCCGGTCGCTGCGGACGGCCCCGCCCGGTTCGGGCTGCGCTTCGAGGACCTCCACGTCCCAGCCGGCGTCGGCCAGCACGTTGGCGGCGACGAGCCCGTTGGGCCCCGCTCCGATGACCACGGCGTCCGCCATGCGGTACCGTCCCTCCCGGTGGGCGACGCCCTACGGGTACCCGGGACGGCGGTTTTCAGCCCCGGAGGGCCAGGCGGCGCACGAGGCGGGGGCACACGCGGTAGGCCGCCCGGCCCAGGCGCGCCCCGGCCGTGACCGGGACGACGGCCCGGTCGGCGCGGACCGCGGCGACGATCCGCTTCGCGACCTCGTCCGGGCCGGGGCCGTGCCGCGGGCCGCCGCCGGGCGCGCAGACGGCGCCGACCCTGATGCCCTTGCCCTTCAGCTCGGCGCGCAGGCGTTCGGACAGCATCAGCGCGGCCGCCTCGCCGGTGGCGGAGGCGGGCAGTGGCCGGGACGGCGAGAACGCGGCGGCGGACAACGCGTTGACGATGTGACCGCCCTGCCCGCGCTCAGCCATCTGCGCGGCGAACAGCCGCGAGCCGTGGATGACACCCCAGATGTTGGTGTCCAATGCCGCCTTCCAGTCCTCGGCGGACTGGTCGAAGAACGACCCGGCCAGTGCGGTCCCCGCATTGTTGACGACGACGTCCGGCACCCCGTGCTCGTGCATCACCGACTTGGCGAAGTCCTCCATCGCGGCCGGGTCGGACACGTCCACCGCGTAGGCGTGCCCTGCCGGGCCGATCAGCCCGGCGAGTTCCGCGGTCCGCCGCGCGGCGGCCGGGTCGAGGTCGGCGGCGACGACCTCGGCGCCGCGCTCGGCGAACGCCAGCGCGGTCGCGCGCCCGGTTCCGCCGCCCGCGCCGGTGACGACGACGAGGGAACCGTCGAAGGCGCGCCGCCCCTCGACCGCCCTGGCCCCGCGCAGCGCGCGGGACTCGGCCGCGGAGAGGGGGCCGCCCTGGACGCCGGTGATGTGCTCGCCGATCCAGCGTGCGACGGCGTCCGGATGGCTGCGCGGCACCCAGTGACCGGCCGCGACGGACCGGATCGACAGGTTGGGCACGCGGCGGGCGAGCCCGCCCACCAGGTGCGGCGAGACGAACAGGTCCCCGGTGGGGACGATGACCTGCGTCGGCACGTCCGTCCGCCGGTCGAGCGGCCGGCGCAGCCGCCGCACCATGTTCGCCCGGTACAGCCCGGTCCCGGACGCGCCGTCGCGCGCCAGGCTCTTCGCCGGATGCCCGGGGCGCGCGGGGATGCCCTCGCCCAGTTCCAGCGCGCGGGTGAACACCCTGGAGAACCCGGCCCGCCACATCAGCTCCGGCAGCAGCGGCGTCTGGAAGAGGTAGATGTACCAGGACCGCGCCGCCTGCCCGGCCGCCCGCCGGAGGTTCGACGGCGCCGGGCGGGTGAGGTTGCGGCGCATCCAGTGCCCCGCATGGTCCAGGCACGGCCCGGAGATCGAGGTGAAGGAGGCGAAGCGGTCCGGCATCGTGCAGACCGCCTCCCACGACTGGATGGAGCCCCAGTCGTGTCCGACCAGATGCACCTTGCGGTCGGGTGCGGTGGCGTCCAGCACGGACTGCATGTCGGCCATCAGGTACTCGAAGGCGTAGCGCCTGCGCCCCGCCGGCCGGGAGGACGCCCCGGCCCCGCGCACGTCGTACCGGACGACGTGGAACCGCCCGGCGAGCCGCTCGGCGACCTCGTCCCAGACGGCATGGGTGTCGGGGTAGCCGTGGACGAGCAGGACGGTCGGACGCGACCGGTCGCCCTGCTCGTAGACGGCGAGGTCGACGCCGTCGCCGCGGACCCGCCGCCGGGTGACGGGGGACGCCGGGGGTGTCATGTCGTTGTGTCTCTGGGGGCTAGGGAGGGGGTCAGGGGAGTCTAGGGGACTCTAGTAGGGGTCGTAGCCCGCGGCCTTGGCGGCGGGGGACTGCATCAGGTACTCCAGCGCCCGCGGCGTCGAGCACACCTTGGACGGGTGGTGGCTCGGCTTGAGGTAGACGGGAGCCTCACCGAGCAGCAGCCGGAAGATGCCTGGGACGTGCCCCAGCCGCACGGACCGCCGGTACGACCGGTACACGCGCAGCGGCGTCACCCGCTTCTTGATCGTGGGGTCCTGCTTGAGCAGGTACAGGGAGCCGCCGATCAGCGCCCAGTACAGGAAGAACAGCGACACCACCCAGGCGGCCGCGCGGGTGAGGTAGCCGCCGCCGAACGCCTTGTACACGTCGAACACGACCGACCGGTGCTCGACCTCCTCCGCGCCGTGCCAGCGCAGCAGGTCCAGCATCGTCGGGTCGACCCCGGCCTTCTCGAACCGGTCGTTGTCCATGATCCACTGGCCGAGGACGGCGGTGTAGTGCTCGATCGCGGCGACCGCGGCCAGCTCGAACCGCAGCCGGCGCCGCCACGCCCGCGGGTTCTTCTCCTTCAGCGCCGCCATCTGGGCGGGCCGGTCCGCGTTGCCCTTGGCCGCCGCGTCCGTGATCTTGGAGACGTCGATCCCGTTGGCCTCCAGGATCTGGTCGAGGACGCCCTGGTGGGAGCGGGCGTGCACCATCTCCTGGCCGATGAATCCCCTGATCTCCTCTTGGAGCCGCTCGTCCTTGATGTAGGGGCGGGCGTCCTTCACGCACTGGATGAACCACTTCTCGCCCTCGGGCAGGACGATGTGGAACGAGTTGATGATGTGGGTGGCGACCGGGTCGCCGGGCACCCAGTGCAGCGGCGTGTCCGACCAGTCGAAGGACACGCGCCGAGGCTTGATCGGCGGATGGCGCTCGTCGATCCCGGACGCCGGTCCGCCGCCTGTCAGGGGCCTCGTCATCCCGTCCCTCGCTTCCACGTGCCGGCACGCGGCGCGGGTGTGCGCACACGTGTGTCCATTGGTGCACGAGTCAACTCGAGTGGGCCGCAGGTTTCTTGAGAAGGACCCAACAAGTTACCGCTTGGTTTTCGGTCCGTGATGACAAGTGGGGCCTCACGGAGCGACGCGCTCTGCCCCCGTGTAGACGTTCATCGTCTCACCCCGCAGGAACCCGACGAGCGTCATCCCCGCGTCCTCGGCGAGATCGACCGCGAGCGACGACGGCGCCGAGACCGCCGCCAGCACCGGCACGCCCGCCGTCATCGCCTTCTGGGTCAGCTCGAACGACGCGCGCCCGCTCACCATGAGCACCGTCCCGGCGAGCGGCAGCCGACCCTGGCGCAGCGCCCACCCGATGACCTTGTCGACCGCGTTGTGCCGCCCGACGTCCTCCCGCAGCGCGAGCAGTTCGCCGCCGGCGTCGAACAGGCCCGCGGCGTGCAGGCCGCCCGTCCGGTCGAAGACCCGCTGCGCCTCGCGCAGCCGGCCCGGAAGCGCCGCGAGGACGCCGGGGGTGAGCCGCACCGGATCCTCGCCCACCTCGTAGGGCCGGTCGGCGCGCAGCGCCTCCACGCTCGACTTCCCGCAGACCCCGCACGCGCTCGTCGTGGTGAACGCCCTGGTCATGGAGTCGTCCGGCGGCGGCACCCCGGGCGCGAGCGCGACGTCCAGCGTGTTCTGCTCCGCGGTGTCGGCGCAGTAGCGCATCGTCGCCAGGTCGTCCGCGCCCCCGATCACGCCCTCGGCCGCCAGGAAGCCGGCGACGAGGTCGAAGTCGTGCCCGGGCGTCCGCATCGTGATCGTGAGGGCCTTGCCCGCGACGCGGATCTCCAGCGGCTCCTCCACCGCGAGCGTGTCCGGC
This sequence comes from Actinomadura sp. 6K520, assembly GCF_004349245.1. Taxonomy (GTDB): domain Bacteria; phylum Actinomycetota; class Actinomycetes; order Streptosporangiales; family Streptosporangiaceae; genus Spirillospora. The sequence goes on along the minus strand of NZ_SMLC01000076.1, from coordinate 28,875 downwards.
CGGCGCCCGCGCGACCCGGAGGTACTGAGCCGCAGCACGGGCCTGCGCACGGTGATCCGCCCCATGGCGTGAAGGTACCCGGGAAACCCGGCGGTAACGAGAAAGTTCTCTCCGATACGTCCCGATTTGTGTCCCTTTCTTCTCGGGACCGGACGCCCTGGTACCGGGCCGCCCCGGAGATCGATCATCAGAGTGCATCAGGCGGCCCGCAGGGGACGCCGCGACCACTCAGGAGTGAGCTACACCGATGCGCAAGTTCCTTGTCCTGCCCGCCCTGCTCGGCGGCCTCGTGCTCTCCACCGCCGGATGCGAGGTCACCAAGTCCGTCGAGGTCACCAGGACCGTCTCCGCGGCCAAGGTCGAGGAGCAGCTCGACGCCAAGTTCAGCCCGCCGTTCGACGACGCCGGCATCGGCCCGGCCACCAGCGAGTGCCCGGAGAGCCTCAAGGGCGAGGTCGGCGCCACGCTCGAGTGCACCGTCCGCGACGCCACGGGCCGCGAGTACCGCATGATCGTGACCGTGACCTCCGTCGACGGGGACCAGGTCAACTTCACGATGAAGGAGGCGTAGCGGCCCGCCGGCCGGGCGGGGGAGCCCGGCCGGCGGCCCCGAGGGGTGAATGGGGTTCAGCATGGGAATCGGGAGGTGTGTGGGCCTTCTGGCGAGGAACCGTCTAGATTTGGGTCCTCACCCCCTACCGCCCAGCAGAGAGTGGTATCCGGCACCCCATCATGAGCACGTCACCAGGGAAGAAGAACCAGGTCGCAACCGGACTCAAGCGCCGAGGGACCCTCCTCGCGGCGGCCCTGCGGCCGCCGGGCCGCGTGCAAGGGCCGGACGGAGCGTCGGTGACGCCCCCGGGCGAGGACGAGGAGAGCTCGATCGTCCCCTCGAAGGTTCCCCGGCTCGTGGAGTCGCCGGTCTTCGTGCTGTGCTCGGTGCGTTCGGGGTCCACCCTGCTCCGCGTGCTCCTCAACAGCCACTCGCAGATCCGCGCGCCGCACGAACTCCACCTGCGCCACCTCCGGGTGAAGCCGGGCCGCGAGTTCACCCACGACATCATGGGCGAGCTGGAGTTGGACGTCCACGAGCTGCAGTACATGCTCTGGGACAACGTGCTCTCGTACGAGCTCCGGCGCAGCGGCAAGACGCAGATCGTGGAGAAGACGCCGTCCAACGCCCTGATGTGGCGCCGGCTGGCCGCCGCGTGGCCGGAGGCGCGCTACCTCTTCCTGCTGCGCCACCCCGCCTCGATCGTCGAGTCGGTCCTGGCCAGGCGCAAGGGCTCGGTGCCGGAGAAGGTCGTCCCGGAGATCCTCCGCTACGCCGAGCACATCGAGGAGGCCAGGAACGCGCTCTCCGGCCTCACCGTCCGGTACGAGGACCTGACGGCCGAGCCCGAGCGCGTGACCACGGAGATCTGCTCCTACCTCGGCGTGGAGTGGGAACCCGGGATGCTGGACTACGGCCGGCTCAGCCACGGCCCCTACCGCGCCGCCTTCGGCGACTGGGGCGCCAAGCTCAAGTCCGGCGAGATCCAGCCCGCCCGCCCGCTGCCCGCGGCGGACACGGTCCCGCCCGAACTGCGGGACATCGCCCGCGCCTGGAACTACCTCGACGCCCCGTGACACCGCGGACGTGAGACGGCGGGCCCGGGCCGGAGCGGCCCGGGCCCGCCGGAGCCCGCGGAGGCGTACGGGAATCGAACCCGCCGTCCCGAGATCCTCGGGACCATCGGCTTTGAAGGCCGGGGAGGCCACCAGGCGCTCACACGCCTCCGCCGTTGATCTTAGCCGCCGTAGAGGTCCTCGATGGCCGCGGAGTACTTGGTGTGGACGACGCGGCGCTTGAGCTTGAGGGTCGGGGTGAGCTCCTCGCTCTCGGCGGTCCACTCGGCGGGCAGCAGGCGCCACTTCTTCACCTGCTGGACGCGGGCGAGGCGGGCGTTGGCGTCCTCGACGGCCTTGGTGACCTCCTCCAGGACGAGGGGGTTCTCGGCGAGGGCGGCCAGGTCGGTGGTGTCGATGCCGTGGGCGGCGGCCCAGACGGGGGCGACCTCGCCGTCGAGGGTGATGAGCGCGACGACGTAGGGCCGGCGGTCGCCGAAGGCGAGGGCCTGGCCGATGAGCGGGTGCTCCTTGAGATGGTTCTCGATCATGGACGGGGCGATGTTCTCGCCGCCGGCGGTGATGATGAGCTCCTTCTTGCGGTCGACGATCCTGAGGAAGCCGTCGTCGTCGAGGCGGCCGACGTCGCCGGTGTGGACCCAGCCGTCGGAGTCGATCAGTTCGGCGGTCGCGTCGGGGCGGCCCAGGTAGCCGGGGGTGCAGGTGGCGCCGCGGACGAGGATCTCGCCGTCCTCCGCGAGCCTCAGCTCCACGCCGGCGAAGGGACGGCCGACCGTGCCGAGCTTGAAGGAGTGGGCGAGGTTGGCGGTGACGGCGCCGGTGGTCTCCGTCATCCCGTAGGCGTCGAAGATCTTCAAGCCGAGGCCGGCGAAGAAGCGGGCGACGTCGACGGGCAGCGGGGCGGCGGCGCTGGACGCCTGCACGACGCGGTCCAGGCCGAGCATGGCCCGCATCGGGGTGAGGACCGCCGCGTCGGCCTGCTCGAACGCGGCGGTGATCTCGGGGGTGAGCGTGTTGCCGAACTCCTGGGCCTGGACGTAGGCGCGGCCGGCGTCGAGGGCGGCGGCGACGGCCTGCTTCTTGGCCTGGTCCTGCTCGGCCGCCAGGACCGCCTGGATGCCCGCCATGATCTTCTCCCAGACGCGGGGCACGCCGAAGAACGAGTGCGGCCGGACCTGGGGGAGGATCGAGGTGAGCTGGGCGGGGTCGGGGCAGAAGTGGATGTGGGAGGCGATCCGCACCGGCAGGTAGTAGCTGAGGACGCGGTCGGCGATGTGCGCGAACGGCAGGTAGGAGACGCCGGCCGGGTGGTCGGGCAGCACCGAGCTGCGCTTCACCATCGCGCCCTCGTGCAGCACCATCGAGTGCGTGATGAGGACGCCCTTGGGGTCGCCCGTCGTGCCGGACGTGTAGAGCAGCGTGACGGTGTCCTCGGGCTTTACGGCCTGCCAGCGGCGGTCGATGGCGGCCGGGTCGGCGGCGAGCTCCTTGCGGCCCAGCTCCGTGAACGCGTCCCAGGACAGGTAGCGGTCGCCGGCGGGGCAGTCGGCCGCCTCCACCACGATGACCTTGCGCAGTTCGGGGAGGCGGTCCAGGACCGGCTCCCAGCGGTCGAGCTGGTCCCTGCCGTTGAGGACGGCGTACTTCGCGGAGCAGTCGCCGGCGACGAACGCGATCTGGTCGGGCGCGAGGGTGGCGTACACCGTGGTGGGGATGCCGCCGGCGTGGACGGCGCCGAGGTCGGCCAGGATGTGCTCGGAGCGGTTCGGCATCATCAGCGCGACCACGTCGCCCGCTTCGAGGCCGAGGGCCGCGAAGCCCGCGGCCGTCTCCAGGGCCCGGGTGCGGGTGCCGGCCCAGGTCAGTGTCCTCCACTCGCCGTCGACGCGGTCGGAGTAGGCCGGCAGGTCGCCGTGCCGCTCGGCGGTCTCGGCGAGGCCGGTGCAGATCGTCTGTCCCGCGAGGGCCTTGTCGAGTTCGGCCTGCTCTTCCTGGATCCCCATGTCGCCCCTATTAGTAAGTGATGACTTGCATAGTGAATCGCACCACGCCGAACGCGGTTCGGACAAGTGTTTCGGGGGATTTCCCGGCTGGTCGGGAAGCGATCTAGGCCCTGGGTGACCGCCCGCGTACCGTCCGTTTCTTGATCATTTGCGGTAGTTGTGCGTTAAATCAGGCGGTGACCCGCCTCACCCCCGTCGCCCGCCTCACGCAGTACGCGCACGGCGGTGGCTGCGCGTCCAAGATCCCTCCGGCGGAACTGGAGCGGATGGTGACGGGCCTCACCGGCGGAGGCGACCCGCTCGTGCTGGGCGGCCCGGACGGCGACGACGCCGCCGTGGTGCGGATCGAGGGCGGCCGCGCCGTGGTCTCCACCGCGGACTTCTCCACCCCCGTCGTCGACGACGCCTACGACTGGGGCCGCATCGCCGCCGCGAACGCGCTGTCGGACGTCTACGCGGTCGGCGGCGCGCCGGTGATGGCCCTCAACCTGCTCGGCTGGCCGAGCGACGCGCTGCCCGCCGAGCTGGCCCGCGAGGTCCTGCGCGGCGGGCGGGACCAGGCCGCGCTCGCCGGCTGCGCCATCGCCGGCGGGCACAGCGCCGACGACCCCGAGCCGAAGTACGGCCTCGCCGTGACCGGAGTCGCCGACCCCGGCCGGCTGCTGCGTCTGGACGCCGCGCGCCCCGGCCTCCCGCTGTCGCTGACCAAGCCGCTCGGCATCGGCGTCCTCAACGCGCGCCACAAGACCACGGGCGAGGTCTTCCCGCACGCGGTGGAGACGATGACGGCGCTCAACGCCGCCGCCGGCCTGGCCGCCCTGGAGCGCGGCGTCGCCTGCGCGACGGACGTGACCGGTTTCGGGCTGCTCGGCCACCTCTACAAGCTGGCGAGGGCGAGCGGGGTCACGGCCGTGGTGAACGCCTCCGCCGTGCCCTACCTGGACGGGGCGCGGGCCGCCGTCCGCGACGGCTTCGTCCCCGGCGGGTCGCGGCGCAACCTCGCGTGGGTCACCCCGCACACCGACTTCCGCCGGATCGGCGAGGAGGAGCGGCTGCTGCTCGCCGACGCGCAGATCTCCGGCGGCCTGCTGATCGCCGGCGAGGTCCCCGGCGCGCCCGTCATCGGCGAGCTGGTCCCGCCCGGGCGCCGCGCGCTGGTCGTGCGCTGACGCCCGCGTCCGGCCCCCGTGTCACCGATCCCGCCGTGGGTAGGGCCTCGCGGTGACAGGCCCCGGCGGCCGGGGGAGGGAGCGCACATGACCATTGGCGGGCTCGCCGCGGCCGTCGTCCTGGGCGTGGCCGTCGGGACGCTGGGACGGCTGATCGTGCCGGACCGGGAGAGCATGCCGATCTGGTTCGCGATGGCGGCCGGCATCGTCGCGGCGTTCGCCGGGACGGGCCTGGCCGACGTGTTCGGCGTGACGGAAGGCGAGGGCTGGAGCTTCGGGGAGACGGTCCTGCAGCTCGTCGCCGCGGTCGTCGGCGTCCTGGTGGTGACGGCGCTCTGGCCCAAGCGGACCCGCCGCTAGGACCCGCCACCGGCCCCCGCCTCTAGGTCGCCTTCCGCAGCACGGGACGCAGGCCGTCCAGGACGTCCGGGTCCTCGATCGTGGACGGGACGGTGACGTCCTCGCCGTCGGCGATGCCCCGCATCACGCCCCGCAGGATCTTGCCCGACCGCGTCTTCGGCAGCGCCGGGACGATGCTGACCTCCTTGAGGGAGGCGACGGGCCCCACCTGCTCGCGCACCATCCCGATCAGCTCGGGGCACAGCTCCTCCGGCTCGGCGAGGACACCGCTCTTGAGCACGACCAGCCCGCGCGGCACCTGCCCCTTGAGGGCGTCGTGCACGCCGATGACCGCGCATTCGGCGACGGCCGGGTGGGAGGCGATGACCTCCTCCATCGTCCCGGTGGACAGCCGGTGCCCGGCGACGTTGATCACGTCGTCGGTGCGGCCCATCACCCAGACGTAGCCGTCCTCGTCGATGTGCCCGCCGTCGCCGGTCAGGTAGTGCCCGGGGAACCTGGTGAGGTAGGACTCGACGAACCGCTCGTCGTCCTGCCAGAGCGTGGGCAGCGTCCCGGGCGGCAGCGGCAGCCGGATCGCGATGTCGCCGTCGGTGCCGGGCGGCAGCGCCGAGCCGTCCGGCCCGAGGATCCGCACGTCGTATCCGGGGACCGGTACCGACGGGGACCCGGGCTTGACGGGCAGGGGCTCCAGCCCGCGCAGGTTCGCCACGATCGGCCAGCCGGTCTCGGTCTGCCACCAGTGGTCGATGACCGGCCGGTCCAGGACCCGCGAGGCCCACCGGTAGGTGTCGGGGTCGAGCCGCTCCCCGGCGAGGAACAGCGTGTCCAGCGCCGACAGGTCGTGCCCGGCGAGCAGCGCGCCCTCGGGGTCCTCCTTCTTGACGGCGCGGATCGCGGTCGGCGCGGTGAACAGCGCCTTCACCCGGTGCTGCGCCGCGACCCGCCAGAACGCGCCCGCGTCCGGGGTGCCCACGGGCTTGCCTTCGTAGAGGACGGTCGTGCAGCCGGTGAGCAGCGGCGCGTAGACGATGTAGGAGTGCCCGACGACCCACCCGACGTCGGACGCGGCCCAGAACACGTCGCCCGGCCCCACACCGAACACGTTCTCCATCGACCAGCGCAGCGCGACCGCGTGCCCGCCGTTGTCGCGCACGACGCCCTTGGGGCGCCCCGTCGTCCCGGACGTGTACAGGATGTAGAGGGGGTCGGTGGCGGCGACGGGCACGCACTCGGCGGGCTGCGCGGCGGCGACGGCCTCGTCCCATTCCACGTCCCGCGGGCGGACGAGGTCGGCGTGCAGCTGCTCGCGCTGCCGGATCACGCACCGGTCGACCTTGTGGCGGGCCATCTCCAGCGCCCGGTCCAGCAGCGGCTTGTAGGGCACGATCCGGCCGGCCTCGATGCCGCAGGACGCCGACACGACGGCCTTGGGCCGGGCGTCGTCGATGCGGACGGCAAGCTCACGCGCCGCGAACCCGCCGAACACGACCGAGTGCACGGCGCCGAGCCGGGCGCACGCCAGCATCGCGATGACGGCCTCGGGCACCATCGGCAGGTAGATGACCACCCGGTCGCCGCGGTCGACGCCCTGCGCCCGCAGCGCCCCGGCGAACCGCGCGACCAGCTCGGTGAGCTCGCGGTAGGTGTAGGTCCGCACCGTCCCGGTGACGGGGCTGTCGTAGATGAGCGCGGCCTGGTCGCCGCGCCCCTCCTCGACGTGCCGGTCCAGGGCGTTGTCGCAGGTGTTGAGCTCACCTCCGGTGAACCAGCGGTAGAAGGGGGGCGCCCCGTCGTCCAGGACCCGGTCCGGCGGGACGAGCCAGCGCACGTCCCGCGCCGCCAGGCCCCAGAATCGGGTCGGATCGGCGATGCTGCGTTCGTACGCCGCCGCGTAGGCGCCCATGTCGTCCTCCCGGTTGCGGGTCCCGTGCCCGACTGCGATCCGGCCCGGACTGCGATTCGGGCCCACCCCTATAGGGCATGGCCCGGGTGCCGTTCGTCAAGGCCCCCCGCCGCCGCGTGTGCGCCGGACGGCGCGGAACCGCCCGGTCAGCGGGGGTGGCGCAGGCCGTGCACGAGGGCGACGGCGGCGGCCACCGCCGCGCCCGCGCCGACGATCCAGAAGCACAGCTCGTACGCGGCGAGGCTGGGGACGGTGGTGCCCGCGAGGACCCGCCCGGTCAGGACGGACGCGGTGACCGCGCCGGCGATGGCGCCGCCCGCCGTCCGCACCAGCGAGTTGATGCCGCTGGCGATGCCGCTCTGGTCCATCGGGACGTGCTGGACGGCGAGCGTGCCGAGCGCCGCGTAGGCGATGCCGAAGCCGACCCCCTGGATGGAGCTGAAGGCGAGCATGTCGTACGGGTGGGAGTTCGACACCGCCAGCCACACGTAGCACAGGCTCGCGAAGAGCGACCCGATGGCGAGCGTGAACGCGGGGCCGATCCTGGCGGCGATCCACCCGGCCAGGGAGGAGAAGACCAGCATCGTGACCGTGCTCGGCAGCATGTAGAGGCCGACGTCCAGCACCGAGCCGCTCAGCCCGTATCCGACCTCCTCCGGCCTCGCCTGCACGAAGCCCGCGATCAGCGTGAACGCGGCGAACATCGAGAAGCCGAGCAGGGCGGAGACGACGTTGGCCGGCAGCGACCGCGCGCCGACGAGCAGGTTCAGCCGGACCAGCGGGGCGCGGACGCGCCGCTCGATCACGACCCACCCCGCGCACAGCACGGCCGCCGCGCCGAACAGGCCGAGGACGCCGCCGGACGTCCAGCCCCACAGGTTGCCCTGGCTGATGCCGAGCAGCAGGCAGATCAGCCAGACGGCGAGGACGGCCACGCCCGGGTAGTCGGGCCGCCCGCCCGCGCGGACGCCGACGTCGCGGGCGGCCGCCGCGACCAGTGCCAGCCCGGCGGCGGCCATCGCGCCGGCGATCCAGAACACCGGGCGGTGGCTGTCGGTGCGGGCGGCGATCAGCCCGGTCACGATCATCCCGGCGCTGCCGCCGGCGCCCATGGTGGCGCTGACGACGCCGATCGCCGTGGTCACCCGCTCGGGCGGGAACGTGTCCCGGATCATGCCGATGGCCAGCGGGATCAGCGCGGCCGACACGCCCTGCAGGGCGCGCCCGGCGATCAGGACGAGGAGCGAGCCGGACAGCGCGCAGATCACCGAGCCGGTCCCGAGCAGGGCGAGCGACAGCAGGATCATCCGCTTCTTGCCGTACATGTCGCCGAACCGGGTCAGCAGCGGGGTGGCGACGGCGCCGGCCAGCAGGGACGCGGTGAACACCCACGTCACGTCGGTGACGGGGGCGTCGAAGAGGCGCATGAGCTGGGGCAGCATCGGCAGCACGAGGGTCTGCTGCACCGCCACGGTCATCCCGGCGAACGCCAGGGCGAGCAGGGTGCGCCCGGTGTGCCCGGGGCGCGCCGCGGGGCGCCCGGCCGCCTCGCGCGCCGTGGTCGGGGCGCCCGTCATGCGTACCTCCATCGGCCGGTCGGCGGTGGCCGGCCGATCGGCAATCCTGTTACTTACCTTAAGTAATAGTAGAGCGGTAGATTTGGTGGCATGTCAGCACCGGTGCCGCCGGACATCGTGGAGATCGAGCGGGCGATCAGCCGGGTCGCGCACATGCTCACCCGGTTCAGGCAGCACGACCGCACCGTCGTCGCGGCGGGCGTCCCGGTCGACCGCGCGGCCGTCCCGCTGCTGCGCGCGCTCGCGGAGCACGAAGGGCCCATGCGGCCCGGGGAACTCGCCGTCCGGCTGGCCGTGGAGGCGCCGCACGTCACCCGGCAGCTGCAGCGGCTGGAGCGGGCCGGGTACGTCGAGCGGGTGCCCGATCCCGACGACCGGCGGTGTCTGCGGGTCGGGCTGAGCGGCTCCGGGGTGGCGGCCGTGGAGTCCATCCGGGCCTCCGGGCGGCGCTGGATCGGCGAGGCCCTCGCGGCGTGGTCGCCCGCCGAGCGCGAACGGCTGGCCGGGCTCGTCAACCGCTTGGTCGACGACTTCGAGTCGCACTCCGCCGCGACCGCCGCCGGCCGGGACGCCGGTGATCCGGACCCCGGTGATCCGGCTTCCGGGGGGCCGGAAGCGGCGGCGCCGGCCGGCCGTACCGGGGCCGCCCGGAGCTGAACCGCCGACGATTTCTCCCTGTTCATGGTTTACGTGCACTCAGTGAGAAATTGCAGGCCGCGGTGTGGGGACGGTCGGGTTTTACCTCGGGCACCCGCCTCCATAGGGTTGCCTTCCGTGGACCTTCGTCTGCACAACCCCCGCGATGATTCCCCCCGCTCGGAGCGCTGCCGCGCGGCCTTCCGCGTCCCGCCCCCGGAGGGCCCCTGATGCAGGTCGTCACCACCGCCGGCCACGGTGGGCACGGCAAGTCGGCGCTCGTGCGCGCCCTCACCGGCAAGGAGCCCGAGGAGCCGGGCGCCTGGACGGAGCTGCCCTCCGGACGGCGGGTGGCGTTCGTCGACGTCCCCGGCGGCGGGCGCTCCGTCCCGGCCATGCTCGCGGGCGCCGCGTCCGCACCCGCCGTCCTGCTGGCCGTCGCCGCCGACGAGGGCTGGATGCCGGGGACGCGGGAGCATCTGGCGGCGCTCGGCGCGCTCGGTGTCCGGTTCGGGGTCGTCGCGGTCACCAAGGCCGACGCCGCCGACCCGAAGCTCGCGCTGCGCCAGGTCCGCGAGCGGCTCGCCGGGACCGCGCTGCGCGGGGTGGAGGCGGTCGCCGTCAGCACCGCCACCGGCACCGGGATGGACGGCCTCGCCGCCGCCCTCGACCGGCTCGCCGGCCGGCTGCCCGTCCCCGACCCGGCGGCCCCGGTGCGGCTGTGGATCGACCGCGCCTTCACCGCCGGGCGGCAGAGCGTCGTCACCGGCACCCTCCCCGCCGGGACGATCACCGTCGGGGACGAGCTGCTCCTCATGCCCGCCGGGGCGCGCGTCCGCGTCCGCACGATCGGCCGCGCCGGGGAACCGTGCGAATCGGTCGGCGGCGTCTCGCGGATCGTGCTGACCCTGCGCGACGCCGGACGCGTGGACGCCGGCATGGCCCTCGTCACCGCCGGGGCCTGGACCGACACCACCTGCGTGGACGTCCGCACCCGCTTCGGTGAGGCGTCCGGCCGGCTCGCGCGGCGGATGACCCTGCACCTCGGCTCGGCCGCCGTCCCGGTCCGGCTGCGGCCCCTCGGGCCCGACACCGCCCGCCTCACGCTGAACACGCGGCTCGCCCTGCACCTCGGCGACACCGGTATCCTCCGCGACCCGGAGCGCGGCTCGATCGCCGGGGTGAGCGTCCTGGACGTGCGCCCTCCGACGCTGGTGCGCCGCGGCGCCGGCGCCGCCCGCGCCCGGGAGCTGGCGTCCTGGCCCGACCGGCCGGACGGCGCGATCGTCCTGCGCCGGCACGGCGTGCTCCGCAGATCCGAGCTGTCGGTCATGGGGTGCGCCGCACCGCCGGACGCCGTCGCGCTGAACGGCGAGTGGATCGCCGACCCCGCGCACTGGGCCGCGCTGTTCGAACGCCTCACCGAGGAGACGTCGCGGCACGCCGCCGAGAGCCCGCACGCCCCGGGGCTCCCGCTGGAGACCGTCCGGCTGCGGCTCGGCCTCCCGGCCCGGCAGCTCGTCGCGGCGCTCGTCCGGCCGCCGCTGCGCGTCGAGGCCGGCCGCGTCCACGGCCCGGCCCCGGCCCCGGCCCCGGAGGCTCGGGCCGAGGCGCGCCCGGCGGTCGCCGCGCCGCCGCCCTGGGCGGCGGCCGTGCAGCGGCTCCGCGCCGACCTCGCGGACGCCCCCTTCGCGGCCCCCGGCCCCGATCGGCTCGCCGAACTCGGCCTCACCGGCCCGGTCCTGGCCGCCGCGGCGAGCGCGGGCGCCGTCCTGCTGATCGACGACCCCGCCTCCGGCGACGGCACCGGCGACGGCACGGAAGACGCCATCGTCCTGCTGCCCGGCGCCGACCGGGAGGCGCTCCGCATCCTGTCCGCCCTGCCGCAGCCGTTCACCCCCGGGCAGGCCGGGGACGCCCTGGCGACCAGCCGCCGTGTCGCCGTCGCCCTCCTCCGCCACCTGGACGGGCTCGGCCTCACCGAGCGGCGCGGTGTTTGAGCAGTAACGGCCCACTTCGCTCGCCTGGCGGCTCGCTCCGTGACCGTTCCTGTGCGAGCGCGGCATCGCTTCGCGATCTTCCGGTGAGGCTCGCCTCCGGCGTCGCCTCACCGTCAGGTCACGCGCTCGCGTGCGCGGCCGAGGTCGCCGTGCAGTAGATCTGGCAAAAACGGGTTGAAGCGGGCGTGGCTAGTCTGGCGTCATAGATCGCGGTTCGGATCCCGTCGATCAAGGAGAAGGCATGCCGTACCAGACCATCAAGGGCGGCCGCGTTCCCATCCGGATGTGGACCGACCCGGCGGCCGTCGAGGACCAGGCCCTCGACCAGCTCCGCAACGTCTCCGCGCTGCCGTGGGTGGAGGGCCTCGCGGTGATGCCCGACGTCCACTACGGCAAGGGCGCCACCGTCGGCTCGGTCATCGCGATGAGGGACGCGGTGTCCCCGGCGGCCGTCGGCGTCGACATCGGCTGCGGCATGACCGCCGCTAAGTCGTCGCTCACCGTCGAGGACATGCCCGACGACCTGTCCGGCCTGCGCGCCGGGCTGGAGAAGGCGATCCCCGTCGGCCGCGGCTCCCACCGGGAGCCCGTCGACCCGTCCGCGCTGCCGAACCTGAGGGAGCGCGGCTGGTACGGCTTCTGGGAGGCGTTCGACGGCCTGCACCGCGGGGTGCGGTCCCGCCTCGGCCGCGCCCGCGCCCAGATGGGCACGCTCGGCGGCGGCAACCACTTCCTGGAGCTGTGCGCGGACGACGACGGCGCGATCTGGCTCGTCCTGCACTCGGGTTCCCGCAACATCGGCAACGAGCTCGCCGAGCGGCACATCGAGGCCGCGCGCAGGCTGCCGCACAACCGGGACCTGCCGGACGAGGACCTCGCCGTGTTCATCGCGGGCACGCCGAAGATGGACGCCTACCGCCACGACCTGTTCTGGGCGCAGGAGTACGCGCGCCGCAACCGCGCCGTCATGATGGCGCTCGCGCAGAACGTCGTGACCAGGCGGTTCACCGGGAAGCGCTGCCGCTGGGAGGAGGCCATCTCCTGCCACCACAACTACGTGGCGGAGGAGCAGTACGGCGGCGTCGAGCTGCTCGTCACCCGCAAGGGCGCCATCCGCGCGGGCGCCGGCGACCTCGGCATCATCCCGGGCTCGATGGCCACTGGAACCTACATCGTGCGGGGCCTCGGCAACGAGACCGCCTACAACTCCGCCTCGCACGGCGCGGGCCGCAGGATGAGCCGCAACAAGGCCCGCAAGAACTTCACCGTGGACGACCTGGTCGCCCAGACGCGGGGGGTCGAGTGCCGCAAGGACAGCGGCGTCATCGACGAGATCCCCGGCGCCTACAAGGACCTGGAGACGGTGATCGAGGCCCAGTCCGACCTGGTCGAGGTCGTCACCCACCTCCGCCAGCTCGTCTGCGTCAAGGGCTGAACCCCTTCGGTGACGGCCCGCTGCGCTCGCTCCGTGACCATTCGCTGGGCGAGCGCGGCACCGTCCGGTCGCCGACTTCGGCCGGGATGCCGGCTACTTCGGCAGGTGGCCTTCTATGAAGGTGGTCACGTCGGTGAGGACCTCGTCGCGGTTGGTCTCGTTGAAGACCTCGTGGCGCGCGCCCGGGTAGACGCGCTCGGTGAGGTCTTCGCCGCGGACGGCCTCGATGCCGGCGCGGGTGGCGTCCGGTGGGACGAGCCGGTCGTCCTCTCCGTGCACGTAGAGGGTGGGGAGGGCACCGAGGGAGCCGTGCTCGCCGATGCGGCGCATGGCGGTGTCGAGGGCCCGCACGGTGGTCTTCTTGAACGGGCCGTGCCAGACGAGCGGGTCCTGGGTGTACGCCTTGCCGACGGCCGGGTCGCGCGACAGCGTGGACGTGTCGATCGGCTCGTCGGGCATCTCGTCCAGCGGCAGCAGCCGCTCGGCGACGTGCCAGGTGCCGAGGACCGGCCCGGACAGCACCAGCGCGGCGAGGACCCCGCCGTGCAGCTGGGCGTACCGGGTCGCGATCAGCCCGCCCATGGAGTGCCCGATCATGACGACGGGCAGGCCGGGATGGTCGCCGCGCGCCGACTCCACGACCGTGTGCACGTCGGCCACGACGTCCTCGAAGTCCTCGATCAGCACGCGTTCGCCCGCGGAGCGGCCGTGGCCCATGTGGTCGGGCCCGCAGACGACGGCGCCGTGCCGGACGAGGACGTCCGCGACGTGGTCGTAGCGCCCGAGGTGCTCGCCGTAGCCGTGCACGAGGACCGCGACGTACCGCGGCTCCCCGTCCGCCCAGATCCGGGCGGTGACCGCACCCCGCGTACCCGCGAACTCCCACTCCCGCGACGTGGTCACGCTGGCCTCCTCGATGGTCGACGCAACGTAACCGTCCCCCGTGAGGCGACGAAACGTCAACCGCCGGAATAGGGTGGAGAGTGCGACCGCAATCCCCGGCCGCCCGCGACCGCGGACGGCCGGTCAGCAGGAAAGGGGCGCCCGTGCTGGTCGACACCTTCGGCCGAACCGCGACGGACCTGCGGGTCTCCCTCACCGACCGCTGCAATCTCCGCTGCTCGTACTGCATGCCCCCCGAGGGCCTCGACTGGCTCCCGAAGCCGGAACTGCTCACCGACGACGAGGTGATGAGGCTCGTGGGGCTGGCCGTCCGGGACCTCGGCGTCACCGAGGTCCGCTACACCGGAGGCGAGCCGCTGCTGCGGCGCGGCCTGCCGGACATCGTGCGCCGGACGGCGGAGCTCGCCCCCCGGCCCCAGGTCTCGCTGACCACCAATGGGATCGGGCTGGACCGGCTCGCCGCACCGCTGGCGGAGGCGGGGCTCGACCGCGTCAACGTCTCCCTCGACACCCTCGACCGCGCCACGTTCAAGCGGCTGGCGCACCGCGACCGCCTGGACGACGTCCTCAAGGGCCTCGCCGCCGCGCAGGCCGCCGGCCTGGAACCGGTCAAGATCAACGCCGTGCTGATGCGGGGCGTCAACGACCACGAGGCCGCCGCGCTGCTGCGGTACTGCCTCGACCGCGGCTACCGGCTGCGGTTCATCGAGCAGATGCCGCTGGACGCCCAGCACGGCTGGACCCGCGAGCACATGATCACCGCGGACGAGATCCTGGCGCGGCTGTCGGCGGAGTTCGACCTGGCCCCGGACGCCGAGCACGACCGCGGCAGCGCGCCCGCCGAGTCGTTCACGGTGGGCGGCGGCCCCGCGACGGTGGGCGTGATCGGCTCGGTGACGCGGCCGTTCTGCGGCGCGTGCGACCGGGTGCGGCTCACCGCCGACGGCCAGGTCCGCAACTGCCTGTTCGCCACCGAGGAGTCCAACCTGCGCGACGCGCTGCGGAACGGCGCCACCGACACCGAACTCGCCGACCGCTGGCGCAAGGCGGTCTGGGCCAAGCGGGCCGGGCACGGCATCGACGACCCGTCGTTCCTGCAGCCGGCGCGGCCCATGTCGGCGATCGGCGGCTGATGGGCCCGGGCACCGGGCCGTTCGACGCCGTCGTGCTGGCCGGCGGGCGCGCCCGCCGGTTCGGCGCCGACAAGCCCGCCGCGCCGGTCGGCGGCCGCGCCCTGATCGAGTGGACGGCCGCGGCCGCGGCCGGGGCGTCCCGGCTGATCGTGGTGGGCCCGCCGCGGGACGTGCTGCCCGGGGCCGTGCTCGTCCGCGAAGACCCGCCGGGCGCCGGGCCGGTCCCCGCGCTGAGCGCCGGGCTGGCCGAGGTGCGCGCCCCGCGGCTGGCGCTGCTGGCCGCCGACATGCCGTTCCTGCGCCCGGCGCACCTGACCCGGCTGCTGGACGCGATGGGCGAGCGGCCGGGGGCCGTGCTGGTCGACGAGGAGGGCCGCGAGCAGTGGCTCGCCGGCTGCTGGCGCGCCGCGGCCCTGCGGACGGCCCTCGGCGCCTACCCGGGCGCGTCGCTGCGCGGGCTGCTCGGCCCCCTCGGCCCCGCCGCGGTCGCGCTGCCCGCGGGGACGCGCCCCGCCTGGTTCGACTGCGACACCCCCGCGGACCTGGCCGCCGCGGAGCGCCTGCTTTGATCGTGTGAGAGTGGGCAGGTTCGCCGAGACCATCCGTGAGGGGGACCCATGTCGGTGCTTGAGGAATGGATCAACGCTGTCTGCGGTGAACTGGGCCTGGAACGCTGTGAGATCGACCGCGACCTGGTGCTGGACCTGGCCCGCGACGTCGCCCACGGGGTCGCGCGGCCCGGCGCGCCGCTGACGGCGTACCTGCTGGGACTCGCGGTCGGGCGGGGCGTGCCCGCGCGGGACGCGGCCGCACGGCTGACGGAGATGGCCGAGAACTGGAACGCCGGGGCCGCGGAGAAGGCGGAGGTCCCCCGCCAGGAACGCGGCCCGGCGGGGGAGGCGGTCCTCGACGACGCCTGAGCCCGCCAGGGGCCGCTAGCCGCCGGCCGGGGGCGCCTCCCGGTCGGCGACGGGCACGACGTCCTTCAGGAAGTCGCGGCGGGACAGGAACGCCGACAGGCTCTCGCGGTGCTCGTCGCAGGCGAGCCAGATCTTCCGCCGGTCCGGGGTGTGGATCTTCGGGTTGTTCCAGCGCAGCGCCCACACGGCGTCGGCGCGGCAGCCCCTGGCGGAGCACAGCAGTTCGTCGGGGCCGGTTCCCGGAGCGGAGTCGGTCATCGGCCAACTGTGGCACAGCGGGCCGCGCCGGAGGTCCCCCGGCCCGTGTTTCATCCATCGACGTCACGGTTAGGACGCTGCAGTGCCGAGCGAGGCCATCGACACCTCCGGCCGGGACTGGGACCGGCGGCGCCGCTGGCAGGCGCTCTCCGTCTGCCTCGTCGCGGCGTTCATGACGCTGCTCGACGTCAGCATCGTCAACGTGGCGCTGCCCTCGATCCGCGAGGGGCTGCGGGCGTCCGAGGCGGGGCTGCAGTGGATCCTGTCGGGGTACGCGCTGACGTTCGGCCTCGTCCTGGTGCCCGCCGGGCGGCTCGGCGACGCCCGCAGCCGCCGCGCCGTGTTCATGTCCGGCCTCGCCCTGTTCACGGCGGCGAGCGCCCTGGCCGGGATCGCGCAGTCGGTCCTGATGCTCGTCCTGGCCCGGCTCGTGCAGGGCGTGGCGGGCGGCATCATCAACCCGCAGGTCGCGGGCCTCATCCAGCAGCTGTTCCGCGGGACCGACCGGGGGCGGGCGTTCGGCGCGCTCGGCGCCGTCATCGGGATCGCGACCGCCGTCGGCCCGATGCTCGGCGGCGGGCTGATCTCCCTCGCCGGTCCCGAGGAGGGCTGGCGCTGGGTGTTCTACGTCAACGTCCCGGTCGGCGTGGTGGCGCTGGTGCTGGCCTGGCGGCTGCTGCCCGCCCCCGTCCTTGGGGAGCGGCAGGGCCTCGACCCGTTCGGGGTGCTGCTGCTCGGCGCGGGCGTCGTGTGCCTGCTGCTGCCGCTCGTCCAGGAGCAGCAGTGGCGGGGCGACCTGAAGTGGCTCCTGGTCCTCGCGGGCGCGGTGCTGATCGCCGCCTTCGCCGCGTGGGAGCGCCGGGCCCGGACGCCGATGGTCGACCTCGCGCTGTTCCGGCTCCGCTCGTACGCGCTGGGCTCGACGATCGCGCTGCTGTACTTCGCGGGGTTCACCGCGATCTTCTTCATCCTCACCCTCTACCTGCAGAGCGGGCTGGGCTACAGCGCGCTCGGCGCGGGCTTCGCGATGACCCCGTTCGCGGTGGGATCGGGGTTCGGGTCGCTCGCCGGGGGACGGCTCGTCGCGCGGTTCGGGCGCGCGCTCGTCGCCGGCGGCCTCGCCCTGGTGCTGGCGGGCCTCTGCGCGGCGTGGGTGGCGGTCGAGCTGAACCCCGGAAGCGGCGTGGCGTGGGCGATCGCGGCGCCGCTGCTGGTGGCGGGCCTCGGCAGCGGCCTCGTCATCGCACCCAACCAGACGATCACGCTGTCGGAGGTGCACTACACCGAGGGCGGCAGCGCGGCGGGCGTGCTGCAGACCGGCCAGCGCGTCGGCACGGCGGTCGGCATCGCCGCCGTCGGCTACGTGTTCTTCGCCGCCCTCGCCGGGACGGGCGGGGACTGGGCGGCCGCGTTCCGGCGGGGGCTGGCCGTCATCCTGGTGCTCGTGTCCGCGGCCCTGGCGGCGGCCGTCGCCGACCTGGTCGCCGACCGGCGCGCCGCCCGGCGCTGACCCGGGTCAGCGCCGGCGGCGGAACAGGCGGGCGGCCAGCGCCAGCACCGCCGCGGCGACCGCCGCGGCCCCGGCGAGGACGAGGTTCTGGCGCCTGAGCCGCGCCGGGATCCGCGCGTACGGGATCGTCGAGAACGAGACCAGCTCGTAGCGGGACACGTAGCGACCGGCCAGGCGGCGCTCCAGCGCGTGCGTCGCGGCCTGCTTCGCCCGGTACACCGGGGACGCCACGCGGTCGCGCATCTCGACGAAGTTGTCCAGCGCCATCTCGGCGATCGCGTCGGTGTTGGCCTTGCGCCGCTCCTGGTAGCGCGCCAGCGCCCGCGCCCAGTCGCCACCGGTCTCGGCGAGGCACCGGTCGATCTCGATGCAGTCCTCGAACGCGCAGTTGGCGCCCTGCCCGTAGAACGGGACGATCGCGTGGGCGGCGTCGCCCAGCAGCGCGACGACGGCGCCGCGGCCCCGCCGCGTCCACGGCCAGGACCGGACGGTCACCAGCGACCCGACCGGGTTGTGCGCGTAGTCGTCCGCCAGGCCCGGCATGAGGCCCGCGGCGTCGGGATAGTGGCGCTCGAAGTACGCGGTGACCTTCTCCGGCGTGTCGAGCGCGGCGAAGTCGTCCTTCGGCCAGAACAGCGTGCAGGTGAACGACCGGTCGAGGTTCGGCAGCGCGATCATCATCGCGGTGCCGCGCGGCCAGATGTGCAGCGCGTCGGGGTCGAGCGCGAACTCGCCGCCCTTGGGCGGGATCGTCAGCTCCTTGTAGCCGTGCTCCAGGAAATCGGTGTCGACGTCCAGGCAGAGGGACCCGCGGACCGCGCTGTACGCGCCGTCCCCGGCCAGGATGACGTCGGCGGGTTCGGCCGGGGCGTCCTGGAAGAGGACCGTGCCGGCGTCGATGTCCACGCCGGTGACGCGCGAGGAGAACCTGAGCGTGACGCCGGGCGTGGCGTCGGCGGTGTCGAGCAGCGACCGGTTGAGGTCGGCGCGGCCGACGGAGTTGATGGCGCGCTCGCCGTCCGCGCTGTAGGGCTGGAAGTTCGTCGCCCCGTCGGGCGGGTGCACCATCCGCCCGTGCATCGGCAGGGCCAGCTTGAGGCACCGGTCCCGCAGGCCGACCTCCTGGAGCGCGGCCAGGCCGCGGGCGGAGATCGCCAGGTTGATCGACCGCCCCCGTTCGGCGCCGGAGACCCGCGGGTCGGGACGCCGCTCGTACACCGTCACCGGGACGCCGCGCCGGCCCAGCAGCACCGCCAGCAGGCAGCCCGCGAGGCCCGCGCCGATGATCGCGACCCGCTCGCCGCCGTCACCCGCCATCGGCGGGGACCTCCTCGCGGCCCGGCGCCTCGGTCTGCGAGCGGACCTCCCACAGGTCGGGGAAGGCGGGGGTGAACAGCGTGCGGCGCAGGTAGTCGGCGCCGGCCGACCCACCGGTGCCGATCTTCGCGCCGATCGTCCGCTCGACCATCTTCAGGTGCCGGTACCGCCATTCCTGGACCCCCTCGTCCACGTCCACCAGCGCCTCGCAGACCTCGGCGGCGGGCCCGGACTCGTCGGCGTAGACGGCGAGGAGCGCCTCCTGGACGCCGGGGTCGGGCTCCCACGGCCGGGACGTGTCGCGGTCGAGGGCCTCGCGCGGGATGGGGAAGCCGTGGCCGTCCAGGTAGCGCAGCAGGGAGTCGAACATGGACCGGCGCGCCACCGCGGCCTGGAGCCGCTCGTCGCCGCGCAGGTCCGAGGCGGGGAAGCCGCGCCGCCCGAGGACGGCCTCGATCTCGCGGAACTGCTCGCTCTGGAACCCGCTGGAGGACCCGAGGACGTCGCGGAACGCGGCGAACTGCCGGGGCGTCATCGTCTCCAGCACGTCCAGCTGCCCGACGACCGTCTTGAGGATCTTGGCGATCCGGCGGGCGGTGTGCAGCGACCCGGCGCTGTTGCCGTCCTCCAGCCTGCGCTGCAGCAGGTCCGCCTCGTGGAGGATCTGCTTGAACCACAGCTCGTAGACCTGGTGGATGATCACGAAGAGCAGCTCGTCGTGGGCCCGGGTCTTCGGCTCCTGGCAGGCCAGGAGATCGTCGAGCTTCAGGTAGCCGCCGTACGTCATCGTCGGCGAATCCGCCATCACGCCTCCTTGCGACACAACGGATGTGTCCGCAGCATAAGGGATGCCATCACGGGCATCCGTGGCCGGTCCGGCCCGTGCCGCGGGTCCGCGCCCCGGCAGGGTCAGTCGAGGTCCCCGGCGGAGACGCGGACGGCGCGCAGCGCCGCCGTGATCTCCGCGGCCTGCGCGGCGGGCAGGCCGGCGATGCCGAAGCCCGACTCGTTGAGGGCGAGCGTGGCCTCCTCGGCGAGGTCGCGCCCGGCCGGGGTGATGGTGGCCAGGACGACGCGGCGGTCGTCGGGGGAGGGGCCGCGCCCGACGAGGCCGCGCTGCTCCAGGCGGCCGATCACGTTGGTGACCGAGGCCGGGTGCACCATGAGGCGGGTGCCCATCTTGCCCATGGGGAGCGTCCCGGTCCGGGTGAAGGCGAGCAGGCGCAGCGCCTCGTAGGCCGCGAACGTCAGCGCGTACGGTTTGAGGACGGCCTCGACCCGGCTCAGCAGGAGCTGCTGCGCCCGCATCACCGAGGTGACGGCCGCCATGTGGTCGGCGTGGTCGGGCCACCGCAGGCTCCACTGGCGGTGGGCCTCGGAGATCGGGTCGGGGGTGTGCGGCACCGCCCCACCGTATGCGGTCTTGACCGGCTCGCGCATGCAAACTATTTTAACTTCCAAATATTGGATGTCCAACGTTTGGGGTGGGGACGGTGACGGGGGAGCTGCACACGCCGGTGCACCCGGTGCGGTTCGTGACGGCTGCGGCGCTGTTCGACGGCCACGACGCGGCCATCAACATCATGCGCCGCATCCTGCAGTCCCAGGGCGCCGAGGTGGTGCACCTGGGGCACGACCGCTCGGTGCGCGAGGTCGTCGACGCCGTGCTGGAGGAGGACGCGCAGGGCGTGGCGATCAGCTCCTACCAGGGCGGCCACGTCGAGTACTTCGAGTACCTGTCGCGCAGCCTCAAGGAGGCGGGCGCCGAGCACGTCCGCCTGTTCGGCGGCGGCGGCGGGGTGATCGTCCACGAGGAGATCGCCCGGCTGTCCGGGGCGGGCGTGCGGATCTTCTCGCCCGAGGACGGGCAGCGGCTCGGCCTGCCCGGGATGATCAACGAGCTGGTGCGCGACTGCGACGTCGACCTCGCCGCCGAGCCCGTCCCCGTGGACGCGGTGCCGGCCGGGGACCGGCGCGCCCTGGCCCGGACCATCACCTGCCTGCAGGCCGGGCGGCTCCCGGACGAGGACAGGTCCGCGCTCGCGGAGGCGGCGCGCGGGCGGCGCGTCCCCGTCCTCGGCATCACCGGGACGGGCGGTTCCGGGAAGTCGTCGCTCACCGACGAGCTGGTGCGGCGGTTCCGCGTCGACCAGCGGGACCGGCTGCGCGTCGCGGTGCTGGCCGTCGACCCCACCCGGCGGCGCGGCGGCGGCGCGCTGCTCGGCGACCGCATCCGGATGAACGCGCTGGACGGCGACCGCGTCTTCTTCCGCTCGCTGGCCACCCGGGGCGCCCGGGAGCTGCCCGACGGCATCGAGGACATCGTCACCGCGTGCAAGGCCGCCGGCTTCGACCTGGTCATCCTGGAGACCCCCGGCATCGGGCAGGGCGACGCGGCGATCGTGCCGCTGGTCGACGTCTCGCTGTACGTGATGACGCCCGAGTTCGGCGCCGCGTCCCAGCTGGAGAAGATCGACATGCTCGACTTCGCCGACGTGGTGGCGATCAACAAGTTCGAGCGGCGCGGCGGGGCGGACGCCCTGCGGGACGTGTCGCGGCAGCTGATCCGGAACCGGGAGGCGTTCGGGCGGCGGCCCGAGGACATGCCGGTGTTCGGCACCAGCGCGGCCACGTTCGACGACGACGGCGTCACCGCCCTCTACCGGCACCTCGGCGGGCTCCTCGGCGAGCACGGGCTGGAACTCGCGGACGGCGCCCTGCCCGAGGTCACGACGAAGGTCTCCACCGGCGCCGCGACGATCATCCCGCCCGGCCGGGTGCGGTACCTGTCCGACATCGCCGAGACCGTGCGCGGCTACCACGCCGCGACCGTCCGGCAGGCCGAGGCCGTCCGGCGCGTCCAGCGGCTGGACGAGGTGCGCGCCGAGCTGGAAGACGCGTCCGAGGTCGAGGGCCTGCTGGAGAAGGCGCGCCGCGACGTGGCCCCGGAGAACGCCGCGCTGATCGAGGAATGGCCGGCGGTCGTCGAGGCGTACTCGGGTGACGAGCAGGTCGTCCGGATCCGCGACAAGGAGCTGCGCACGGTCCTGACCCGGGAGTCCCTGTCGGGCAGCCGCATCCCGCGCGTCGCGCTCCCGCGCTACACCGACCATGGGGAGCTGCTGAGGTTCCTGAGGAACGAGAACCTGCCGGGCCGCTTCCCGTTCACCGCCGGTGTGTTCCCCTTCAAGCGCGACAACGAGGACCCCGCGCGCATGTTCGCGGGGGAGGGCGACCCGTTCCGCACCAACCGCCGCTTCAAGCTGCTGTCGGAGGGCCAGCCCGCGACCCGCCTGTCGACCGCGTTCGACTCGGTCACCCTGTACGGGCGGGACCCGGACGAGCGTCCCGACGTGTACGGCAAGGTCGGCACGTCCGGCGTGTCCATCGCCACGCTGGACGACATGAAGGCCCTGTACGACGGGTTCGACCTGGTGGCGCCGACGACGTCGGTGTCGATGACGATCAACGGCCCCGCGCCCACGATCCTCGCGTTCTTCCTCAACACGGCCATCGACCAGGGGCTCGACGCCTTCTACGAGGAGCACGGGCGGGAGCCGTCGGCGGACGAGGCCGCCGCGATCCGCGCCCGCGTCCTGTCCACCGTGCGCGGCACCGTGCAGGCCGACATCCTCAAGGAGGACCAGGGGCAGAACACCTGCATCTTCTCCACCGAGTTCTCGCTGCGGATGATGGGCGACATCCAGGAATGGTTCATCGCCAACAACGTCCGCAACTTCTACTCGGTGTCCATCTCCGGCTACCACATCGCCGAGGCCGGGGCGAACCCCATCAGCCAGCTCGCGTTCACCCTCGCCAACGGCTTCACCTACGTCGAGTCGTACCTGGCGCGCGGGATGGACGTGAACGACTTCGCCCCCAACCTGTCGTTCTTCTTCTCGAACGGCATGGACCCCGAGTACAGCGTCCTCGGACGCGTCGCCCGCCGCATCTGGGCCGTGGCCATGCGCGACCGGTACGGCGCCAACGAGCGCAGCCAGAAGCTCAAGTACCACGTGCAGACGTCCGGGCGCTCCCTGCACGCGCAGGAGATGGCCTTCAACGACATCCGCACGACGCTGCAGGCACTCATCGCCATCTACGACAACTGCAACAGCCTGCACACCAACGCCTACGACGAGGCCGTGACCACGCCGACGGCCGAGTCGGTGCGGCGCGCCCTGGCGATCCAGCTCGTCATCAACCGCGAGTGGGGCCTCGCGATGAACGAGAACCCGCTGCAGGGGTCGTTCATCATCGACGAGCTGACCGACCTCGTCGAGGAGGCGGTGCTGGCGGAGTTCGACCGCCTCAGCGAGCGCGGCGGCGTGCTCGGCGCGATGGAGACCGGCTATCAGCGCGGCCGCATCCAGGACGAGTCGATGCTGTACGAGCAGCGCAAGCACGACGGCTCCCTGCCGATCGTCGGCGTCAACACGTTCCGCGGCCCCGACGCCGCCGACGGGACGCCGGACACGATCGAGCTGGCCCGCGCCACCGAGGAGGAGAAGCGGGCCCAGCTCGACCGGGTCCGCGGCTACCAGGAGGCGCACCGCGACGAGGCCCGCGAGGCGATCGCCGCGCTCAAGGACGCGGCCCGGTCGCGCGGCAACGTGTTCGCGGTGCTGATGGACGCGGCCCGCGTGTGCAGCCTGCAGCAGATCACCGACGCCTTCTTCGAGGTCGGCGGGCAGTACCGCCGCAACGTGTAGGCGCAGATGGCCCCGCTCGACGACACCGGGCTCGACGACATCGGGCTCGACGACACCGGCCACCCGGTCCCCGTCCCGGACCGGGTGCGCCGCGTCGTGTCGATCGTCCCGTCGCTGACCGAGACCGTCGCGGTCACCGCGCCCGGCCTGCTCGCGGGGGCCACCGCCTGGTGCACCCATCCGGCGGACCTGGACGTTCCGCGCGTCCGGGGGACGAAGAACCCCGACCTGCGGCGCATCGCGGAGCTGCGGCCCGACGTCGTCCTCGGCAACACCGAGGAGAACCGGCCCGCCGACGTCGAGGCGCTGCGGGCGGCCGGGATCGCGGTGTGGATGACGGAGATCCGCACCGTGGACGAGGCGCTGGCGTCGCTGCGCCGCGTGCTCACCGAGGCGTGCCGCGTACCGGTGCCGGGCTGGCTGGACGAGGCGTCCCGCGTCTGGGCGGGCGTGACCCCGGGCACGCCACGCACGGCCGTCGTCCCGATCTGGCGGCGGCCGTGGATGGTCGTCGGCCGCGACACCTTCGCCGGGGACGTCCTGTCCCGCCTGGGCGTGTCCAACGTGTACGCCGGCCACCCCGAGCGCTACCCGAAGATCCCCCTGGCGGAGCTGAACGCGGCCGGTGCCGACCTGGTCGTCCTTCCCGACGAGCCCTACCGCTTCACCGCGGACGACGGCCCCGAGTCGTTCCCCCGAACCGACGTCGCGCTCGTCGACGGCCGGTACCTCACCTGGTACGGCCCGTCCCTCGCCGACGCCCCGGTGGTGCTGGCGCGGCAGCTCGCCGCCGCTCGGGTCCGCTGACCGAGCCCCTGCCAACGAGTGCCCGCCCGGGACTACTCGCCGTCGCGGGCCGGGGCGCGGGCGAACATCGCCTCCACGCAGGCGGCCATGCGGGCGTCCAGTTCCTCCGCGGGCAGGCCGATCTCCCGCGCCAGGTGCTCGCGCAGCAGCGTGTACCCGTAGATCGTCGACGCGATCGCCGCCTGGACGGCCTCGACGTCCGCGACCGGAAGCTCGCCGCGCGCCGCCTCCGCGGCGAGGTCCGCCCGGCCGGCGCCCCGGTTGAGCAGGACCCGGGGCCGGTCGTCGCCGTCCAGCACCAGCAGCGACGCCAAGACGACCGGCTCGGGGTTGCGCAGGCTCGTCCAGAACAGCCGGGACAGCCGCTTGCGCAGCGGCAGGCCCGCCGCGTCCACGGCGTCCTCGGCGTTGGGGCGGGACCGGTGGAACAGCGCCGAGCGCAGCAGCGCCCGCCGCGACCCGAAGTACTGGTAGACCAGTCCCCGGTTCACCCCGGCCTCGTCGGCGACCTGCCGCAGGTTCAGCCCGGCGAGGACGCCGCCGCGCCGCAGCAGCGCGATGGCCGCCGCGCGCAGCGACTCCTCGGTCGCGCCGCGGTCCCGCGCCGGCCCCGGCCGGCCCGCCGTGCGCGGTGCGGTCACGGCCGGCTCCCCGGCCGGGGACCGGCCGCCCGCGCCGCCCGGTTCATGCCCGGGGGCCGCCCGCGACGTAGATGACCTGCCCGGACACGAACGACGCGTCGTCGCTCACCAGGAACGCGACCGTCCCGGCGATGTCGTCGGGGGTGCCGACGCGGCGGACGGGGATCTCCTTGGCCGCGGCGGCCTTGAAGTCCTCCCATTCGACGCCGACGCGGGCGGCGGTCGCGGCCGTCATCTCCGTCGCGATGAAACCCGGGGCGATGGCGTTGGCGGTCACGCCGAACCTGCCCAGCTCGATCGCGAGGGTCTTGGTGAAGCCCTGCAGGCCCGCCTTGGCGGCCGAGTAGTTGACCTGCCCGCGGTTGCCGAGGGCCGACACCGACGACAGGTTGACGATGCGGCCCCACCCGGCCTTCGTCATGTGCTCCTGGGCGGCGCGGCTCATCAGGAACGAGCCGCGCAGGTGCACCGCCATGACGGTGTCCCAGTCGTCGTCGGACATCTTGAACAGCAGGTTGTCCCGCGTGACGCCGGCGTTGTTCACCAGCACGACGGGCGGGCCCAGTTCGGCGGCGACGCGCGCCACGGCGGCGGAGACCCGCGCGGAGTCGGCGACGTCCACGCCGACGGCGAGCGCCTTCCCGCCGTTCTTCTCGATCTGCTCGACGGTGCCGGCGCAGGCGGCCTCGTCGAGGTCGCAGACCGCGACGGCGAAGCCCTCCCGGCCGAGCCGGACGGCCGTGGCGGCGCCGATGCCGCGCGCCGCGCCGGTGACGATGGCGACCCTGGTGTCGGTCATTTACTGCCCTTCCCTGTCCACCGGCCCGTTCAGACCTGGATGTCCTTGGCGATGATGGTCTTGAGCACCTCGCTGGTCCCGCCGTAGATGCGGGCGACCCGCGCGTCGGTGTACAGCCGCGCGATCGGGTACTCCAGGATGTAGCCGTAGCCGCCGTGGAGCTGCAGGCACTTGTCGACGACGCGGGCCTGGACCTCGGTGCAGAACAGCTTGCACATGGCGGCGTCGGCGGGGGTGAGCTCCCCGGCGTCCAGCGCCTCGATGCAGCGGTCGACGAGCGAGCGCGCCGCCTCGACCTCGGTGGCGCATTCGGCGAGGACGAACTTGGTGTTCTGGAACGACGACACGGTCTTGCCGAAGACCGTCCGCTCCTGGACGTACCTGCGGGCGAACTCCACGGCCGCGGCGGCGGACGCGTAGGAGCTGGTCGCGATGCCGAGGCGCTCCTCGGCCAGGTTGTGCGTCAGGTACTCGAAGCCGCGGCCCTCCTCGCCGAGCAGGTCCTCGGCGGGGACGCGGACGTCGGTGAACGACAGCTCGGCGGTGTCGGAGCTGCGCAGCCCGATCTTCTCCAGCTTGCGGCCGACCGCGTAGCCCTCGCTCTTGGTGTCGACGGCGAGGATCGACAGCCCGGCGCGGCGGTTCTCCGGCGTGGCGGGGGAGGTGCGGGCCACCACGAGCACCCGGTCGGCGAGGACGCCGCCGGTGATGAAGGTCTTGGCGCCGTTGAGGACGTAGTGGTCGCCGTCCCGCTTCGCGGTGGTCTGCATCCCGGCGAGGTCGGAGCCGGTGCCGGGCTCGGTCATCGCGATGGCCGTCATCATCTCGCCGGACACGAACGGCGGCAGCCAGCGCTTCTTCTGCTCCTCCGACCCGTACTTCAGCAGGTAGGGCAGGACGAGGTTGACGTGCACGCCGTAGCCGCCGAAGCTCACCCCGGCGCGGGCGCACTCCTCGGAGATCACGGCCTGGTACTTGAAGCTGGTCTCCCCGGCGCCCCCGTACTCCTCGGGGACCTGGATGCCGAACACCCCGAGCTCCCCGAGCTTGTTGTAGAAGTCGCGCGGCGGGTGGCCCGCGTCCTCCCACTCGCCGTAGACGGGTGCGACCTCCGCCTCGATGAACGCCCGGATCGTCTCCCGGAACGCCTCATGGTCCTCGTCGAACACGGTGCGGCGCACGCTCGGCCCCTTTCGCTGCGCGACTAACAGAACGCTAACTTAACTCGAATCTAGTTCTAGAATCAAATACGAGTCGGGTCGGTGCCGTTCCGGTCGCGCGGCGGGCACCGGCCGCCGGGGCCGCTCAGCCGGCCGGAGCCCGCCGGCCGGGGGATCAGCAGTCGGGTTCGCAGACCCGCTGGGAGAGCGCCCTGAGGAACAGGGCCTGCACCTGCCCCGGCGTCTCGGCCACGTACGCGTCGCCGTCGGTCAGCCGGGCGATCCGCCGGAGCTCGGCCACGTCCACGCCGTCGCCGAGGCCGAACATGTTGATCTGCACGGGCCGCTCCGTGTCGTAGCCGAGGCGTATGTGCTCCAGCGTCTCGTCCAGGGACGGACCCTCCCGGTCCTGGTCCCTCCCGTCCGTCCACAGCAGGATCGAGTTCACGTACTCGGGCTTGAAGGTCCGCTTCATGTGGTCGAACGCGGCGATCGTCGTCTCGTACAGGCCCGTGCCGCCGTTCTCCTTCACCCTGGTCTGCGCGAACGCGCTGAGCACGAGCTGGCGGCGGGTGGCCGAGCCGAGCCGCTCGTTCAGCGGCCCCACGCTCACCAGCTCCCGCCAGTCCTTGCCGCCCTCCAGCTCGGTGGAGAACACCCACTGGCCCAGCTCGCTGTCGTCCGGCAGCAGCGACAGCCCGTTCTGCGCCGTGCGGATCGTCGACTGCAGCCGGGTCGCGCCGGGGGCGATCCGCCGGTCCATGGAACCGGAGATGTCGATGATGCTGAGCATCCGGATGCTCAGCGAGAGCTGCGCCCACCGCTGCATGATGCGTGCCACCCTGTCCGCGTCCGGCGCGGGCAGCGCCTTCGGCGCCCTGGCGCTCAGTCCGGTCTTCTCGGTGAATCCGGCCTGCGCGGTGCCGTCGGGACTCCGGAAGCCCAGCCTGCGCACGTCCTCGCGCGTGGTCTCGGCCGAGAGCTCCCCGCCGAGCAGGCGGCCGGCGTTCAGCGTCGCCGGGTCCCGCGTCAGGACGGTGACCGGGTGGTCGAGGAAGACCGTCCCCTCGGCCGGGTAGACGGCGACGGCGAGGTCACCGGGACGCTTCGCGTTGTAGGAGAACAGCGCCTGCTCCGGCGCCAGCGCGACGGGGTGGCGGTCGCCCGCCTCCTGCCCGAACGCCGCGAACTCCGCGCCGACCGACGGGGCGATGCCCTCCCGGAACGTCCGCACCGCGCCGGTGAACAGCGCCTGCCCCCGCGGCTCGCCGCCCGCCAGCGCGTCGGCCAGCACCAGCGTGCCGATGCCGGTGGCGGTGCGGTCGGGGTCGGGCACCTGCAGCCGGAACAGCCGCTGGGGGATCGCGCTCTCCCGCGCGCCGCCGGGCTCCTGCTCGGCGTTCGCCGCCGTCCCGGCCGCGGCGAGCAGTTCCTTCCAGGACGGCTGCGCGGGCACCCCGAGGTTGCGCAGCTGCGTCGCGAGGCCGCTCGGCATGGCCAGCACGATCGGGGTGGACGCCATGCCGCCGAGACGGGTGAAGCCCGGGGCGGCCCCGGCCCGGCCGGACCCCTCCACGAGCTTGGTCCACAGGGAGGAGTCGGGGATCCACACGTCCGGCTTCTCGGTGATGCCGGAGACGCCCTTGCCGGACAGGAGCGTCGCGACGGCGGCCGGGTCCGCGGACCGTACGTCGGCGCGCGCGCACCTGCCGGCGACCTTGTGGCGGGCGTCGTTGAAGCGCCTGGCCGCCCGGATGACCGCGGGGGCGATCTCCGGCGCCGCCGAGACCTTGAGCGTCAGCGCCCCGTCGCCGGAGCACTCGTCGTCCGCCGAGGTGAGCGCGTACGCGCCGAGGCCCGTCAGCAGGACGAGCGCGACCGCGCCCGCGAGCGGGCCGAGCAGGACACCGCCGATCCGCTGGGGCGGCCGGAGGCCCCTGCGGCCAGGTCTGGCGGCGGCGTGCGCCGGGCCGGCGGGGGTCAGAGCGAGAAGCCGCCGT
>NZ_SMLC01000075.1 GCF_004349245.1 Actinomadura sp. 6K520 | reverse complement strand
GTGGGGCGGGTCACCAGGACCCACAGGGGCGCGCCGGGCGGGAGGCCCGCTTCGGCGGCGGCCAGGGCGGCGGCGGAACCGCCGTCCAGGAGGCGGCGCAGGGCGGCTGCGTCGCGCTCGCCCGGTCCCGGCTCCCCGTCCGCCTGCGCCTCGCGGTGCGCCTTGATCAGCCTGGCCCGGACGGCCTCCGCCCAGTCGTCGTACAGCTCCCGTGCGTCGAGGACCAGCCCCGCGCCGACGCCCTCGGCGGCGGCCACCTCCCGCGCCCTGGCCCAGATGGCGCGCTCGGCGACGTGGATGGCGCTCAGCACCGCCTCGATGGGCACGCCCTGCCGTGCCCGGGTGACGCCGAGCTCGGCCACGAACGACAGCTCCGCCTCGGTGGGCCCGCGCCGGGCCGCGATCGCGCGGGTCGCGGCGGCGAGCAGCGCGCGGGTGTGCCCGGCGATGTCGGCGGGCGGCAGCACCGACACCTCCCGGACCATCGACGACACTCCGGCGACGACGGACGGCAGCAGGTCCTTCTCTGCGGTGACCCGCTCGATGAGGTCGATCACCGGGGTCCAGTCGGTGTCAGCGTTCACGAAACCGATTGTGGTGGACCACAAGGAGGACCGCCAAACGCGTGGCTCCGTCCATGTCTGTGTGTGGTCGCCCCCGCATAAGGTTGGACCCCACCACAAATGACCTTCGGGGAGTAGCGCATGACCTGCCGTGTCGCCGTCATCGGTGCCGGGGCGGCCGGCCTTGCCGCCGGCAAGGCGATGCTCGACGCGGGCGTGGAGGTCGTGCTCTACGAGAAGGGCGACCGTCCCGGCGGATTGTGGGCGCGGGACAACGCCAGTGGCCTGTCGCCCGCTTACGCGTCCCTGCACACCAACACCAGCAAGGGGCGCACGGAGTTCGCCGACCTCCCGATGCCGCGGTCATGGCCGGACTACCCGTCCGCCGACCTGGTGGCGGAGTACCTCGCCGGCTACGCGGAGCGGTTCGGCGTCGTCCCGCACATCCGGTTCCACAGCGAGGTCGCCTCCGTCGAACGGGACGGCCCCGGGTGGATCGTGACGACCGGGGACGGGGACGCCGGCCGCTTCGACGCGGTCGTCGTCGCCAACGGGCACAACTGGGACCCCCGCTGGCCCGACCCCGCCTACCCGGGCACGTTCACCGGGATGCAGATCCACGCCCACGACTACCGGACCCCCGGCGTCTTCCGCGACCGGCGGGTGCTCGTCGTGGGCATGGGGAACTCGGCCATGGACATCGCCGTGGACGCCTCCCACGTGGCGCACGGCCCCGTCCTGCTGTCCGCGCGGCGCGGCGTCCACATCGTCCCGAAGTACCTGTTCGGACGGCCGGCGGACGCGACGGGCGGCGCCCTCGCCGTGCTGCCGTGGCGGCTGCGCCAGCGCGTCGCCGAGACGATGCTGCGGCTGGCGGTGGGCGACCCGCAGGACTACGGGCTGCCCGCTCCATCCGGCGGCCTCTTCCAGAACCACCCCACGATCAGCGACACGATCCTGCACCGGCTGACCCACGGCGAGGTCGAGGCGCGGCCCGGCATCGAACGCCTGGACGGGGAGAAGGTCGTGTTCGCCGACGGCACCGCCGACCCCGTGGACGTGATCGTCTGGGCCACCGGCTACCGGGCCGGCCTGCCGTTCCTGCCGTCCGCGCTGGTGGGGGACGACCCGGAGCGGCTGCCGCTGTACAAGCGCGTCTTCCACCTGGACGAGCCGAGCCTGGCGTTCGTCGGCCTGATGCAGTCCACGGGCGCGGCACTGCCCATCGTGGAGGCCCAGGCGAAGCTGGCCGCGGCGTACTTCTCCGGCGGGTACGCGCTGCCGCCCGCGGCGGAGCGGCGGCGCGCCGTCGCCCGGGACCTGCGCGCCGCGACGGCCCGCTGGGGCGACCGGCGCCCCATGATGCGCGTCGACTTCGACCGGTACGTCGCCGACCTGCCTCGGGAGGCGCGGGCCGGCCGGGACAGGCTCGCCCGCGGCGCCCGCCCCTTCACCCCGCCGGACCGTGAGGAGAGCACCCACATGAGCGATGCGGACCGGGGAGATGCGGACCGGGGAGGCGTGCGCGGTGCCCGGCACCGGCCGGGCGCCCGGCCCTCGGGCGGGCGGACGGCGGGGGACCGTGACCCGCGCGGCCTGCGGGTCATCGTCACCGGCGCGTCGGGGACGTTCGGCAGGGCGATCGGCGCCCGGCTGGCGGGACTCGGCGCCCACGTCGTCGGGCTGGACGCGGCGCCGCGCCCCGGCGACCCCGTCGAGGTCATCGCCTGCGACCTCACCGACGACGCGGCCGTCCCGGCGGCCGTGGCCGCGGCGATCGAGCGGCTGGGCGGGCTCGACGTGCTCATCAACAACGCCGGGATCGGCGGCCCCGCCCCGGCCGAGCTGCCGCCCGGCGAAGAGGTGCGCCGCCAGCTCGACGTCAACCTCCTCGGCACCTGGCGGGTGACCGCCGCGTGCGTGGACGCCCTCGTCGAGTCGCGCGGACGCGTCGTCATGCTGTCCTCGCGGATGGCCGTCATGCAGCTCCCCCTGGCCGCCGCCTACGGCGCGTCCAAACGAGCGCTCGTCGCATATGCGGACGCTCTTCGCATGGAACTGGGAACCCACGTGAGCGTGACATGCGTGTACCCTTCGGCCGTGCGGAGCCCGATCCATGACTCGACCGCGGCGGCGGGGCTCTCCCTTGAGGGCATGAGCCGCTACGAACCCCTCGACGGCGTGGTGGACGCGGTGCTGCGCGCCGCCCTGTCGCGCCGCCCCCGCCGGGACGTGCCGACGACCCGCCGCGGCGCCGTCGAGTTCTTCCTGGCCAGGCATGTGCCGGCGCTGACCGACCGGATCGTCGCGCGGACGTTCGCCGACCGGGTTCGCTCCGGGGCGTTCAAGGGGGCCGAACTGGCGGCCGGTGCCGTCCGCCGCCACACTGGCCGAGCATGAGCACCACGGAGAAGGCGCAGCCGGGCTCGGCGACGCGGCCCCGCGCCCGCGACCTCGTCGGCTACTCCGCCGGCTCGCTCGGTATGGGCGTCTGGGTCACCGTCCCGGGGCTGCTGCTGCTCTACTTCATGACGCACACGCTCGGCGTGTCGCCGTTCCTGGCCGGCCTCACCCTGCTGCTGCCGAAGGTCCTCGACGCGGTGGTGCATCCGTGGTTCGGGTCGGTGTCGGACCGGCAGGCGCGCCGCGACGGGCACCGGCGCCGCATGCTGCGCTGGGGGCTGCTGCTGGCGATCGCCTGGATCGGGCTGTTCTCGGTGCCGGCCGGGTTCTCCGGCTGGTCGGCGGCGCTGTGGGTGGGCGGCTTCTACATCCTCGGCAACGTCCTGTACGCGTGCTTCCAGGTGCCCTACCTGACGACGCCGTCCGACCTGAAGATCGGGTACCACGAGCGCACCCGCGTGTTCATGTACCGGATGCTGCTGCTGACGGTCGGCCTGCTCGGCGCGGGCGTCGCCGCCCCGGCGCTGGTCGCCTCGGGCGGACGCGACGACTACGCCCGCATGTCGGTCCTGCTCGCCGGGGCCCTCGTGCTCACCGGCGTCCTCGCGATCGTGTTCATCCGGCGGCTCGCCGACCACTCCGGTTTCCGGATTCCGGACGGGGACCACGCGCACTCCGTCATCGACGATCTCCGCATCACGTGGCGGGACCGCGACTTCCGCGCCCTGACGCTGTCGTACCTGTTCACCGGCATCACCACGCACATCTTCCTCGCGGCCGTGCCGTTCTACACCGAGTACACGTTCGACGACGAGCGGCTGACCGCGGTGTTCATGGGGTCGTTCCTCGTCCCCGCGGCGATCGCCGGGCCCATCTGGAAGAAGGTGTCGGAGCGCGCCGGCAAGCAGCGCTGCCTGCTGTTCTGCCAGGGCGTCTTCGTCGCCGGGTCGCTCGCCCTGTGGCCGGGGGAGGCGATGGGGGTGCTGCCGACGCTCGCGGTGATCGTCGTCCTGGGCTCCGCGTTCGCCGGCCTCCAGCTCTTCGCGTTCTCCCTGATCCCCGACATCGTGGCCGCCGCCGAGTCCCGCGGGACGGCCCGCGCGGGCGCCTACACCGGCGTGTGGACGGCGACGGAGGCGACCGGCACCGCCATCGGCCCCTACGTGTACTCGGCGGTGCTCGCCGCGGGCGGCTTCGTCTCCACGACCGAGGGGCGGGCCATCGCGCAGTCGGACTCCGCCATGCTGGCGCTGCTCATCGGCGTCACGGTGGTGCCCGCCGCGCTGATGGCGGTCGCGGTCGCCTTCCAGCGCCGCTTCGCCCTCGACCGCGTCGCCGCCCGCTGACCGCCGCCCGCTGACCGCCGCCTGCTGACCGCCGCCCGTTGACCGCCGCCCGCTGAGCGCCGCCCGCTGAGCGGTCACTCGTCCGCGGTGTGGATCCTCCGCGCCTGGTACACGACGTCGGGCTCGGCATGGGCGCGCAGGCCGCGCAGGAGGTCGCGCCAGTCCCCGGACCAGCCCGCGCGGGGGCCGTGCCGCTCGGTGAGCGCGCAGGCGAACAGGCCGCCGGCGAGGTCGCCGCGGGCGGCGAGCCGGGCCGCGTGGGGGTGCGCCTCCTCGGGGGCGGGCCGGGCCCGTTCGGTGTACTCGGACGGGCCGGTGGCGAGGGCGTCCGCGATGTCCAGGACGGCCAGGACGCCGAGTCCCGCGCACCTTCCGGCCAGCGCGTCGATCGCGCCGGCGGCCCCGGGCCCGTCCCAGCGGAGGGTGGCGGCGGCCAGCCCGGCCGCGACCGGCTCGGGAAGGCGGCCCGCCACCGCCTGGACGGCGCGCTCCCCGAGCGTCCGGTGCCGGGCGGCGGCGTCCCGCACGGCGTCGGCCAGTGCGAGCAGCCGCTGGAAGGCCGGCAGGTCGCGTTCGGGCTCGGCGTCGGGCACGGCCGGGGCGGCGGCCAGCGCGGCGGCGGCCGCGCCGAGTTCGGCGGCGCCGGCGCCGGTCGTGGCGCAGCGGACGAGGGCGTGCAGCGCGTCCCGCCACGCGCGGGTCTCGCCCAGGTCGGTGACGAGGCCGGCGAGCAGGGCGGGCGCCTCCGGTGCCCACGGCGCCCAGGTGGCGACGGCGGGCAGCGCCGCGGCGCGGGCCTCCGGGTCGGTGGAGCGCGCGACGCGCAGCACCAGCGCGGCGTAGCGGCTCCGGAACCGTTCCTCGACGTCCACGGGCGGGGCGCCGAGCACCTGCCGGGCGAGGTCGCGCGGACCCTCCGCGGCCTCGGCCAGGATCCGCTGCGCGACCGGCTCGTCCAGGCGGGCGCGGACGGCGGAGGCGATCGCGGCCCGCACGTCCCGGTGCTGGCCGGGGTCGTCCCAGGCGGCCGCGAGGACGTCCATGGCGTCCGGCACCCGGTTGCGGAGCAGGATCCGCGCGGCCTCCTTCCGCGCGGTGATCCTGCCGTCGGCCAGCACCGGCCGGAGCATCGCCGACAGCGCCGACGGCGGGATGAACCGGGCCGCGCGGGCCGCGGCGTAGACGGCGACGTGGGCGTCGTCCGACTCGGCGCGGGCGAGCAGCTCGGGCAGGACCTCCTGCGGGGAGCGGGTCCACGGGAGGGCGGTGAGCGCGATGCGCCGGATGTACGGGTCGCCGGATTCGAAGTGGGGGCGCAGCCGGGACGCCTCCGTCCCGGGGATCCGCGCCAGGGCCGAGACGGCCGCGGCCCGGTCGGTCGCGGGCGCCTCCCCGTCCGCCGCCACCCGTTCGAGCAGGGCGCGGTAGGCGTCGCGCTGCCGGGCCGTCCAGCGGTCCGCCCAGGCCGGGTCGATGCGCGGCACGTAGGTGACGTCGGGCCGCCGGAAGCGTCCGGCCGGGGTGCCTCCGGTGAGGACGAGGTGCAGGAGGTCGGTGCGCTCGCGGGCGATGGCCGAGAGGACCGCCGGGACGGCGACCGCCGACGGGTCGCGGGCCACGACCCGCCCGGCGCGTTCGGCGCGGGTCCCGGGCGCGGCGAGCCACAGCGTGATCGCCCGGGTGAGGACGCCGTCGTCGCGTGCGTCGAGGGCCGCCTCCAGGGCGTCCTGCAGTACCGGTACGTGATGCGCGCGGCGGCGCAGCGCCCCGGCGGTCAGCAGTGCGAGCCGGTGGTCGTCGCGGCGGGCGCCCGCCGCCAGGTGCGGTGCCAGCGTGGCGGCGAGCCGGTGCTCCTGCCCGCGCCGCAGCACCCGGTCGAGGCGGCCGAGGGCGAGCGCTCCCGTGCTGCCGGTGAGCCGGTCCACCAGCTCCAGGCCGGAGACGAGCAGGTCCGCGTCGTCGTGCACGGCGCCCTGGCGGCACAGCGCCGCGGCGATCCGGCCGATATGGTGCCGGGTCTGGTAGGACGTGTCGCGGGCGTTCAGCGCGTCGTCCGCGAGCCGCCCGATCACCGCCGCGTGCCCGGCGCGCAGCAGGCCCTCCGGGACGGACGCCAGCGCGGACAGCGCGCTGAGCCGGACGGGGTCCTGCTCGTTGCGCAGCCGCGCGAGCGACTCCAGGGCCGCGCCGAGCACCGCCGGGTCGCCGGAGCGTCCCGCGCACCGGATGAGCAGCGCGTAGCCGGTGGCGCGCTCGCCGGCGTCCGGCCTGCGGGTCAGCTCGCCGAGGATCGGCAGGGCCTCCTCGTACGGCAGGAACGCCGCCACCCCCCACGTCCGCGACGGCGTCTCGGCGACCCTGCGCAGGCCCATCATGCGCCGGGCCTCCCGGTATCGCGGCTCTCGCGGCAGGACGTCCAGGAGGTCCTCGCCGAGCTCGGCGGCGCCGCGGTCGACGCCGCGCATCGCCGCCTCGAACACCGCCTCCCGGCGGCTCGGCGGGAACGCCCCCAGCAGCCGCCGCAGCGCGCCCGGATCCTCCCGGACGGCGCGTGCGACGGCGGCCACGTCGCCGTTCCCGAACCGGGCGAGCCGGTCCCGGAAAGACCTGCGGAACAGCAGGCGGTTCAGGTCGTCGCGGTGCGCGTCGGACAGCAGCAGGGCGAGCATGCGGTCCGGCTCGGCGTCCAGCAGCGCACCGGCCGCGGGGTGCAGCGCCTCGGGCAGCGGCCGGGTCCGGCAGTGCCGCTCCAGCAGCCGGACGACCCGGCCGGGATCGTGGCGCAGCGCGGCCGCGACCCCGGGCGCGTGCCGGAACCACCAGGCGTTCCACGCCGCTTCGGGCAGCCCGGCGAGGCCGCGCTCGGCGTGGCCGAGCACGGCGTCCGGGTGGGCGCGGCCCAGCGACGTCCAGTTCCCGACGGCGTGGCCGAGCGCGTCGAGGCGCTCGGCCACGACGTGCGCGCCGCAGGCGGGCAGCAGCGCGGCCGCCTCGTGATCGCCCCACAGCTCCGCCACCCGCCCGATGAGCGCGTCGGCCAGCTCGCCGCGCCGGTACCTGCGGACGGCGTCGTACAGCGCCGCGCGCCCCGCCGCGGAGGCGTCCGCCAGCCCGGCGAGGAACGCCGCGGGCCCGGCGCCGTGCCGGACCGCCAGCCGGATCGCCCGGCAGGCCAGCCCGGCGTCCGGGTCGCCCATCGCCCGCGCCAGGTGCGCCACGGACGCCTCGTCCCGGACGGCGGACGCGACGAACAGCGCCACCGACCGCTCGTAGTGGCCGCGCCGGGACAGCTCGTCCAGCAGGTCCGCCAGGGCGGGGTCGCCGTGGCGGTCGCGCAGGTCCGCCAGCCTGCGGCAGCGGACCTTGAACGGCAGCGGTTCGATCTCGGACAGGAGCTCATCGGCGTGCATGGCACGCCATCCTGCCGGACCGAAGATCCCGTTTTCAGCCGGATTATCAGCCCGCGGGGTGCGGGATCGACTTGTGCTCCAGGTAGGCGTGCAGGCCCTCGGGGCCGAGTTCGCGGCCCAGGCCGCTGCTCTTGTAGCCGCCGAACGGGGTGTTCGGGTCGAGGGTGTACATGTTGACGCCGCAGCTGCCGGTGCGGATGCGGCGGGCGACCTCGACGCCGTGGTCGACGTCGGCCGTCCAGACCGAGCCGCCCAGGCCGTACTCGCTGTCGTTGGCGATGCGGACGGCGTCCGCCTCGTCGTCGTAGGGGATGAGCACGAGGACCGGGCCGAAGATCTCCTCGCGGGCGATGCGCATGTCGTTGGCGACGTCGCCGAACACGGTCGGGGCGACGTACCAGCCGCGGTCGTGCGGGCGGTTCAGGCCGCCGGTGATCAGCTTGGCGCCCTCGTCCTGCCCGACGCGGATGTAGTTCTCCACCCGCTCCTGCTGCCGCTTGGCGACGAGCGGGCCGATCTCGGTGCCGTAGTCGGCGGGGTCGCCGACGGCGAGGCCGCCGACCATGGTGGCCAGGGCGTCGGCCACCTCGTCGTAGCGGCGGCGGGACGCGAGGATGCGGGTCTGCGCGGCGCACGCCTGGCCGTTGTTCATCAGGGCCGCCAGCTTGAAGCCCTCAATGGTGGCGGCCAGGTCGGCGTCGTCCAGGATGATCGCGGCGGACTTGCCGCCGAGTTCCAGGGTGACGCGCTTGAGCTGCTCGCCGCAGACCGCGCCGATCTTGCGTCCGGCGGCGGTGGAGCCGGTGAACGAGACCTTGTCGACGTCCGGGTGCGCGACGAGGTGCGCGCCGACCTCGCGGCCCGCGGGGACGATGTTGACGACCCCGTCCGGGATCCCGGCCTCCTTGATCCACTCGGCGAGAAGGAAGGTGTCCAGGGGCGTCTCGGGGGACGGCTTGGCCACCACGGTGCAGCCGGCGATGAGGGCGGGGGCCAGCTTGAGCATCAGCGTGAACTGCGGGACGTTCCACGGGACGATCGCCGCGACGACACCGACCGGCTCCTGGGTCACGGTGACCGGGCCGAGCATGCCCTGCCGCTCCTCCTCCCACGTGTAGGTGGCGGCGAGGTCCACGTAGTACTGCAGCACCATCTGCGGGATGGCGGCCTGGCCGAACACCGAGAACATGATCGGTGAGCCCATCTCGGCGGTGACGAGGTCGGCCATCTCCTGCTGCCGCTCGGCGTAGATCGCCGACAGTCTGCCGACGATCTCGGCGCGTTCCGCGGGCGTCATCCGGGGCCAGGGGCCCTCGTCGAAGGCGCGCCGCGCGGCGGCGACCGCCGCGTCGATGTCGGCCTCGGTGCCCTCGGGCACCCTGCCGAGGACCTCCTCGGTGTGCGGGGAGATGACGTCGATCGTGCCGGTGCCGGCCGGGGCGGCCCACTCGCCGCCGATGAACAGCCGATCGTGCTCACGCATGCTGCCGTGCCTCCTGACCGAGTGCTTGCTTGGGGCACAGCATCGCATGCCCGCCCGCCCGGTGGAAGACCGATGAGACTCCCGTCTCACCCGGAGTCTGTTCTGCCCGGGCCGACTAGAGCAGGTGGGTGTTGGGTTCCCGTGCGCGGGGGGCCAGGTCGGGGATCTCCGCAAGGGCGACGCCCGCCGCCGTCAGGATCTCCGCGCCCCGTCCCTCGGTGAAGAGGGTCGGTTCCCGCCAGGCGAACACGACCCGCCGCGCGCCGGACGCGACGATCAGCTCGGCGCACGGGCGGGGCCGGGACGCCCGGTGCCCGCACGGTTCG
Source organism: Actinomadura sp. 6K520 (assembly GCF_004349245.1). Taxonomy (GTDB): domain Bacteria; phylum Actinomycetota; class Actinomycetes; order Streptosporangiales; family Streptosporangiaceae; genus Spirillospora. The sequence goes on along the minus strand of NZ_SMLC01000075.1, from coordinate 25,051 downwards.
AGGGAGCTGTAGACGGTCGCGCCGGTCAGGTCGCCGGTCGTCTTGGCGAGGGCGGCCTCCTCGGCGTGGTCGTGCGGGTCGTCCTCGCGGGAGAAGCCCCGCGCGACCTCCCGGCCGTCCGCGCCGACGACGACCGCGCCGACGGAGAACGCGGTGGCCGACGGCGGGCACAGCCTCGCCAGGTCGCACGCCAGCTCCAGCCAGGCCCGGTCCGGGTCACCCACGCGCGTTCCCGGTCAGGTAGCGCAGCAGCGCGAGGTCGCCGATGCGGGTGACCTCCGCCAGCCGCATCGGACGCTCCGGCGACTGCGGGAACACCCCGGACCGGACGAAGCGCGGCGCCGACGGGTCGCCGAGGAAGAACGGCGCGACCACGAGCTGCAGCTCGTCCACCAGGTCCGCGGTCAGGAACAGCGTGTGCACCCCGCCGCCGCCCTCGACCATGAGCCGCCGGACGCCCCGCGCGGCGAGGTCGCCGAGCACCCGCGGCAGCGAGAGGGGGTCGCCGGCGTCGACGACCTCGGCGAGGCCGTCCAGCCGCGGCGCCAGCTCCCCGGCCGCGGGGGGCGGCGCGTACACCAGCTTCGGCGCGTCCCCGGTGGTGAAGAACCGCGCGCCGGGGTCGAGGTCGCCGCTCCACGTCAGCGTCACCTTGGTCAGGTGTGCCGGCAGTCCGCGCGCGACCCGTTTGGCGCGCCGCGCCTCCGAGCGGATCAGCAGCCCGGGGTCGTCGGCCCGGACGGTCCCGGCGCCGACGAGGATGGCGTCGCAGCCGGCGCGGACCGCGTCGACCCGGTCGAAGTCCGCGGTGCTGGACAGCCGCAGCCGCTCCGGGGTCGCGTCGTCGATGTAGCCGTCTGCGGACATCGCGCAGCTCAGCAGCACGTAGGGACGATCACTCACCCCGCAACCCTACGGGAGCGCCGGCGGCCGGGGCGGCCCGGCCATCGGAGATCGTTTGGGGTGACACGGCGTTTCTGCGCGGGATGTGTCGGAGGGGGTGCCTATGGTTGCTGCGACATGCGATTCCTGCACACCTCCGACTGGCATCTCGGCAGATCGTTCCACCGCGAGGACCTGCTGGCCGCACAGGCGGCGTTCGTCGACCACCTGGTCGCGACCGTCGCGGCGGAGCGGGTCGACTGTGTGCTGATCTCCGGGGACGTCTACGACCGGGCGCTGCCGCCCGTCGACGCCGTCCGGCTGTGCGACGAGGCGCTGCGGCGGCTCGCCGCCCTGACCCGGGTGGTGCTGATCGCGGGCAACCACGACTCGGCGCGGCGCCTCGGGTTCGGGGCGGAGCTGATGGACGACGCGGGCGTCCACATCCGCACCGACTTCGCCCGGGTCGGGGAGCCCGTCCTTATCGGTGACGCCGCGGTCTACGGCATCCCCTACCTGGAGCCCGAACTCGTCCGCCACCCCTGGGACCTGGACGAACGCAGCCACGCCGCCGCGCTCACCGAGGCGATGCGCCGCATCCGGGCGGACGCCGCGGGCCGCGCGGAGCGGCCGGTCGTGCTGGCGCACGCGTTCGTGACCGGCGGCGCGGCCAGCGAGAGCGAACGCGACATCTCGGTCGGCGGGTCGTCGCAGGTGGCGGCGTCGGTGTTCGAGGGCGCCGCCTACGCGGCGCTCGGCCATCTGCACGGCGCCTGGTCCGTCACCGGCCGCGTCCGCTACTCGGGCTCGCCGCTCGCGTACTCGTTCTCCGAGGCCGGCCACGTCAAGGGCTCCTGGCTGGTCGACCTGCGCGACGGGGAGGTCGCGGCGGAGTTCGTGGAGGCGCCCGTCCCGCGCCGCCTGGCCCGCCTCAAGGGACGCATCGACGACCTGCTCACCGACGCCTCGCACGAGGCGGTCGAAGACCACTGGCTCCAGATCACGCTCACCGACCCGCGCCGCCCGTCCGCCGCGATGGAGCGGCTGCGCCGCCGGTTCCCGCACACGCTCGTCCTCGGCTTCGACCCGGCGGGCGGCGGGACGGACGGGGCCCGCACCTGGTCCGATCGCGTCCGCGAGCGGTCCGCCCCCGACATCGCGGGCGACTTCGTCGCCGAGGTCACCGACGGCCCCGCGACCGCGGCCGAGCGCGCGCTCCTGGACGAGGCGTTCGAGCAGTGCCGCCGCAAGGAGGCCCTCGCGTGAGGCTGCACCGGCTGCGCATCACGGCGTTCGGCCCCTTCTCCGGCACCGAGGAGATCGACTTCGACGCGCTGTCGGACGCCGGGCTGTTCCTCATCCAGGGCCGCACGGGCGCCGGCAAGACCAGCATCCTCGACGCGGTGTGCTTCGCGCTGTACGGGCAGGTCCCGGGGGTGCGCAACGCCGTGAAGGGGCTGCGCAGCGACCACGCGGCGCCTGGGACGGGCCCCGGCGTGGTCCTGGAGACGACGATCCGCGGCCGCCGGCTGCGCATCACGCGGTCGCCGGCGTGGGAGCGGCCGAAGCTGCGCGGCACCGGGACCACCGCCGAGCACGCCAAGGTCATCCTGGAGGAGCTCGAAGACGGCACGTGGGTGGGGCTCACCACCAGGCTCGACGAGGCGGGCGACCTCGTCTCCCGGCTGCTCGGGATGACGGCCGTCCAGTTCTGCCAGGTCGCGCTGCTGCCGCAGGGCGAGTTCGCCGGGTTCCTGCGGGCCGGGGCCGACGAGCGCCGCCGGGTCCTGGAGCGGCTCTTCGCGACGGAGGTGTTCACCCAGGTCGAGAAGTGGCTCGCCGACCGGCGTGCGGCCACGAGGCGGGAGGCCGATGACCTGGCCGCGGCGGCGTCCTCGATCGCCGGCCGCATCGCCGAGACGACGGGCGCCGCCTCACCGCCCGGGGAACGCCCGGCGGTCCCGGCGCCGCGCCGCGCCGAGCCCGCGACCGAGCCGTCCGCGGAGATCGAGGCGCTGCCCGCGTGGGCCGCCGAGCTCGCCGCCGGGCACGCGGACGTCCGCACCGCCACCGCCGAGCTGCGGCAAGCGGCCGCAACGGCACTCGTCGCGGCCCGCACGGCCTTCGACGACGCCAGGGCACTCGCCGACCGGCAGCGCCGGCACGCCGAAGCGCTCGCGCGCCGCGCAGCCCTCGGCGAGCGCGCCGCGGAGAAGTCCCGCATGGCGTCGCGCCTCTACGCCGCGGAACGCGCCGGCCGGGTCGTCGCGCTGGTGGACGCCGTCGAGGCGCGGCACGCGGAGGCGCGGCGGGCGCGCCGCTGGGCCGACGAGACGCGCGGCGGAGTCGGGGGCCTCCTGCCGCCCAACGCCTCGGAGGACGTCCTCACCAAGGCCGAGCGGGCCCGCCGTGACGAGGTCGCGACCCTGGAGAGCGTGCGCGGCAAGGCGGCGAGGCTCCGGCAGATCGAGGACGAGCGCGCGGTACTGGCGCGCGAGCTGGCCCGGCTGGAGCCCGAGGATGCGCGGATCGCCGCGGCCCTCGCCGAGCTGCCCGCCGTTGTGGACGCCCGCCGCGCCGAGCTGGACGAGGCCAACATCGCGGCGGCGGGCCGCCCCGGAGCCGAGGCCGCCGTCCAGGAGGCGGCGCGCCGTCTCGACGCGGCGCACCGGCGTGACCAGGTGGCGCATCGCCTCGCCGAGGCGGAGGGGCGGTACCGGGCCGCGATCGACACGGCACAGGCGGCCCGGCAGCGGGTACTGGACCTGCGGCAGGCGCGGCTGGACGGGATGGCGTCCGTCCTCGCGGGGGAGCTGCGAGACGGCGAGCCGTGCCGCGTCTGCGGCTCGACCGAGCATCCCGCCCCCGGCACGCCGTCCGCCGAGATCCCGGGCGAGGACGAGGTCGAGCAGGCGCAGGGCGAGGCCGACGCCGCCCAGGACGTCCGGGAGCGGGCGTCAATCGAAGTGGAGGCCCTGCGCTCCGACCGCGACCACCAGATGGAGATCGCCGGGGAGACCGACGCCGCCGTCATCGCCGCGGAACTCGAAGAGGCGGAACAGGCGCTGCGGGCCGTGAACGCCCAGGCGGCGGAGGCCGAGCGCTTGGAGGAGTCCCTCCACCAGGCCGGGCGGGAGCTCGAACAGGCTCGTGAGGAGCGCGAGACGGTCTCCCACGACCTCACCGGCAACCGTGCCCGGGACAGGGAGCTGGCCGCCGAGCAGACCAGGCTGTCGACCGAGCTGGCCGAGGCGCGCGGCGAGGACACGACGCTCGAAGCGCGCATCGTCCGGCTCGGCCGCGAGGCGGACGCGCTCGCCGAGACCATCGAGGCGCTGCGCGCGTCCGGCCGCGCCGCCGAGGAACTGGCGGCGGCCCGCGCGACCGCGAAGGGCGCCGCCGAGGCGGAGGGGTTCCGCACCCCGGACGAGGTCGTCGGGGCCGCGATGTCCGACGAGGATGAGGGTGACCTGCGTGACAGGATCCGCCGCCTGGACGACGAGGAGGCCGCCGTCCGCGACCTGCTCGCGGATCCCGCGCTGGTGGAGGCCGCCGCTCTGCCCGCCCCCGACCTGCCGGCGCTCGAAGCCGCGCTCGCCGCGGCGGACGCGGCGCACACCGGGGCGGTGAGCGCCGCCGACCGCGCCCGGCACCGCTGCGACCGCCTGGCCGACCTGCGCGCGGAGCTCGGCGAGGCCGTCGGCGCGTGGCGTCCCGCCGCCGAGCGGCACGAGGTCGCCGAGCGGCTCGCGGGCCTGACGTCCGGCAAGCACCCCGCGAACCGGCACGACATGTCGCTGTCGGCGTACGTGCTGGCCGCCCGCCTGAGGCAGGTCGTCGACGCCGCGAACGAGCGGCTCTCGCGCATGTCCGGCGGCCGCTACGCCCTCCTGCACACCACCGGGAAGGCGGCGGGCGACCGCACCCGGGGCGCGGGCGGTCTCGGGCTGCGGATCGCCGACGCCTGGACGGGCCTCGAACGCGACCCGGTGACACTGTCGGGCGGCGAGTCGTTCATCACCTCGCTGTCGCTGGCGCTCGGCCTCGCCGACGTCGTCACCGCCGAGGCGGGCGGCACCGAGATCGGCACGCTGTTCGTCGACGAGGGCTTCGGCACCCTCGACGAGGAGACGCTCGACGAGGTCATGGACGTCCTCGACGGCCTGCGCGACGGCGGCCGCGCCGTCGGCGTCGTCAGCCACGTCGCCGAGCTGCGCGCCCGCATCCCCGCGCAGCTGCGGGTCACCAAGGACCGCGCCGGCTCCACCGCCATGATCACCGTCTGACGGGCCGCCCGGCCCGCCGCGGCGGCTCAGGGCGTCCGGGACGTCACAGGTAGAGGCCGGTGCCGTGCTCGGGACGCTCGCTGGCGATGGCGTGCAGGTCCCGCTCGCGCATGACGAGGTAGTTCTCGCCCTGGATCTCGACCTCGAACTGGTCGCCCGGGTGGTACAACACCCGGTCGCCGGGCTTGACGACGCGCACGTGGTGGCCGACCCCGCAGACCTCACCCCAGACCAGGCGGTTGGCCTGCTCGACCGTCGCCGGGATGACGATCCCGCCGGTGCTGCGGCGCTCACCGCCGTCCTTCTCGGTCTTGATCATGACGCGGTCGTGGAGCATCTGGACTTCGAACTTAGGATCGGACACGCTGGGGAGTTTATCCGCCGACCCGGGGCAGCACGTTCCACGAGCCCGCGATGATCTCCGGCCACCCGGAACGTCCCGTTCAGCCGACGGCGCGCATGTACCGGTCGCCCCCGGCGGGCGGCGGCTCGGGCGGGTCCGGGTTCTCGTGCCTGGGGAACATGACCAGCGCGACCAGCGCCAGCGCGAAGCCGCCGGTCCGCAGCATGAACGGCCCGGTCTCCCGCGGCCAGTCCTCGCCGAACAGGACGGTGCTGCTGAGGATCAGGTACGTCCGGCCGATGACGGTCAGCACCACCGCGATGATTGCGATGCGGCAGCGCTGCAGGGCGACCTGCAGCTGCCCGAGCGCGATCGCGGCGGCCCCGATCGTCAGGTACGGGTAGGCGGACTCCAGCACGGCCCGGACGCTCCCGGTGTCCATGTACACGATCGAGATGCCGCGGATGCCGGCCTCGGCGAGCCCGGCGCAGGCGCCGGCGCCGACGCCGTAGGCGACCCCGGCGAGCTTGCGGGCGTGCCGGCCGCCGGTGCGCCGGTCCCCGACGAGCCACACGAGCGCGGCGATGACGATGGCCGGGGCGCAGATCGCGATCATCGTCCACGGGCTGACGAGCGTTCCCACCAGCGTGTGCTCGGCCCGCACCTCGCCCCCGGACGTGGCCGAGAGCCCGATCAGGATCGTGGCGACGACGAACAGCGCGACGCTGGTCCACTCCCGCCCGCTCAGCCGCTCGCCGAGGAAGCGCACCGCGAAGAAGACGAGGAGCACCAGGCCGGCCGCGAAGATCGGCTGCACGACGGGGAGCGGCACCCGGGAGAACGCGACGACCTCGTACCCGAGGCCGAGGAAGAGCAGGAGCCCGCCGCCCAGCCAGATCGGGTCGGTGAGCATGAGCCGCGCGACGCGGAACGGGCGGCTGCCGCGCAGCGGCTCCATGCGGCGGGCGGAGATCCGGAAGACCAGGAACGCGATGTAGTAGATGGTCGTGGCGATCAAGGCGAGGGCGGCGTAACCCAGGTCGTGACCCATCGGGAGAGGGACCTCTCGGCGCGGTCGAGCGAGGCTCGTCCTTTGGATGGCGGTGGGGTGGGGGGCAGGAGGACGGAGTCGTTCGCGCGCCGTAATCGAATCGACCTGAAAGTCAGCTTGCCCTGTTAGGCCGCCGGGGACAAGACCGGCGGCCCTGACCGAAAGATCACTTGTATTTGCGTCCCGTGCCGGAGGACATCCGCGCGAGCAGGCCGCGGGGGAGGAGCCGGGTGGCGCCCACGATCGCCTTGTACTGCGGGCTGGGGACGCTCACCTGGACACCGCGCCGCAGGTCGCGCAGCGCGGCGTCGACGACGTCGTCCTTGTCCAGCCACATGAAGTCGGGGACGTCCGACATGTCCATCTGGGCGCGTTCGTGGAACTCGGTGTGCACGAAGCCGGGGCACAGCGCCATCACGCGCACCCCGCCCCGCGAGCGCGCCCGGATGTCGGCGGCGACGCCCTCGCTGAAGCTCACCGCCCACGCCTTCGACGCCCCGTAGGTGCCGCGGGTCGCGAACGCCGACACCGACGAGACGTTGATGACGCCGCCCCGCCCGCGTTCCAGCATCCCCGGCAGGACCGCGTGGGTGAGCCGCAGGACGGCCTCGCAGTGCACCCTGAGCATCGTCAGCTCGTCCGCCACCGGGACGTCGAGGAACTTGCCCCGGTTGGCGAATCCGGCGTTGTTGACCAGGAGGCCGATGTCCTCGCGGGCGCGCTCCTCGGCCGCGGTCAGGCCCTCCTCGGTGGACAGGTCGGCGGTCAGCGTCTCGGTGCGGACGGCGTAGGTCTCGTGCAGCTCGGCGGCGGTCCGCTCCAGCCGCGCGGTGTCGCGGGCCAGCAGGACGAGGTCGAATCCGTCGGCGGCGAGCCGGCGGGCGAAGGCGGCACCGATCCCCGCGGTGGCACCGGTGATGAAGGCGGTCGGCATGGGCCGAGCCTATGCCGACCGCCGGGGGCCCGGGGCGCGCCCGGTGCTATCGGGCGGCGGCGCGTGCCCGGAAGTGCCGCGGGTCGGGACGCCGGGTGGCGCGGCGGTAGGCGAAGGTGAAGCCCGGCCAGTTGTTGACGACCTTGCCGTCGGCGGTCATGTACCAGCTCTCGCAGCCCGTCTCCCACACCGTCGAGCGCATCCGCTCCCGCATCTCCCGGGTGAACGCGTCCTGCACGTCCGGCCGGACGTCGATCCAGTCGAGCCCGTGCCGCCGCAGCACCTCCGCGCACTCGACGACGTACCGGAACTGCGACTCCAGCATGTAGATGATCGAGTTGTGCCCGAGGTTGGTGTACGGCCCGTACAGCAGGAACAGGTTGGGGAAGCCGCTGACCGTGATGCCGAGGTGCGCCTCCGCGCCGTCCCGCCACGCCTCGTTCAGCTCCCGGCCGTCCCGCCCGACGATCTTCATCGGGGCGAGGAAGTCGCTGGTCTGGAACCCGGTCGCGTAGACGATGACGTCCACGTCGTACGCGCGCTCCGCGGTCCGGACACCGGACGGGGTGATGGCCTCGATCGGGTCGGTGACCAGCTCGACGTGCGGCCGGGCCAGTGCCGGGTAGTAGTCGTTGGAGATGAGGATCCGTTTGCAGCCCAGCGGGTAGTCGGGGATGAGCGCCCTGCGCAGGGCGGGGTCCGCCACACCCTCCTGCAGCGTTTTCCGGAACCGGTTCTCCACCATCGCCAGCAGCTTCGGGTACTTGAAGAACCCGATCGCCCGCGCCTCGAGCAGCGCGTAGATCCGGGCGCGGTTCAGCTCGTACAGCCCCGGCACGTTGTCGAGGGCGGCCTTCTGCCACGCCCGGTACGGCCGGTCGGGCTTGTCGATCACGTACGGCGCGGAGCGCTGGAACAGCCGCAGCTCCGCGGCCTCCTTGGCGATCTCCGGGACGATCTGGATCGCGCTCGCGCCCGTCCCGATCACCGCGATCCGCTTGCCGCGCAGGTCGGCGCCGTGGTCCCAGCGGGCGGAGTGGAAGCTCGTCCCGGTGAACGAGTCGCGTCCCGCGATGTCCGGCAGGACCGGCCGGTTGAGCTGCCCGCACCCGGAGACCAGCAGCCGCGACTCCAGTTCGCCGGAGGTCGTGGAGATCCGCCAGAGGGCCCGGTCCTCGTCGAACCGCGCCTCGGTCACCTCGGTGCCGAACCTGATCCGGTCGAGCACGCCGTACTTGCGGGCGCAGTGCCGCAGGTACTCGAGGATCTCCGCCTGCGGCGGGAACCGCCGGGTCCAGTCCGTCTTCCGCTCGAAGGAGTACGAGTACAGGTGGGAGGGCACGTCGCAGGCGGCGCCCGGATAGGTGTTGTCCCGCCAGGTGCCGCCGAGACCGTCCGCCTTCTCCAGGATCACGACGTCCTGGATCCCGGCCTTCCGCAGCCGGATCGCCATGCCGATCCCGCCGAACCCGCTTCCGATGATCACCGCACTGTGCGCCATGGTCGTCCGAACCTCATTCTGTTGCGGTCTCCATGAGCGTAGGTGACCATGAGGTCACTGAACAGACGTCACCCGGCCCCGGCCACCTCCGTGCCCGGGACCGCCGGACCGCGCCCGCGGGTTCAGGTGTCGTCGAAGGTCTGCGGGACGATGACGCGCAGCGCGTTGCCGCGCAGCCGGATCGACACGGGGGTGCGGCCGCGGATCTCGCCGTCCACGTCCACCCGCAGCGGCGGGTCGGTCTCGATCTGCACCTCGGCGGTGGTGCGGAAGGCGTCCTCGCGCAGGCTCCGCCGCTGGCCGGTGAGGACGTGCCGCGCCGTCGCCGAGGCCAGCCGCAGCCGCCGCTCGTCGCCCAGCCAGTAGACGGCGAGCAGCCGGTCGTCGGGGCTGGCGTCGCGGGCGATGCGCTGCCCGCTCTGGTGCGCGCCGTTGGCGATGTTGAGCTGGTGCGTCGCCAGCTCCTCGGTCTCGCCGCCGATCGTGATGCGGGCGGTGAAGGCCCGGTGCCGGGCCAGCAGGGCCGCCGCCGTCAGGCCGTAGGCGGAGCGCCCCATGACCCGCTTGAGCGCGTGCGGGACCCGGTCGGCGACGTGCACCGACAGGCCGAGGCTCACCATGTTCGCGAAGATGTGCTCGCGCTCCTCGCCCGGTCCGTCGCCCCGCGGGTCGCCGGTGCTCTCGAACCAGCCGACGTCCACGTCGGCGACCTTCCCCCCGCCCGGCTCGCCGAGGGCGAGCGTGCGGACCGCGCCGGGCAGGTCCATCGGCAGTTCGAGGCTGCGGGCGAAGTTGTTGGTCGTGCCGAGCGGCAGCACGCCGAGCGCGATGTCGCGGTGCGCCAGGTGCCCCACGGCCTCGGTGATCGTGCCGTCCCCGCCGCCGACGACGACGAGGTCGGGCTCCAGGGCGAGGACGTCGGTGAACAGCTCGCGCAGCCGGGTCGGGTCGGTCACCGGGAAGACGTGCGGGAACTCGATCCCCGACTCGCGCAGCATCCGGCGCGCCCGGCCGTAGAGCCGGCGGCCGCGCCGCGACCGCGAGTTGATCACCAGGGCGGCGCGCCCGCCGGCCGCGATCGCCGATTCCAGCTCGGCCTTGCTCCGCATCTCGGCGCTCCGCATCTCGACCGGTGCCCCCTCGTCCGCGTCTGCCGACATTGAACGTGGACCGGAACCCCCGGCCCGGTATTTTATAAACCCATGACCCGCCGTTGAAACATGGCCGCAGGTGGGGACCATTACAGGTGACGTACATCTGAATGATCCGGGGCGTGAACATGGGGCTGCGCGGCTTGGCGGGAGTTGGGTTCGTCCTCGGAGTCGCCGGGCTGACGGCGTCCATCGCGGCCGGCGGCGCCGCCCGCTCGTCCGCCCTCGCCGATGACGGCGCGGCCGTGGTCGGCGAGCGCCGGCCCCGCCGCCGGGTGCTCGATCTCGCGATCCGTTCCCCCGTCCTCGCGGGCACCGGCCACGCCCGCCTCCTGCTGCCCCCCGCCTGGTCGCGGGACGCGGCGCGCAGGTGGCCGGTGCTGTGGCTGCTGCACGGCGCGGGTCCGCGCCGGGCGGGCCACACCGCCTGGAGCGACCACACCGACATCGAGGAGCTGACCGAGGACGCCGACGTGCTCGTCGTCATGCCGGACGGCGGGCCGTGCGGCAGCTACACCGACTGGTGGAACCGCGGCGGTGGCGGCGCACCGAAGTGGGAGACGTTCCATCTGGCGGAGCTCCGGCAGATTCTCGAACGCGGCTACCACGCCGGGCCGGACCGCGCCGTCGCCGGCAACGCGATGGGCGGGCTCGGCGCGCTGGCGTATGCGGCCAGGCACCGCGGCCTGTTCCGGGCGGCGGCCTCGTTCAGCGGGCCCGTCCACACGCTGCACCACGACCCGTGCGGGCTGGACGTCGCCGATCTCGTGGAGCTGGGCGTCGCGGTCGGCGCGCCCTCCCTCGACTGGAGGGACGTGTGGGGCGACCCGGTGGAGCAGCGCGTCGTGTGGCGGCAGCACAACCCGTACGACCTGGCCGACCGGCTCGCCGGGGTCCGCGTCCACGTCAGCGCCGGCGACGGCACGCCCGGCCCGTACGACCCGCGCCCCGGCACCGGCCCGGACGTGCTGGAGACGCTCGTGCACACCGTGTCGCTGGAGTTCGCGGGCAAGCTGCGCAAGCTCGGGCTCCCGGTGTCGACGCACTTCTACCGCGGCACGCACACCTGGCCCTACTGGCGCCGCGAGCTGCGGGCCGTCCTCCCCGCGCTGCTGGCGGAGATCGGCTGATCTCCGGTTAGGGTCGGGACGTGACCGAACCTCATTCTGATTCCGGGGTGCCGGCGTTCTGGCGGGCGCTCGGCCTGCCCGGCATCATCGACGTCCACGTGCACTTCATGCCGCAGCGGCTGATGAACGCGGTATGGGAGTACTTCGACGAGGCCGGCCCGCTGATCGGCACCGAGTGGCCCATCCGGTACCGGGACTCGGAGGAGGAGCGCCTGGCGTTCCTGCGCGGGCTCGGCGTCCGCGCGTTCACCTCGCTGCTGTACCCGCACCGCCCGGGCATGGCCGAGTCGCTGAACGAGTGGGCCGCCGGGTTCGCCGCCCGCGTCCCCGAATGCGTGCCCACCGCGACGTTCTTCCCCGAGCCCGGCGTCGAGGACTACGTCGTCCGCGCGCTGGACGCCGGAGCCCGGGTCTTCAAGGTCCACCTCCAGGTCGGCGGGTTCGACCCGCGGGCCAAGGAACTCGACCCGGTGTGGGGGACGCTCGCCGACGCCGGAGTCCCGGCCCTCGTGCACGCGGGATCGGGGCCGGTCGCCAACGGCTACACGGGCCCGGGGCCGTTCGGCGAGGTCCTCGCCCGGCACCCGCGCCTCAGCACGATCGTCGCGCACCTGGGCGCCCCGGAGTTCGACGGCTTCTTCGCCCTGGCCGACCGCCACGACCGGGTCCACCTGGACACGACGATGACCTTCACCAGCTTCGGCGAGCTGGGCGCCTTCCCGCCCGCGCTGCTGCCCCGCCTGCGCGATCTCGGCCTGGCGGGGCGCATCCTGCTCGGCACCGACTTCCCGAACATCCCCTACGAGTACGCGCACCAGCTGCAGGCGCTGGCCGCCCTCGACCTCGGCGACGACTGGCTCCGCTCCGTCTGCTGGCACGGACCCGCGGCGTTCTTCGGCCTGGCCTGACCGCGCGGACCGCCGGTTTCACGAGTTTTCACGCCGGACGGCTGGTCATCGGTGCCGGCGCCGGGCAGCGCCGTTCCCGTCCTTGACAGTTCCGCCGGTCGCCGAGATTTTGGGAGCGCTCCCACTGCTCACCGAATGAGGTCCCGCATGAAAGCGCGTCTGAGAGGCTGCGCGGTTCTCGCCGCCCTACCGGCGATCCCCCTGGCGCTGTTCGCGCTCGTCGCGCCCGCCGGCGCCGCGACCCAGCTCTGCGGAGCCACCGACACGGTCTCCGTCGGCGGCGGCGAGTACATCGCCCAGAACAACATCTGGGGCGCGGACACGCCGCAGTGCATCACGGTGGACGGCACGTCCTTCACGGTCGACTCGGCCGGCCACGACAACTCCACCAGCGGCGCCCCCGCCGCGTACCCGTCGCTGTTCAAGGGCTGCCACTGGGGTCAGTGCACCACCGGCAGCGGCCTGCCCGTCCAGGTGGACGGCGACATGCCGTCCGTCACCACGGACTGGAGCACGACCCTGCCCGGCTCGGGCTCGTACAACGCCGCGTACGACCTCTGGTACAACACCACCCCCGCCACGACCGGGGCGCCGGACGGCGCGGAGATGATGATCTGGCTGGACTACAGCGGTCCCGTCCAGCCCGCCGGGACGCGGGTCGCGACCGGCGTGCAGATCTCCGGCGCCACCTGGGACGTGTGGACCACCCAGATGGACTGGCGCTACATCGCCTACGTCCGCACCGCCGGCACGGCGTCCGTCGACGACCTGGACCTGCGGGCCTTCACCAGGGACGCCGTGGCGCGCGACGCCGTCGAGGAGGACTGGTACCTGATCGACGTCGAGGCCGGGTTCGAGATCTGGCAGGGCGGGCAGGGCCTGCGGACGAACGCGTTCTCCGTCGACGTGGGCGGCACCACCAACCCGCCCACGGACCCACCGGGGGAGGGGCGGCAGTGCTCGGCGACGCTGCGCACCGACAACTCCTGGAACAGCGGGTTCACCGCGACCGTGACCGTCACCAACACCGGGGACGAGCCGCTGTCCGGATGGACCGCCGACTGGACGTTCACCGGCGGTCAGCGGATCCTGAACGGCTGGAACGCCACCGTCACCCAGAGCGGCGCGGACGTCCGTGCCGTGAACGCGAACTACAACGGCGCCGTCCCCGAAGGCGGATCGACGAGCTTCGGATTCCAGGGGAGCGGCCCGGCGCCGGGCACACCGGCCGTCGCCTGCACGGCCGGCTGACCGCCGCCCAGGCGATCGACCATCCGACCCCCGCCGGACCCGCGGCGAGCCGTCGCCCCCGTGGCCCTCATGACGACGGCTCGCCGCGGCCTGGCCACACCGCGCAGTGTGGCTAGTGGTCGCAGGGGGCGGGGCCCGCGTGCTCGTGCGGGGCGCCGGTGTCGCCCACGTGGCGGGGGCCGTGCGGATCGTCGCAGTGGCCGTGCCCGTCGCCGGAGGGCTCGGGCACGTGGTCGACCTCCAGGGTCGTGTGGGTGATCCCGTACGCGTCCCGCAGCAGTTCCTGGAGGTCGCGGCGGACGGCGTGGCAGTCGCCGCCGGTGTCGACGAGGACGTGCGCCGACAGCGCCGGATAGCCCGAGCTGACCTCCCACACGTGCAGGTCGTGCACCTCCTCCACGCAGGGGCGCGCGGCCAGCCTGGTGCCGAGTTCGGACGGGTCGATGCCCGCCGGCGCGGCCTCCATGAGGACCCGGCCCGCGTCCCGCAGCAGCCCGTACCCGGCCTTCAGCATCAGCGCGGCCACCAGCAGGGACGCGAGCGCGTCGGCGCGGTCGAAGCCGGTCGTCCACACGACCAGGCCCGCGACGGCCGTGGCGATGAACGCGAACAGGTCGTTGAGGATGTGCTGGAACGCGCCCTCGACGTTGAGGCTGCTCCGGTCGGCCCTGCCGATCAGCCAGGTCGCCGCGACGTTGACCGCGATGCCGACCAGCGCCGTCCAGAACACGAACTGGCCCTCGACGGCGTGCGGCTCGATCAGCCGCCGCACGCCCTCGTAGCAGAAGTAGCCGGTGAGCAGGATCAGTGTCAGGCCGTTGAGCTGGGCCGACAGGATCTCGGCGCGGCGCAGGCCGTAGGTGAAACCGCCCTTCGGCGGGCGGGCCGCGATCCGCATCGCCACCAGCGCCAGCGCGATCGCGAACGCGTCGGTCGTCATGTGCGCGGCGTCGGTGATCAGCGCCAGCGACCCGGCGATGAAGCCGACCGCCACCTCGCCCACCATGAAGGTGAGGATCAGCGCCAGCGCGCCGCCGAGCAGCCGCCGGTCGGCCCCCGCCGACACGCCGTGCCCGTGCCCGTGCCCGTGCCCGTGCCCGCGATCGCGTCCGTGCGCGTGCCCCTGCGGGCGCGGCGCCGGACCGCTCTCCCGGCCCCCGATCATGTGCTTTCCTCTCCGTGGCCGACGTGGGTGAGGGCGAGGTCGAGCAGCATGCGGACGTGCGAGTCGGCCAGCCGGTAGTAGGCCATCCGGCCGGCCCTGCGGACCCGGACGACGCGGTTGGCGCGCAGCAGGCGCAGCGCGTGCGAGACCGAGGACTCCGAGTGCCCGCAGGCCGCGGCGATGTCGCACACGCACATCTCCCCGCCCTCCAGCAGTGCGGTGATCACCCTCAGCCGCCCCGGGTCGGACAGCAGCCCGAACACCTGCGCCAGCTCGGCGACCGTCTCCGCGTCCGGCAGGGCGGCGGTGACGAGGGCGACCTTCTCAGGATCGACCACGCGGACGGCGCACGCGTCGGCGGGGGCGACATCTGAAGCACTGCTCATATGAGCAAATATACCGCACGGTGGTCAGCCGACCGGCGGGACCGGCTCCTCGGCCGGCGGCAGCGAGATCGGCGGCCGCGGCTCCTCGCCGGTGCCCGAGCCCGTGGGGCCCTCGCCGCCCATACCCGGGTCCCGCGAGGTCACGCCTGGCGAGGCGGGGGAGTCCCCGCCGCCGTCCCCGGTGCCCGGTGAGGGCGTGCCGGGCGACTCGGTGCCCGTGGGCTCGGTGCCGGGCGTCTCGGTCCCCGGTGATTCCGTCCCCGGGGACTCCAGGCCCGACTCGTACGGCGACGGCGAATCACCGTCGGTGATCTCGGTCTCGGTCGCCGGGAGCGCCGCCGGCGGCCCGTCGGCCTCGCCCTCGGTGGCGCGGGGCCGCTCGAACCCCATCGTGCCCTCGGGATCGACCAGGACGAACGTGGCGATCGTCCCCTTCTTCGAATCCCGCGGCTCGATCTCGGTCACTTTCCGCTCTTCGAATCCCGGCCAGGAGCGGCCGGTGTAGGACGCGCCGTCCGGGAAGATCTTTTTGTCCGGCCGGGTCAGCGGATTGCCGCAATTGCACTTCACGGCCGGCACCCCGTAGCCATTGACCAGAACACCCATTCCCGCCTGCAGGACGGCGGGGCCGCTCGTCGCCTTCCCGTTCCGGTAGCCGTGGTTGGTCACCAGCGTGTCGGTCCGCAGGACCACCGGCGTCAGCCGCGACACGTACCGCGGGATGTCGCCCACCGGGATGCCCTGGACGCTCGCCCAGGCCCGCGCCTTGTCGGGATTGGCCTGCAGGAACGCGATCAGCTTCTGCGGGTCGCACGTCGCCTCCTGGCGCGTCCCCCCGTACAGCCCGGGGGTGTCGCCGGTCGCGGTCCCGCCCGCCTTCGGCCGTTCCTTGACGTCGGTCTTGTCGGTGCCCGACACCAGCGTGTACGGGTCGGGGCCCGGCGTCCCCACCGTCAGCCGGGTCACGGCCGCCCCCGCGTCCCCGCACGCGGTCAGCGCGCCCGCCGCCAGCGCCAGGGCCGCGACCGCCGCCGCCGGCCGCGTGCGCCGGGCAATTGCTGAATGGATCTCGACCATGCTTTGTCTCTCCCGCTCCGGGCTCCCCGTATCTATACTCTTTGATGCCGGGTGGAGCGGATTTGTGCCCGGTGGAATGCGGAATTTTTTCCACCGGCCACCCGGCCGGTATCGGGGGACCCGGACGGGGGTACGAATGGCGAGCCCGATTCCCCTCACCGCGGCCGACCCGGCACGCCTCGGCGGCTGGGAGCTGCTCGGCCGGATCGGCACCGGGGGCCAGGGCGTGGTGTACCTCGGCCGCCCGGTGGAGCCCGCCGGCGGGCCGTCCCGCGTCGCCGTGAAACTCCTGCACACGCAGCTGCTGGGGGACGCCGGAGCCCGGGAGCGCTTCGTCCGCGAACTGGCCCTGCTGCAGCGCGTCGCGGGGTTCTGCACCGCGCAGATGCTCGAGGCCGACATGGCCGGTGACCGCCCCTACATCGTCAGCGAGTACATCCCCGGGCGGTCGCTGCGCGCGCTCGTCCAGGAGGAGGGCCCGCGCTCGGGCGCCGACCTCGACCGCCTCGCCATCAGCTCGGTGACGGCGCTGTCGGCGATCCACCGCGCCAACGTCGTGCACCGCGACTTCAAGCCGCAGAACGTCCTGATGGGGCCGGACGGCCCCCGCGTGATCGACTTCGGCATCGCCCGCGCGTTCGACGCCGGGTCCACGCTGACCAGCCAGGTCGTCGGAACGCCCGCCTACATGGCGCCCGAGCAGTTCTCCGGTCGCGTCGCGCCCGCCACCGACCTGTTCGCCTGGGCGGGCACCCTGCTGTTCGCCGCCACCGGCCGCGACCCCTTCGCCGGCGGCCCGCTGCCCGCCGTCATGTACCGGATCATGCACGAGACGCCCGACCTGAGCGTGCTGCCGGGCAAGCTCGCCGAGGTCGCCGCGGCCTGCCTCGCCAAGGACCCGAAGGCCCGCCCGGCCTCCGAGGACGTCCTGCTGTGGCTCCTCGGCGAGCGCGACGGGAGCACCCGCCCGCAGACCGCGACCGAGCGACTCCCGGGCCCGGCGGCCCAGCACCCCGGCCCCACGGTCCAGGCATCCGTCTTCCCGGCCCCCACGCCCGGCGGCATGCCCGGCACGGGGTTCCAAGGGGCGGAGCCCGCCGAAGGGCCGACCGCCCGCTTCCCCCAGGACGCGCAATTCGCGACGATCCGGCAGCCCCCGCCGGACGGCGCGCCCCCGTTCCCGCACGATCCCGCCGCGCCGGAGACACGGCGGGCGCCGTGGCCGCAGGGCGGCGGCGAGCCGGGACCGGCGACCGCTTCCCACCGGCCGCCGCCCGCGCCGCGACGTGGCCCTGCACTCCGGCGCGGCCCGGCGCTGGTGGCGGGTCTCGTCCTCGCGGCGTTCCTGGCCGCGCTGGACGTGGCCGCCCTCGCCATCCTCATCGCCAGGCCGGCGCTGAGCGAGGGCGCCCGCGGCGGGCTGCTGCCCGTGGTCGCGTCGTCGTTCGCCGTGCTGGCGGTGGTCACGCTGGTCGCGGTGATCCTCGCCTGGCGCGGCAGCCGTCCCGCCGCGTGGACGGTGATGGGCGCCCGCGTCGCCCGGGTCGCGATGTGGGGCGCGTGGGGCGCGCTCGTCGAGATCCAGGCGTCCGCGCTCGCCGGGCACGCCGTGGTGACCGCCGTCGTCGTGGTCCTCCTCGCCCGCGGCCTGACGAGACCGCCCCGCTGACGGTCCCCCCGCCGCCGGTCACCCCGCCGAGGCGGCGCCCGGGTCGTTCCGCTCCGACCACTCCTTCAGGTCGCGGCGTTCGATCGCGGCGGCCATCAGGCCGGGGAACGCGTCCGGCGTGCACGCGAACGCCGGGACGCCCAGCGCCGCCAGCGCCGCCGCGTTCTCGCGGTCGTAGGCCGGGGCGCCCTCGTCCGAGAGGGCGAGCAGCACCACGACCTGCACGCCCGCCGACGTCAGCGCCGCCACCCGCCGCAGCAGCTCGTCCCGGATCCCGCCCTCGTACAGGTCGCTGATGAGCACGAGGATCGTGTCGTCCGGCCGCGCCACCAGGCCCTGGCAGTAGGCGACCGCCCGGTTGATGTCGGTTCCGCCGCCGAGCTGCGTGCCGAACAGCACCTCCACCGGGTCGTGCAGCTGGGCGGTCAGGTCGACCACGTTCGTGTCGAACACCACCAGCGACGTCCGCAGCGACCGCATGGACGCCAGCACCGCGCCGAACACGCTCGCGTACACCACCGAAGCCGCCATCGACCCGCTCTGGTCGATCGCGAGGATCACGTCCCGCTGCACGGCCTGCTGCCGCCGCCCGTACCCGATGAGCCGCTCCGGGACGAGCGTCCCGTGCTCGGGCAGGTAGTGCCGCAGGTTCGCGCGGATCGTGCGCTCCCAGTCGACGTCGGCGAGCCGCCGCGGCCGCAGCACCCGCGCCGACCTGTCCAGCGCCCCGCCGAGCGCCGAGCGCGTCTTCTGGGCGAGCCGCCGTTCCAGCTCGGCGACGACCTTCCGCACCACGGCCCGCGCGGACTCCCTCGCCCGGTCGGGCATCACCCGGTTCAGCGACAGCAGCGTCCCCACGAGATGGACGTCGGGCTCGACGGCGTCGAGCATCTCCGGCTCCATCAGCAGCCGGGTGAGGTCGAGCCGCTCGATCGCGTCCTTCTGCATGACCTGGACGACGCTCGACGGGAAGTACGCGCGGATGTCGCCGAGCCACCGCGCCACCGAGGGCGCCGAGTCGCCGAGCCCGGCGCCGCGCCGCCGCGACCGCCCCTCCTCGCCGCCGGCCCCGTAGAGCTTCTCCAGCGCCCCGTCCATCCGGGCGTCGTCGCCGCTGAGCGACACCCCGGTCCCGTCGGCCTGCCCGCCGCCGAGCACGAGGCGCCACCGCCGCAGCCGGTCGTCCGCCGGCGTCGCCGCATCGTTCACGAAGATCCCTCCCAGCCGAGGATGTGCAGGGTCGTCGCGGTCGCGGCGGCCGCGCGGGCGGCGTCCACGTCCTCCTCGTCCGGGCCGGACGAGGAGGCGGAGACCTGGTCCAGGCGATGCAGCCGCTCGCCGATGGCGCGGCGCTCGGCATCGGCGTAGCCGCCGAAGGTGCGGCGCAGCAGGGGGAGCACGTCGGTGAACGAGTCGCCCGGCAGCCCTGCTATCCAGTCGTCGACGAGGCGCAGGAGCGCGACGTCGTGCACGAGGATCAGCCCGCCGCCGGACAGGAAGCCCTCCACCCAGGCGGCGGCGCGGGCGGGGGCGGTGCCGGTGGACACGGCCCGCGCCATCCGGTCGGCCACGTCGGGCAGGCGGCCCGCGTCCAGGAGGAGCCGGGTGACGCGCCCCTCGATCAGGCCGTGCAGGGCCTCCGGGCGGGTCGCGAGGCCCTCCAGCGTGCGGCGCCACCGCTCGATGTGCTCTTCCTCGGCCAGGAGCGCCAGCGCGCCGTGCACGGCGTCGACATGGCCGAGGAACTCGCGGGCGGCGTCGTCGTCCAGGCCGGTGACGGCCGGCGGGAGTCCGACGCAGATCCGCACGACGAGGCCGTCGACGACCGTGCGGAGCGGGCCGGTGGACGTGCCGCGCACGTCGCCGTAGCGCAGCGCCCGCACGAGGGCGGGCATCGCGGACATCAGGTGCGCCACGTCGGTGTCGACCGCGGCCCGGTCGGCGAGGGCGCGCATGACGGTGGGCAGCGCGTCGCCGAGGTCGGCGAGCAGGCAGCGCTCCGCCACCGAGGTGAGGTCGGCGAGCGTGGCGCCGGCGGCCAGCGCCTCCGCGCGGGCCGTGGCCGCGCCGCGGACGGTGGTGCCCCACGCGCTCGCCTCGATCAGCTCGACGTCGAACTCCGGCCGCCACGCCAGCGTCCACGTCTCGCGGAACGTGCCCTTGGACCGGCCCGCCTCGGCCGGGACGCCCCAGTCGACGTGCAGGAGGCGGAGCCGGTGCAGCAGGCGGCTGCGCTCCAGGTCGGTGGGCTTGCGCAGGTCGAGGTCCTGCTCCTTGTCGAGCGCGGACGGCTTGAGCCGCAGCCGCCGCTGCTGCGCCTGCAGGTCGCGCTGGAGCGGGACCATCGGCGTCCGCTCCGGGACGGCGCCGAGCCGCTCACCGACCACCATGCGCCGCTGGATCAGCTCGACCGGCAGATCGGCGCCCTCGCACAGCACCGCCCTGGTCGCCTCGGTCACCTCGTCCAGCCCGGCGAGCGGGCGCCCCCGCAGCGCGGCGAGGGCCTCGGCGAGCCGGACGGCCTCGATCACGTGCGCCGAGGAGACGTGCAGGTCCTCGGCGCGCAGGACGCGGGCGGCGGCGGTGAGCCACCGCTCGACGGGGCGGTCGGGGGCGGTGAACAGGTGGTGGTACCAGCCGGGGGACCGGACTCCCGCGCCGTACCCGGAACGCCCGGCGAGCCGCCCGTGCGTCCACGGCACCCACGTCATCGCGACCTTGGCCTTCGGCAGCCCGCGCAGCGCCCGGTCGTCGTGGGCCGCCGGGACCTTCGCCCGGAGGGCCGGGACGTGCCACGCGCCGCACACCACGGCGACCCGCTCGTGGCCCTCCTTCAGGGTGCGGCGCAGCGTCCGCCGCATGTGCGCCTCGCGCTGCTCCTCCCGCAGCAGGTGGCCGGGCGGAAGACCGGCGGACGCGGCCCCCTCCGGGAGCTCGGCGAGCTGCTCGCGCAGCTCGGCCATGGCCTCGGCGATCGCCGGGAACGGCGACGGCCCGCCGCCGCGATGCTCGACGACGTCGTCCCACCACCGCTCGGCGTCGTCGTACCCGGCGGCCTTCGCCAGCCAGCCCAGCGGATCCAGCCGGATGCCCTCCGCCGGTTCCGGCGGAGCCTCGCCCTCGCCGGCGCCCTCCGTCTCCGGGCCCTCCGTCTCCGGGCCCTCCGTCTCCGGGCCCTCCGTCTCGGGGTCCGCTTCCGCCGCGTCACCGGACGGGACGAGCTGGTGCGCGGCCGGAAGGTCGCAGAAGCGGACGGGAACCCCCGCCCCGAGGGCGTACCGGATCGCCTGCCATTCGGGGCTGAACTCGGCGAACGGCCAGAACGCGGCCTTGCGCCCGCCGCCGCGATCGCCGCCGCGATCGCCGGCGGGGTCGCCGCCGGGGGCGGGGGAGTAGGCCAGCAGCGCGACCGGCGGCACCATCCCCGGCTCGCCGGCCAGCTCCACGATCGGGTCGGCCTCCGGCGGGCCCTCGATCAGCACCGCGTCCGGCTTGAACTCCTCCAGGGCGCCGCGCAGCGCCCGCGCCGAGCCGGGCCCGTGGTGGCGGATCCCGTAGACCTCGACGTGGCTCAAGAGACCTCCCGGCACGCCCGGTAGAAGTCGCGCCACTCCGGCCGGTCGCGGACGACCGCCTCCAGGTACTCCTGCCACACCACCCCGTCGGAAACCGGGTCCTGGACGACGGCGCCGACGATCCCGCCCGCCACGTCCGCGGCGCGCAGCACCCCGTCGCCGAAGTGCGCGGCCAGTGCCAGCCCGCTGGTGATCACCGAGATGGCCTCGGCGGTGCTGAGCGTCCCGCTGGGCGACTTGAGCTTGGTCCGCCCGTCGCCCGTCACGCCCGAGCGCAGCTCGCGGAACACGGTGACGACGCGGCGGATCTCCTCCAGGCCCGCCGGGGACTCGGGCAGCTCCAGCCCCGCGCCGATCTGGTCGACGCGGCGGGCCACGATGCCGACCTCCTCGTCGGCGGACTCGGGAAGCGGGAGCACGACGGTGTTGAACCGGCGGCGCAGCGCGCTGGACAGCTCGTTCACCCCCCGGTCGCGGTCGTTCGCGGTGGCGATGACCGTGAAGCCCTTGCGCGCCTGCACCTCGGTGTTCAGCTCCGGGACGGGCAGCGTCTTCTCCGACAGGACGGTGATCAGCGTGTCCTGCACGTCGGACGGCATCCGGGTCAGCTCCTCGATGCGGGCGACCGCGCCGAGCCGCATCGCGCGCATCAGCGGGCTCTCCACGAGCGCCTTCTCCGACGGGCCCTCGGCGAGCAGCCGCGCGTAGTTCCAGCCGTAGCGGATCGCCTCCTCCGCCGTGCCCGCCGTCCCCTGCACGAGGAGGGTGGAGTCGCCGCTGACGGCGGCGGCGAGATGCTCCGACACCCACGTCTTCGCCGTCCCCGGCACGCCGAGTAGCAGCAGCGCGCGGTCGGTGGCCAGCGTCGCGACCGCGACCTCCATCAGCCGGCGCGGCCCCACGTACTTCGGGGTGATCGTCGTGCCGTCGGGCAGCTCGCCGCCGAGCAGGTACGTGGTGACGGCCCACGGCGACAGCCGCCAGCCGGGCGGGCGGGGCCGGTCGTCGTGCTCGGCCAGCCGCGCCAGCTCACCGGCGTACTCCTGCTCCGCATGCGGCCGCAGAACCGGGATATCGGTCACGAACTCAACTCCTTCAGCATCTCATCGCGAAAGCGCAGGGTGTCGATCAGGTCGGTGACGGTGCGCGGGACCGCGGCGCCCGCTTCGGCCGCGAGCGCGTCGAGGCGGGGCGCCGCCGCGGGGTCGAGCCGCTCCTGGGCGAGGCGGCAGAGCTGGTTGATCAGGTGCTCCTCGCGGCGCGTCCCGCGTTCGGCGGCCGCGGTGAGGATCGCGACCACCGCCGCGGCGAGCGCGCCCGTCCACGGCCCCGGCACCCGTTCGAGGACGCGCAGCAGGTCGATCTCGCCCCGCACCCAGCGGATCAGGTCGGCCGCCGCGGCGTCGCGCTCCGCCTCGGGGAGGACGGGCAGCAGGTTTGCGAGCGCCTCGGGCTCGTCCACCATGACACCGCCCTTGAACAGCGCTCGCGCCCACCCGGCGTCCTGCTGCGTCAGGGCGGCGCGGGCCCACCCGACGTGCACGTCGTGCCCGTCCGCCTCCGATTCACTCTGAGGGGACGACCCCCCAGACCCCCCGGCAACCGCGTTTTCATTCTGGGGGGACGACCCCCCAGACCCCCCGGCAGCCGCGCTTATGGGCAGGCACACGATCTCGATCGGCGGCAGCCCGAACAGCTCCGTCCAGGTGGCCAGGGGAGTGCGGGAGAGGACCTCGCGAAGCCACGCCGACCGCGCCCCCACCGGCCTGCCGCCCCTGGGCACGAACGACCCGGCCGGATGGAACGGGATGCCGTCGCGCGCCATCTCCTCGTCGTGGGCGGGCGGCGGATCGACCTTGATCCACGTCTGCTCCCGCCCCCGCACCGTGCGGATCTCCGGTGCCAGGCAGGCGCGGGCACGGGCCGCCATCCGCTCGCCGTAGGCGGAACCGGGCAGCCGGGCCAGCAGGTCGGACGCGATCTGCCGCACGTCCTTCCCGCGGTCCTCCAGGGCCGCCTCAAGGAACTCCTCGTCGTCCAGGGACAGGCCGTGCGCGAAGGTCGCGAGGAAGGCGGCGCGGTCGGGCGCGGGCTCCTTGGCCCATGTCTCGCGGAGCAGGTCCCTGGCCCGCTCCGGATCGGTTCCGCGCAGCCCGGTCAGGTAGGCGACCCGCCGGTTGCGGGTCCCGGTCTCCCACACCTCGGGGCCGCCGCCGGGATCGTCGCCGGAGCCGACCAGGTACGCCCAGTCGGTGTTCTGCAGCGCCAGCCAGACGCCCCGCCGCCCGGCCGCCCGCGCGATCGACGGCCGCAGTGCCCGGTCGCCGCGCCCGCGTTCGAGCAGGTCGGGCAGCAGCTGGGCGGGCACCCGCAGACCGCGTGCCGACGCGGCGTCCAGCCACTCGGGCAGCACCCGGGCGTGCTCCCCGCGCAGGATCCGCCGCAGCCGGGCCGCCGCGGGCGCGGGGACGACCGGGGCGTCCTCCACCGGGGCCAGCGCCACCGGAACCGGTGCCCCGCCGGAAGGGACACGCCCGGCGCGGCGGCGGACGGTCAGCAGCGCCGCCTGGTCGAGCAGCCGCCCGGCCTTGTCGCCGGTGCCCTCCCCTCCGGCGGGGGCCTCGGGCAGCACGGGCGGGTCGCGCCGCTCGGTGCCCAGCAGCGCCGCGGTGACGTGCGCGCTCCACCCGTTGCCGTGCGGGCCGTTCCCGTGCGGGCCGGTCACAGGATCACCGTTCCCTCGGTCTCGTGCCAGGCGGCCAGCGGACGCAGGCCGCGCGTGTTCCACTCGCCGGTGAGCGTGACCGGCCCGCCGCCCGACAGCGCGAGCAGCCGCCACGGGTCCGCCATCCGGAGCGGCAGCGCGTCCCCGGCGTCGTCGGCCGCGTACAGATCGCCTCCCTCGGCGCGGGCCAGCCGCACGTTCTCCAGCGTCGCCGGCCAGCGGTCCAGCCACGGATCCCGCGCGAGCGCCGCGGCGTGCTCGTCCAGGAACCCCTTGACGGACGTCCCGCCCGGCGTGCCCGGGACCGCGGCCCCGAACCGCTCGGCGACCAGTGCCCGCAGCGGCTGCGAACCCGGGTAGAACGCCAGCTCGGCGTCGACCTCCGTACCCACGATGAGCGACGCGTCAAGCGACGTTCCCGGTGCGGAGAACGACAGCACGAGCGCCGGGCGGCCGGTCCGCCGTCCGCGCAGCCACACCCGCCGCGTGGTCAGCAGGTCCTGCGCGGTGTCCCGGGACCCGGTCACGCACCAGTGGTCCCGGACGCGCTCCCCGCCGGTGACGACCTCGTCCTGCGGGACGGTGAACCCGACACGTGAGCGGACGGTCTCCTGCAGCCCCTCGGGCAGCTCGTCCCGCCGCTCGTGGGCCCGGACGAGGAGCCGCAGCAGCGCGTACTCCTCCAGCAGGCGGTCGGGCCAGCCGGGCGTCCGCGGGATCGCGGCGAGTCCCCTGACCGGCCCGGCGAGGGCGCCCGCCTGCGCGTCGACGAGCCGCCGCGCCGCGTCGTCCCACAGCCGGTAGGGCGCCTTCTCCGCCTGCGCGAGCCCGTGCGCGACCTGGTCGCGGAGCCACCGGTCGAGTTCGGCGAGCCCGTCCGCGACGCGCCGCTCCCGCCGCTCGGCCGTCTTCGGATCCTTCGCCTTGGCCGCCGACGCGGCCCGCCGCTCGGCCGCTCGCTCGGCGCGCCCCCGCCGCCCCTCCAGCCACTCGGCGGCCAAGGCGAAGGATCCGAAG
>NZ_SMLC01000074.1 GCF_004349245.1 Actinomadura sp. 6K520 | reverse complement strand
GGGGGTAGGCGAGTAGGTGTCCTTGTTGTCCCGGGAACCGTAGGCTGTCTCCGGGTCCTGTTGGGTCGACCGGCGGGGGGTAGCGTGCCTCTGCTTCACAAGATCGCTGGAGTTGTGATCGTCTGCGCCGTGGTCCTGGGGCTGACGCTTCCCGGGGAGCGGCGGGGGCGTGAGGAGAGGGACCCGGCCGGGCGGGCCGCTTCCCAGGCTTCGCCGGCCGCGGGGGCGGTCGAGGCGGGGGCCACCACGCCTGCGCAGGGGGGCGGGTCGCCATCGGTGTCGCCGAGTGGGCCCATCCCCGCGGCGGCGCCCGCGGCCGCGGCCGCCAAGGCGAACGAGCTCGGCCAGATACCGGTGCTGATGTACCACCGGATCGTGAAGAAGCCGGAACGGTCGCTGGACCGGTCGGTCAAAGAGCTCTACGACGAGCTGACGCGCCTGGCCGAGAGCGGCTACCAGCCGATCACGGCGGCCGAGTTCGTCAGCGGGCGGTTCAACGTCCCCGCCGGCAAGTACCCGGTGGTGCTGACGTTCGACGACAGCTCGCCCGACCAGTTCGCGCTCGACGCACAGGGCAATCCCGCGCCGGACACCGCCGTGGCGGTCATCCAGCAGGTCGCGAGCGAGCACCCCGGGTTCCGGCCGACGGCGACGTTCTTCCTGGTCGACGACATCTTCGGGATGGAGGACGAGCAGGCGTCCGCCGGGCTGAAGTGGCTCCGCCAGCACGGGTACGACGTCGGGAACCACACGAAGTCGCATCCCAACCTCTCGGGGCTGTCCGAGAAGAAGGTGCAGGACGAGATCGGCTCCCTGGAGGACCGGGTCGTCCAGCTCAGCGGGGCGCACACGGCGACCCTCGCCTACCCGTTCGGGGCCGTGCCCGGCAAGGAGCGGTGGGCGCGGAAGCAGGACGGCCGGTACTCCTTCCAGGGGATCTTCCTCGCCGGGTGGCGGCCGTCGGCATCGCCGTTCGACGAGGAGTTCGACCGGTGGAACATCCCCCGGATCCGGTCCGAGGGCAAGATCAAGGAGAACGACTGCAAGAAGTTCTGCTCGACGGCGTGGCTCGAACACCTGGACAAGCACCCGGCGGAGCGGTACACATCTGACGGTGACCCGAACACCGTGACGTTTCCCAAGGCGTCCGAGGACCGGCTGGCCAAGGAGTACCGGGGTCGGGCGCGGACATACTGACCGGCGCGCCGGAGCCGGATTGACCACGGGAGATTGGTCCCATATCCTGATCGCTGCGCTGTGGGCCTGCGCGAGCTTCGGACGGAGCAGGCTCGCGCTCGGTCAGGTCGGCGACAACGGTTCGGTGCACTGACGCGGCACGGTCCGCGTCCCTTTCCGGTCCTCGGCAGGGCGGAAAACGGCCCTCCGCGCAGTAACCAATACGACTTCACTGTCCGTACCGGAGCCAGCCGACACATGACGAGCAGCACCGAGGCCACCTCGACCACCCCGCAGGTAGCGGTCAACGACATCGGGTCCGAGGAAGCCTTCCTCGCCGCGATCGATGAGACCATCAAGTACTTCAACGACGGCGACATTGTCGAGGGCACTGTCGTCAAGGTCGATCGTGACGAGGTCCTCCTCGACATCGGCTACAAGACCGAGGGCGTCATCCCCTCGCGCGAGCTGTCCATCAAGCACGACGTGGACCCGAACGAGGTCGTCTCCACCGGAGACCACGTCGAGGCCCTCGTCCTCCAGAAGGAGGACAAGGAGGGGCGGCTGATCCTGTCCAAGAAGCGCGCCCAGTACGAGCGCGCCTGGGGCACGATCGAGAAGATCAAGGACGAGGACGGCATCGTCACCGGCACGGTCATCGAGGTCGTGAAGGGCGGCCTGATCCTGGACATCGGCCTGCGCGGCTTCCTGCCCGCGTCGCTGGTCGAGATGCGCCGGGTCCGCGACCTGCAGCCCTACGTCGGCCGCGAGCTCGAGGCCAAGATCATCGAGCTGGACAAGAACCGCAACAACGTGGTCCTGTCCCGCCGCGCCTGGCTGGAGCAGACGCAGAGCGAGGTCCGCCAGACCTTCCTCAACACGCTGCAGAAGGGCCAGGTCCGCAAGGGCGTCGTGTCCTCGATCGTCAACTTCGGCGCGTTCGTCGACCTCGGCGGCGTCGACGGGCTGGTGCACGTCTCCGAGCTGTCCTGGAAGCACATCGACCACCCCTCCGAGGTGGTCGAGGTCGGCCAGGAGGTCACGGTCGAGGTCCTGGACGTCGACATGGAGCGCGAGCGGGTCTCGCTGTCGCTCAAGGCGACGCAGGAAGACCCGTGGCAGCAGTTCGCCCGCACCCACCAGATCGGGCAGGTCGTCCCGGGCCGCGTCACCAAGCTGGTGCCGTTCGGCGCGTTCGTCCGCGTCGAGGAGGGCATCGAGGGCCTGGTGCACATCTCCGAGCTGGCCGAGCGGCACGTGGAGATCCCCGAGCAGGTCGTCCAGGTCGGCGACGAGATCTTCGTGAAGATCATCGACATCGACCTCGACCGGCGCCGGATCAGCCTGTCGCTCAAGCAGGCCAACGAGGGCGCCGCGAGCATCGAGGAAGAGGACTTCGACCCGACGCTCTACGGCATGCCGGCCGAGTACGACGAGCAGGGGAACTACAAGTACCCCGAGGGCTTCGACGCCGAGACCGGCGAGTGGCTGCCCGGCTTCGACGAGCAGCGCGAGACCTGGGAGCGGCAGTACGCCGAGGCCCGGTCCCGCTTCGACGCCCACCGCAAGCAGATCGAAGAGGCCCGCAAGGCCGAGGCCGAGGCCGGTGCCGAGCCCGCGTCCGGTGGTGGCGGCGGAGGCGGCGGCGGCGAGACGTCCTACTCCGGCGGCGGCGAGAGCGAGACCACCGGTGGCGCCCTGGCCACCGACGAGGCGCTCGCCGCGCTGCGGGAGAAGCTCTCCGGCGGCCAGTAACCCCATCCCCTCCTCCGGCGGACCGCGTGCGGCCCGCCGGAGGACGGGAAACCGGTGACGGCTCTCCGCCACCGCGGCCAACGGCCAAGGGGGCGAGACCGCCCCGTCGCCGCGGCCACCGACAATCCGAACACGCCCCAGGCACGGCCGGAGAACGATCTCGCGGGATCGGCCTCCGGCCGTGCCTCGGTTGCGTCACCATGATGTCGGGCGGCCGCGCGGCACCGGCGCTGCCCGCCGGCCCGTCACCACGCAGCGCCCACCCGTCCCGCAGGTCCGCTCGTCCCCCGGGGAGCACTCGTTCAAGTGGCCAGCACAGACGCCAACACCGACGCCGGCACCAGGACCGGCGGCCCCGCCGCGTCCGGCCCGTCCATCGTCCCGCCGGGCCCCGCGAGGCTCGCGCTCATCGCGGTCACGGTCGCGGTGCTCGCGCAGACCCTGCGGTTCGCCCTGCCCCAGCTCGACCATTTCGCCGACCGGACCAGCCCCGCCGTCGCCGCCGCCGGTGTGCTCGTGGTGTTCCTCGCCGGGTTCGCCGCGCCGGTGATCCGCCGCGCCGCCGGCTCCCGCGCAGTGCTGCTCGGCGCGGTCGGCGGCCTGTTCGCCGTCCGGCTGCTCGCGCAGGCCGTCGAGCCGCGCGTCTGGCTCGCGTTCGCCGCGACCGCCATCGGCATGATCGCCGTCGGGGCGCTGTACGAGGGCGCCCGCGGGCTGTCCGGCGTCGGGTTCGCCACCGCGACCGTCGCCGGCCTGTCCATCGACGCCGCGGTGCGGATGTGCTTCGCCACCTGGGACCCCGTGTGGCGCGGCGGCATCGGGCCGTGGCTGGCGTGCCTGGCGTTCGTCGCCCTCGGCGCCGCCGCGCTCTACCGGGAGATGTCGGCCGAGCCCGTCGCGGCGCCCGGGATCTCCTGGCGGGACGCGCTCGGCGCGGCCGCGTTCGGGCCGTTCCTGGCGCTGCAGGTGCTCATCCTGTCCAGCCCGGCGTTCGTGGCGTCGTCCGGATGGCTGTCACTGACCGCCGCGCACGTCACGATCATCGCCGGGCAGGGCCTCGCGCTGGCGTTCCTCGCGTCCGGCCTCGCCGTGCGGGCGGTCCCCGGCGGTGTGTGCGTGCTCGGCGGCACCGTCCTCGGGGTCGGCGCCGGTGCCGTCGCCGGGACGTACGCGCTCTCCGGCATCGAGGTCGTGCCCATCGTCATCCTCGGGCAGGTGCTGTCGGCGTGGCTGCTGGCGGTGGCGGTGCGGGCGCCGCTGCGCCGCGCCGGAGCCGGCGGGCCGGCCTGGCGGGTCGACGCCGGAGCCGCCCTCGGCGGCCTGCTGATCGCGCTGATCCTCGTCCCGTACCAGGTCAGCGCCATCTCCCCGCTGCCGTTCCCGAACAACGCCCTGCCGGGAATCGCCGGGATCGCGCTCGGCGCGCTCGCCGCCATCGCGTCCGCCCGCGGCGGCCCGCTGCCCGCCCGCGCTCCGCTGCGCGCCCTCACCGCCGGTGCCGCGGCGCTCGCGCTGCTGGCCGGCACCCTGGTGTTCACCGTCGCCGCACCGGACGGGAAGGCGCCCGCGCCGCCGCTGCCGGGCCACGTGCGGGTCCTCAGCTACAACATCCACGACGCCGTCAACCAGTCGGGACGTCTCGACCCGGAGGGCATCGCCCGCGTCATCGAGGAGGAGCAGGCCCAGGTCGTCCTGCTGCAGGAGGCCAGCCGCGGGTCGCTGCTGTCGGGCACCGCCGACGTCGGCGTGTGGCTGTCGCGGCGCCTCGGCATGAAGCTGATCTGGGGCCCGGCCGCCGACGGGCAGTTCGGCAACGCGATCCTGACATCGCTGCCGGTGCACAGCTCCGGGACGGGCCGCTGGCCGCGCGGCGACTGGTCGCAGATCCGCGGCTACGTCTGGGCGCGGCTCGGCGTCGGCGACACCACCATGGACGTGTGGTCGACGCACCTGGAGGGCGGCGAGAAGCAGGCCGACGAGCGCGCCCGCTCCATCGCGGCGCTGCTGCGGGCCTGGGGCGGTGCGCCCCGCACGCTGATCGGCGGCGACTTCAACGCCGGCCCCGACAGCCCGGAACTGGCCGCGATGACCGACGGGACCGACCTGCGCAGCACCGCGATCGGCGACGACACGTCCCCCACCAGGTCCGACGGCGCGCGCGTCGACTGGATCTTCGGGTCGGACGGCATCCTCGTCACCGAGTACGACGTGCCGGTGTCGGACGCCTCCGACCACTATCCGGTCGCGGTGACCGTCCGGATCGGGCGCTGAGCGGACCCGGCCCGCGTTCCGCCGCTAGGGTCGTGCCCATGAGCGAACCGAGCGTCGCGGTCGAGCGGGCCGGCCCGCGGGACGCCGGGGAGGTGCTGACCGTCCAGCGCGCCGCCTACGTCGCGGAGGCGCAGCTGTACGGCGACCCGTTCATCCCCCCGCTGGTCGAGTCCGCCGAACAGCTCCGGAAGGTGCTGGCGAGCGACGCGGTCGTGCTGAAGGCGGTGCTCGACGGGCGGCTCGTCGGGGCCGTCCGCGCCCAGTTCAGCGAGCACACCTGCCTGATCGGGCGGCTCGTCGTCGTCCCCGACCTGCAAGGACGCGGCATCGGGCGGCGCCTCCTCGCCGCGCTGGAGGACGAGGTGACCGGACGCGCCGACGCGTGCGTGCTGTTCACCGGCCACCTCAGCGAGGCGAACCTGCGCCTGTACCGTCGCGCCGGGTACTCCGAGACCCACCGGGAGCGCGTCGCCGCGCACCTCACGCTCGTCCACATGCGCAAGCCCCTCGTCCCGGCCGCAGCCGAGTGACCTACTAGGGTGAGGCCCGTGCTGAAAGTGGGACTCACCGGCGGAATCGGGTCGGGCAAGAGCGCGGTGTCGGCGCGGCTCGCCGAGCACGGTGCCGTGGTCATCGACGCCGACAAGATCGCCCGCGAGGTGGTCGAGCCGGGCACGCCCGGCCTCGCCGCGGTCGTCGAGGAGTTCGGCGCGGAGGTGCTCCTCCCGTCCGGCGGCGGCCTCGACCGCGAGCGGGTCGGCCGGATCGTGTTCAGCGACCCCGACCGGCTGGCGGCGCTGAACGCGATCGTCCATCCGCTGGTGGGGGAGCGGATGCAGGAACTCATGGACGCCGCCCCCGAGGACGCGGTCGTCGTGTACGACGTGCCCCTGCTGGCGGAGAACGGCCTGGCCCCCATGTACGACGAGGTCGTCGTCGTGGACGCCCCCGCCGACGTCCAGCTCGACCGCCTCGTCGCCCGCCGCGGCATGACCGAGGAGGACGCCCGCGCCCGCATGGCGAACCAGGCGTCCCGCGAGGACCGCCGCGCCGTCGCCACCCACGTCATCGACAACTCCGGCACCCTTGAGGACTTGCGGAACCAGGTGGACGCCCTCTGGAAAGCCCTCACCAGCCGCGCCGCACCGGATCGCACCCCAGGGTGATCGACTGTGCACGGAGAGTCTCCGCCTGTGGCAGGATGAGGTCATCGCCGTCCGGCGAATACAGGACCACGACGGAGAGGTAGCATCCCCCCCATGGCGTCTAAGCCTCTAGAAGAGGTCACCCTGGCTGACCTGGCCACCAAGGACGACCTCAAGCACCTTGTCACCACGGAACAGCTTGACAAGAGGATCAACCTGGTCAGGCGGGAGTTCAAGCAGGAGATCGGCTCGGCCGTAAACATGATCATGGGTGAGCTCGGGAAGATCGCCGCTCGCCAGGAGGAGCAGGGCAGGGTCCTGGCCCGCCTGGTCGCCGCGTCCGATGGTGTGGCTCGGTAGCGGCTCGGACATGACATCGCCCCTGGACCCCCCCTTCCAGGGGCATGCTTCGTCATGACCGGGCGGAGGTAGATCCGCGTCAAGCGACGGGTGTCGGTGACCTTCCTCATTGAGCGGTCCTGGTAGCCTGCCGCGCGCTATAGGCTCGTCGCATGCGCGTGCGGGGCTGGTGGTCGGCGGCGTGGCCGACGAAGCGTTCACGCGCGCTCGACGTCTCCCTGGCACTCGCGCTCGCCGTCGGTGACGGGCTGTTCCTGTGGTTCGCCGAGCAGGAGTTCTGGCTTCCGCCGTCCGTCGTCTCGTCATGCAGCGTCGTGCTCGGCCTGGCCACCGTCGTGCGGCGCATCCATCCCGTGGGTCTCGCACTGTTCCTGGTGACGTTCGGCACGATCACGGGCTCGGGAGCGTTCTCCGCGCTCGTCATCCTGTACTCGCTCGCCGCCTACACCACGTCCCGCCGGACGGTCGTGACCATCGCGGTCCTCGGCTACGTCACCTCGCTCGCCGTCGCCGCGCCCACGGCGTCGAAGGAACCCTTCATCGCGCAGGCGATCTTCAGTGTCGCGTTCACCGGCGTCCCGGTCCTGCTCGGGCTGTACATGGGGGCGCGCAAGCAACTCCTCGTCTCCCTCCAGGAACGCACCGCACGCCTCGAACGGGAACAGCACCTCCTCGCAGAGCGCGCGCGGGGCGAGGAACGGACGCGCATCGCCCGGGAGATGCACGACGTGGTGGCCAACAGGATCAGTGTCATGGTCGTGCACGCGGGCGCTCTCAAGGCGATCGCCGTGCGCGACCCGAAGCGGGCGGCGGAGACGGCCGGCGTCATCGGGGACATGGGGCGCCAGGCCCTGGAGGAACTCCGCCATGTCATCGGTGTCCTCAGGCAAGGCGAGGAGGCCCTACCCCAAGAGGCGCTGACCGTCGCCCACGTCCGCGACCTCGTCGGGCAGTCCGGTGCGGCCGGCCTCAGCGTCGACCTGTCGATCCGCGGCGACGAGCGTCCCATCCCCGCCGCCGTGGGACGGACGGTGTACCGCCTCGTCCAAGAGGCGCTCACCAACGTCCACAAGCACGCCGGCACGGCCGGTACCCGCGTCGACCTCGGCCTGCTACCGGAGGCGATCGAGGTGGAGGTCGCCAACGATCCGCCGGTCGCCCGGCCCGAGCACCGGCTGCCGAGCGGCGGCAACGGCCTGGTGGGCCTCCGCGAGCGCGTCACCGCCCTCGGCGGCACCTTCGAGGCCGGTCCCCGCGGCGGCGGCTACGCCGTCCGCGCCAGGATCCCGCTGCCCGCGTCCTGACCGGGTCGCCGGGCTTGCGACCTGCGCGGATACCGATTGTCGTAGCCGCTGCATACAGTTGGTGGAGCAGGCAGCCGATGGAACAGGGAGAGGCGACGATGCGGCCGATCACGGATCTGCGGCGCCGCGTGGCGCCGTTCGAGGTCATCACCGAGATGACGCCGTCGGGCGACCAGCCGCAGGCGATCGCCGAGCTGACCGCCCGCATCGAGGGCGGCGACCAGGACGTGGTGCTGCTCGGCGCCACCGGCACGGGCAAGACCGCCACGATCGCGTGGCTGGTGGAGAAGGTGCAGCGGCCGATGCTGGTCATGCAGCCGAACAAGACGCTCGCCGCCCAGTTCGCCAACGAGCTGCGCGAGATGCTGCCGAACAACGCCGTCGAGTACTTCGTCTCCTACTACGACTACTACCAGCCCGAGGCGTACATCCCGCAGACCGACACCTACATCGAGAAGGACTCCTCGATCAACGACGAGGTCGACCGGCTGCGGCACTCGGCGACCAACTCGCTGCTCACCCGCCGCGACACCGTCGTCGTCGCGTCCGTGTCCTGCATCTACGGCCTCGGCACGCCGC
This sequence comes from Actinomadura sp. 6K520, assembly GCF_004349245.1. Classification (GTDB taxonomy): domain Bacteria; phylum Actinomycetota; class Actinomycetes; order Streptosporangiales; family Streptosporangiaceae; genus Spirillospora. The sequence continues at coordinate 26,053 of NZ_SMLC01000074.1, read as the reverse complement.
AGGAGTACGTCGACCGCATGGTGCGCCTCAGCGTCGGCCAGGAGATCGACCGCGACGACCTGCTCCGGCAGCTCGTCGGCATGCAGTACACCCGCAACGACCTCGCGTTCACCCGCGGTACGTTCCGGGTCCGCGGCGACACGATCGAGATCATCCCGCAGTACGAGGAGCTCGCCGTCCGCATCGAGATGTTCGGCGACGAGATCGAGAAGCTCGCCACCCTGCACCCCCTCACCGGGGAGCAGATCACCGAGGACGACGAGCTGTACGTCTTCCCCGCCTCCCACTACGTCGCCGGCCCCGAGCGGATGGAGCGGGCCATCCGCGACATCGAGGCCGAGCTGGAGGAGACCCTCGCCGTCATGGACCGGCAGGGCAAGATGCTGGAGGCGCAGCGGCTGCGCATGCGCACCGCCTACGACATCGAGATGATGCGGCAGGTCGGCACCTGCTCCGGCATCGAGAACTACTCCCGCCACATCGACGGCCGCGGCCCCGGCACCGCCCCCAACACCCTCCTCGACTACTTCCCAGAGGACTTCCTCCTCGTCGTCGACGAGTCGCACCAGACCGTCCCGCAGATCGGCGCGATGTACGAGGGCGACGCGTCCCGCAAGCGGATGCTGGTCGAGCACGGGTTCCGGCTGCCGTCCGCGATGGACAACCGCCCCCTCAAGTGGGAGGAGTTCCTCGACCGCATCGGCCAGACCGTCTACCTGTCCGCGACGCCCGGCCCGTACGAGATGGGCCGCGTGAAGGGCGACGTCGTCGAGCAGGTCATCCGCCCCACCGGCCTCATCGACCCGGAGATCGTCGTCAAGCCCACGAAGGGGCAGATCGACGACCTCATCCACGAGATCCGCGAGCGCACCGAACGCGACGAGCGCGTCCTCGTCACCACCCTCACCAAGAAGATGGCCGAGGACCTCACCGACTACCTCCTCGAACTCGGCATCCAGGTCCGCTACCTGCACAGCGAGGTCGACACCCTGCGCCGGATCGAGCTGCTGCGCGAGCTGCGCGTCGGCGAGTTCGACGTCCTGGTCGGCATCAACCTGCTCCGCGAGGGCCTCGACCTGCCCGAGGTGTCCCTCGTCGCGATCCTGGACGCCGACAAGGAGGGCTTCCTGCGCTCCGAGACGTCCCTCATCCAGACGATCGGCCGCGCGGCCCGCAACGTCTCCGGCCAGGTCCACATGTACGCCGACACGGTCACCCCGTCGATGGAACGCGCGATCGAGGAGACCAGCCGCCGCCGCGCCAAGCAGCAGGCGTACAACGAGGAGCACGGCATCGAGCCGCAGGCGCTCCGCAAGCGCATCGCCGACATCCTCGACTCCCTCGTCCGCGAGGAAGCCGACACCGAGACGCTCATCGGCGGCGCCGGCCGCCAGCAGAGCCGCGGCAAGGCCCCCGTCCCGGGACTCGCGTCCCGCACCAGGGAGGTGGGTCGGCACGCCGCCGACCTGGTCGGCGAACACCCCCGCGAGGACCTGGAGGCCCTCATCGAGCAGATGACCGCCCAGATGCACCAGGCCGCCACCGACCTCCAGTTCGAACTCGCCGCCCGCCTCCGCGACGAGATCAAGGAGCTCAAGCGCGAACTGCGCGACATGAAGGAGGCCGGGGTCCACTAGCCCGAGCCGCACCACCCGCGAGCGGCAACCGCCCTCCGCGGCCCCGCATCCGCACCCGCGGACGCGCTGAGCCGGGAGAGGCGGTGGCGTGCGGGTCAGGTGAAGGTGAGGACCATGCGGTCTTCTACGGGGCGGTAGCCAAGCCGGTGGTAGACGGCGTTGCTCGTCGGGTTGGCCAGGTCGGTGAACAGGACGACGTCTGTCGCGCCCTCTTCCATGGCGGACCGGGTGGCCTTCGTGGTGGCGGCCGCTCCGTAGCCGCGGCGCCGGTGTTCCGGCGGTGTGTACACGACCGAGACGCGGGACATCCCGGCGACCACGGGGGACCACCAGGCCATCGCGACCGGCTGCCCGCCGGCCTCCCACAGCGCGATGCGGCCCGTCTCGAGCCTGGCGTCCAGCATCGCCGTGTTCACCGGGCCGTTCTCCTCGACCTCCTGCCAGAACGCCGTGGCCCACCGCAGCATCAGCGGTCGTTCGTCGCGGTTCGCGGTGCGTGCGGTGCCGTCCGGCAGCGGATCGGGCACTTCGAGTTCGCCCAGCCGGTAGAGGCGCTGGTGCATGGCCACCCGGCTCGCGGTGCCGGTGCGCCGCTTCCACTCGTCCGCGAACACCTCCGTGGCGGCCTGGGAGCCGCTGACGCCGGGCAAGCGCGCCTCCCGCCCCGCCAACACGTCGGCGAGGCCCCGCGCCGCCCGCTCGGGCAGCGCGCTGAGCAGCGGCGGATACGAGGGGGTCCACAGGAACGCGCCCTCGACGTGCCCGCCCGCCGGCCACCACCCGAACAGAGTGCCCTTGCGCTGTTCGGGGCTCTGGACGCGCATGTCTCCGGTCACGGTGAGCGCCACGGTGTTCCGGGCGGGGTCGTCGCGCAGGAAGCCGCCCGCCGCCGCCATGAATTCGTCAAGGTCGTAGCTCAGCGTCCAATCCATGCTCGATCATGGCCACGGCCGCCCCGTCCCCGCATCCCATTTATCCCGCGTCCGGGGGCCGCCGTGGCTGCGGAGACCCAGGCGTGCGAATGGGCGTCGCCGCGTTCGCGTGTGCCGGCCGGGCGTGCGCGGGGAGAGCGGAGTCGAACGGCGTTTTACCATTGCGGAATGGACTACGAGGTTCGGGTGGCGCGGCCGGAGGACCTGCCGGCCCTGCCGCCGATCGAGATCTCCGGGGAGCGGATGTTCGCCGAGATCGGGATCATGTTCCCGCCCGGCCCGACCGTGGTCGAGCTCCTGTCGGGCGGGGACGCCGAGATCATCGTCGCCGGCGACCCGCCGGTGGGGTTCGCGGCGGTCGAGGAGGTCGACGGTGCCGCGTACCTGGCGCAGATCTCGGTGCGCGACGACCTGGCGGGCAAGGGGATCGGCGCCCGGTTGCTGGACGCGGTCATGAAGCGGGCCGCCGAGGCGGGGGCGGCCGGGGTCAGCCTCCTCACGTTCCGGGACGTCCCCTGGAACGGGCCCTGGTACGCCGGGCACGGGTTCGAGGAGCTGCCCGAGGAACGCTGGGGGCCGGGAATCAGGTCCCACTGGGAGGCGGAGGTCGAGGCGGGGCTGCACGAGCTGGGACCGCGGGCGGTCATGTGGGCGCCGACCGGCCGCACTTCTTGATCTACAATGTAAAGGCGGGAACCGGGAACGTCGGACGGACGTCTGCCCCATGAGCACGACACGGGAGGAAGGCGATGATCAGCCCGGCGGGGTGGCTGCGGGATCGTCTCGGTGAGCGGAGGGCGGCGGTCGCCGTCCTGGTGGCGCTGCTGGCGCTGGCCGTCGTCCCGCTCGTGGCGCTGCCGGCGGCGCGCTGCGCGGTCTTCGACAGCGGGTGCCGCGAGCCCGAACCCGAGGTCCGCGCCGATCCGGTGGCGACCGCGAGGGCGCTCACGCCCGTCGAGGCCGCCACATGGGGGGCGTACGTGGCACTGGGGGATTCGTACTCCTCGGGAGTCGGCTCGGAGGCGACCGTGTCCGACCACAACCCGCTCGACCGGTGCCACCGGACGTCCAAGGCGTACTACCACGAGGTCTCGAAGGCGTTCGACTTCGCGAAGGGCGGCGGGTTCTGGGCCTGCTCGGGCGCCACGACCTCCGACGTCCTGGAGGGACGGGGCGGGGAACCGCCGCAGATCAACCGGATCGGCCCCGACACCAGCCTGATCACGCTGAGCATCGGCGGCAACGACGTCGGGTTCTCCAAGGTGCTCGCGGGGTGCGTGGTCAAGCTGCCGTGGAGCAGGGACTGCACCCGGCAGGGCGAGGACATCGCGGAGCGCATGGCCGAACTGCGCAGGAACCTGCCCGGCCTGCTCGACGAGATCACCGCGAAGGCGCCCCGCGCACGGGTGATCGTGATGGGGTACCCGAGGGCCTTCTCCGAGATGAGCGGCGTGGGCGCGGACAACATCACGGTGTCCGACCAGCGCTGGCTCAACGCCCGGGCCTACGACCTGAGCCGCCTGATCGGCCAGTCCGCCGCCGAGGCCGACGCGCAGATCGCCGCCCGCGGCGGCCGCGGCAGCGTCGAGTTCGTCGACGCCTACGGCGCGTTCGCCGGTCACGAGGTGGGCAGCAAGGAGCCGTACATGAACGGCCTGACGCTGAACCTGCCGGCGCTCGAAGCCGAGCCGCGCAGCTACCACCCGACGGCCGCCGGGCAGCGCGCACTGGCCGGGCTGTTCATCCAGCAGGTCAAGAAGGGGCCGGGCCGCCCGCTGTCCTAGCGGGGGACGGCGCGGTCCACCGCGAGCGCCACGAGCTCCTGGACGTCCTCGTCGGAGAACACGCCCGGCAGGGTGAGGTGCTCCACGATGAGCCAGTTGAGCGCCAGGTACAGGAGGCGCACCGAGGTGGCGTCGCCCGGGAGGCCCGAGTCCAGGTGGTAGGCGGTGTTGGCCTCCACGTCCTCGCGGACCCGCTCGGTCAGCACCGCGCGCAGCTCCGGGCGCCTGGTCGCCTCCAGGCGCAGCTCCAGGAGCGCCAGGTAGCCGGTGCGGAAGTTCTCGATCCGCCCGACGGTGGCTCGCAGGACTTCGGTGAGCTTGGCGAGATCACGCGGCCCCTCGATCGCTCCGGGCATCGCGGCGGCCGCGTCCCGCTGCAGGCGCTCGTAGATCCGCCGGCCCGCCTGCGTGAACAGTTCGTCCCGGTTCGCGAAGTAGTTGGACGCGGTGCCGGCCGGGACGCCGGCCTCACCGTCCACCGCCCGGTAGGTGAGCCCGCGCGCGCCCTCCCTGGCCAGGACCTCGATCGCCGCGTCGACCAGCGCGGTCCTCCGCTCCACGTTCCGCCTCATGTTGACACCACTCCAACTGTAGTACTACGTTCAAGCCACTACGGATAGAGTACTCTGATTGGAGTAATCAATATGCGAAAGCTCGTCTACTACGTGGGCGTGAGCATCGACGGTTTCATCGCCGGTCCCGGCGACGAGGTCGACTTCTATCCGGTCGCGGACGACATGGCGGCCTGGATCAACGAGCGCCTTCCGGAGACCGTGCCCACCCATATCCGCCCGCACGTCGGCCTGGAGAACGCGCCCAACAAGCGGTTCGACACGCTGGTGATGGGGCTCGCCACGTACCAGCCCGCGCTCGACATCGGTGTGACCAGCCCGTACGCCCATCTGCGGCAGTACATCGCCTCCACCACCCTGGAAGAGATCACCGACCCCGGCGTGGAACTCGTCAGGGAGCCGCTCGACACCGTCCGCGCGCTCAAGGCCGCGGAAGGCGGCAAGGACATCTGGCTCTGCGGCGGCGGCCGGCTCGCCGCCGCGCTGCTCCCCGAGATCGATGAGCTGATCATCAAGTCCTATCCGGTGGTGGCGGGAGGCGGCGTGCCCGCCTTCTCCGGCGCGTTCCGTCCCACGTCCTTCACACCGACCGACCGGCGGTCGTTCAGCAACGGCGCCCAGGTCACGTGGTTCACCCGCACCGCCTGAGCCGAATCGCCGCCGTCGCCGTCACCGGCCGGCCTTCCGTGGGTAGGGGTGTGGTTGTGGCACCGCCGTCGATGGGGGGAACCGATGGCCGTCACCGTGGCGCTCGCCGGGGACACGATGCTCGGGCGGGGCGTGGCGGAGGAGATCGCCGCGTCCGGTCCGCACGGGCTCTTCTCGCGGGGTGTGCGCGACGTCTTCGCCGAAGCCGACCTGGCCCTGGTCAACCTGGAATGCTGTGTGTCCTCCCGTGGCCGGCGGTGGGACCCGGCCGGTAAGGCCTTCCACTTCCGTGCGCCCCCGGAAGCGGCCGGGGCGCTCGCCGGTCTAGGCGTCGATTGCGTGACGCTCGCCAACAACCACGCGCTCGACTACGGCCCGGACGCCCTGCAGGACACCCTCCACCACCTCGCCGGGGCGGGCATCCGGGCCGTCGGTGCGGGCTCGGATCTGGGGGAGGCGCGGGAGGCCGTCGTGCTGGAGGCCGGCGGCGTCCGGGTCGCGGTCGTGGGGATCACGGACCACCCTTCCGACTTCGCCGCCGCGCCCGGCCGTCCGGGCGTCGCCCATGCCCACCTGGAGATGGGCGTCCCGCGCCACTTGGCGGACCGCGTCGGGCGGCTGCGGGAGGACAACGACGCGGTGCTCGTCCTCCCGCACTGGGGACCGAACATGACGCGGGAGCCTCCGTACTACGTCCGGCGGGCGGCGCAGGGGCTGGTGGACGCCGGTGCGACGCTCATCGCCGGGAGCTCGGCCCACGTCTTCCACGGCGTGGCCCCGCCGGTGATCTTCGACATGGGCGACTTCATCGACGACTACGCCGTCAGCGCGTCGCTCCGCAACGACCTGGGACTGCTGTTCCTGGTCACCCTGGACGGCGCGGGGCCGTCCCGGATCGAGGCGGTCCCGCTGCGTCTCGACCACGCCCGCACCCGGCTGGCCGGGGGAGCCGACCACATGTGGATCACCGAGCGCTACCGCGCGGCTTGCGCCGCCTTCGGGACGAGTGCCGCCCCGGAAGGTGACCGCCTGGTCATTGCGGTGCCGTCCTAGAGGGGATCTCCGAGCGGGCCGTACTCGTCCACGAGGGCTTCGGCCCAGTGTGCGGCGAAGTCGGGTTGGGTACCGTCTGCGTCGGTGAAGCCATACTCCTCGTACAGGCCCCACGTCGCCAGTGCCCGCCCGGTCTTGGCCATGACCCCGGGGTCGGCGGCCAGGGCCGCGACGGCCCGTCCGAGGTAGGCCGGGGTCTCGGAATGGGCGAAGTGGGGGTCCGCGGCGATGGCCTCCCGCCAGTTCGCCTCGGTGACCCCGAAGTGGTCGAGGACGGCCTCCGAGCGCAGGAAACCGGGGGTGATGGCCACGGCCGCGACCCCGTGCGGCTTCAGTTCGGCGGCCTGGGCGACGGCCAGCCGGATCACCGAGGACTTCGCGAGGTCGTAGAAGAGCGAGCCGCGGTAGCGGGCGGTGTTGCCGTCGGTCACCTCCACCACGAGCCCGCGGCCGCGGGCGACCATCAGCGGAAGCGTGAAACGGCTGGTGATCACATGGGTCTCCACCGCCTGGCGCAGCAGCCGCAGCCCCCGGTCGAGGTCCTGCTCCCACAGCGGGTGCTCCCAGTCGGTCAGCGGGTCGCCGCCCCACACGGAGTTGACGAGCACGTCGAGCCGCCCCTCCTGCTCGGCCGCGATCCGCTCGGCGAGCGCCCGCACCTCCTCCGGGCGGGCGTGGTCGACGCGGACGGGAATCCCGGTCCCGCCGGCCGCGGTCACCCGCTCGGCGGTCTCCTCGATGGTCTCGGGCCGCCCGAGGCCGGAGGGCCCGGCCGAGCTGCTGCGGCCCGTGACGTAGACCGTCGCCCCCGCCGCCCCGAGCTCGACGGCGACACCGCGTCCGCCCCCTCGCGTGCCGCCCGCGACCAGGGCCACCTTGCCGGTCAGCGGGCGCTTCTCCGTGGTCATGCTTCCCTCCGAACGAACGGTGCCGGGACGACGAATCATAAATGAACGTGCATTTATTAAATCGCCGCACCCGGGCCGACGCAAGTCGGAGTCCACCGGAGCCGGGAAGGCGGTGCTCAGGCCGGCGCGGGCGGCCCGGCGGCGGGCGTGGTCGGACGCAGGGGTGCCAGGACGGTCCGGATCTCGCGTTCGAGGCGCTCCGCAAGCGTGCCGCGGCGGTCGAGCGCCCAGGTCAGGCCGGCTCCGGCGATCGCCGTCTGGATCGACCCCGCCACCCCGGCGGTGTCGGTCAAGGTCGCCAGCTCGCCCGCGGAGACCGCCTCGTCGAGCAGCGTCCCGATGACCCGCCCCTGTGCCCGGTGGACGGCCAGCGCGTGCTCGTGGAACTCCGGATCGGTGAGGTCCATGCACAGGAACGCCAGGTGGTTCGCGTAGCTCTGCGGGGTGGCCACGTCCGACATGGACTCGACGGCGAAGGCGAGCAGTGCCCCCAGCGGCGAGTCGTGCCGCTCGCGCACGCGCTCGTGCAGCGTTTCCGGGAGGTGCGCGGAGCGGGCGGCCAGCGCGAGCAGCAGCCCCCGCTTGGACCCGAAACGCTGGATGAGCGTCCCCGGTACGAGCCCCACCTCGTCCGCCACCGTGGCGAGGGTGAGCTTCGCCGGGCCTACTCTTCCGATGACCTCGGTCGCCGCCCGGAGGATCGCCGCGTCATCGACCCCGCGAGGCCGTCCCGCCATCCGTCCTCCTGTAAATGAACATGCATTTATTCGGAGCATAGGCGAAGCTCCGGCCCTCGGCTCGGGCGGCCCCCCGTCGAGCGGTCGGGTCACTCCCCGCGCGGCCGGACCGGTGGTGTCCGCACGTTAGGAGGCGTTCCCGCAGGCCGCGCGGCCGGCACCGTGCCGACGACAATTCCGCGGAGCCGCGGCGATGACCGAAAGCGGCCGGTAATTGCTCTTGATTTTTCGGTGGATTCTGCACTCATTATGGCGGACGTCGCTTAGAGGCAAACGCAAGGGTATTGGCCTACCATGGCATCCGTGTCCTTTGCCTTGAGGTTTCGAGCGGGCCCGAGGAAATGGAGCACGCCGCGCTGGCTGTGGTCGCTCATGGCCCTCGCCCTGGGCATGACGTTTCTGTTCTGGGCGGCCGCGACCGGGGTCCTGGTGGGCGGCGGGTCGGCGGTGTCGTCGGTGCGGGACCGGGGCGTCCCCGCGTATGTCAGCGCACGGACGGCCCACGCCGCACTGTCGGACGCGGATCGCGCGGCCTGGCAGAGTTTCCGTTCCGGGGCCGCGGAGCTGATCGGGCCCGGCCAGCGGTTCCGCGACAATCTGACGACGGCGGCCGACAGCCTGGCGCATATCGCCGAACGCGACTTCGGCGGTTCCGCCGAACGCGACCTGCTGCGCGCGGTCAATGCGCAGGTCGTCACCTATCAGGGACTGGTGGAACAGGCCGACGCCACCTATCGGGAAGGGCTGGAGGACCTCGGGTACGCGTATCTGAGTTATGCCTCCGACCTTCTGCACGGCGACGGTGGTGTGCTCGCCCGGATCGACGAGATGGCCGGGCGCGACCTGCGGGCCATCGACGAGCGGCGGCATTCCGCGTGGGGCGGGACCGCCGCCGCGCTCGGCACGGCGGTGGCCGGGTTCGCGCTCCTCGCGGTGCTGGGGTACGCGCAGGTGGCGATGGCCCGGCGGTTCCGGCGCGTTTTCAACCTGCCGCTGCTGGCCGCGTGCCTGCTCCTGCTGGGCCTGATCCTGTGGACGGCGGACGCGTTCCTGCACCTCGACCGCTCGTTCGACCGGGCGTGGGACCGGGACCTGCCGGCGTTCGACCGGGTCGTGGAGGCGCAGATCGGCACGGCCCGGGCGGGTGCGTCCGCGCTGCGCGCGGGAGGCCCGGTGGACCAGGCCGAGGGGCTGGACGTCAAGGCGGTGGACGACGCGCGCCGTCCCCTCGACGCGCGGCTCGCGGGCGCCGCGGACACCGGGACGCTGGCCGCCGGCCTCCCCCTGCTGAGCCTGGCCGTGGCCGGGATGACCGCCCTGGGGTTCTGGTTCAGGCTGCGCGAGTTCGGGAGATGAGCGTGCGAATCCTGTCGGCGATCCTGCTGCTGTGCTCGCTCGGCCTCGTCGCGTGCGGCGGTTCCGGCTCGGACAGGACGATCACCGTGCTCGGCTCCTGGACGGGGGAGGAGGGCGACGCCTTCCGGGAGATGCTGTCCGGCTTCGAGAAGAGCACCGGCATCGACGTCGAGTACACCGGAACGCGGGACGCCCGCGCGGTGCTGGCCAGCGAGCTGCACGACGGTCACCCGCCCGACGCGGCGGTCCTGGCGACGCCGGGCGACCTGCGGGCGTACGCCGCCGCCGGCGAGCTGCGCCCGCTGCCGGGCGGCGCGCAGGGCATCGGCGGCGACCTCACGTCCGCCACCGGCCCGGACGGCCGGCGCCGATCGTTCGGCATCGTCGTCAAGGCGTCCGTGAAGAGCCTGATCTGGTACAATCCGCGCGCTCTGCCGGCCGGTCTTCGCGAGCGGCTCACGGCCCCGGACCTCACGTGGGACGAGCTGTCCGAGATCGCCGGGCGGGCCGGGCCCCGCCCCTGGTGCCTGGGCCTCGCCGACACCTCCGTCTCAGGCTGGCCCGGCACCGACTGGATCGAGGACCTGCTCCTGCACGAGTCCGGCCCCGAAATCTATGACGACTGGGTGTCGGGCCGCCTGGCCTGGACGTCGGGCCCGGTGCGGAGCGCCTGGCGGGAGTTCGGCTCCGTCGTGGCGGCCTCGCGCGGGGACGCCCGCACCGCGCTGCTCACCGGCTACGGCCAGGCCGGCGCGCCGATGTTCGCCACGCCGCCGGGCTGCCGGTTCGACCATGCCGGCTCGTTCATCACCGCCTTCTACCGGCAGGCGCCGGGCCGCCCCCAGGCCGGCCGGGACTACGACCACATCCCCTTCCCGGGGGCGGCGTCGGTCGTGATCGGCGGTGACGTGCTCGGCGTGTTCCGCGACACGCCGGCCACCCGCCGGCTCGTCGCCCACCTGGCGACGGCCGGCGCCCAGCGGACGTGGACCGGCCGTCCCGGCAGCGGCGCCTTCTCGCTGAACCGCGAGGTGCGGCCGGGCGACTACCCGGATCCGGCGGCGCGGCGGATCGCGCAGACGCTCGCGGACGCCGGGACGGTCCGCTTCGACGGGTCCGACACGATGCCGACGGTCATGGCCGCCGCGTTCAACCACGCGGTCCTCGAGTACGTCGCCGACCCGGGGGACGACCGCCTCGACGACATCCTCGGCTCTCTCGACCAGCTCCGCCGCACCACCCGCTTCCCGTCCTGACCGGGCGCCGGGCGGCGGCGGGTCAGTCCGCGCCGGTGATGGCGTTGAGGCGCTCGACGGCGTTGGCGAAGTCGTCGACCATGTCGTAGACGACCTGGCGGGCCGGTTTGACGGTGTTCATGAGGCCGACGCACTGGCCGACGAAGTAGTTGGCGAGCTGCCGGGCGCCGGGGTTGCCGGACTCGGCGATCTTGGTGATCTGCCGCATGGCGCCCTCGGCGACGATCATCTGGAGCGGCATGCCGAGCGGGCCGGGGCTCGCGGGGCCCTCCCACTCGTCCGTCCAGGCGGAGCGGAGCTGCCGGGCGGGCTTGCCGGTGCGGGACCGGGAGCGGACCGTGTCGCGGGACGTCGCCGCGAGCATCTTCTCCTTGACCTGGGGCGGTGTCTCCGCCTCCTCGGTGGTGAGCCAGACCGAGCCGCACCAGACGCCGGACGCGCCGAGGGCCATGGCCGCGGCCATCTGGCGTCCGGTGGCGATGCCGCCGGCGGCGAGGACCGGCACCGGGGCGACGGTGTCGACCACCTCGGGGACGAGGACCATCGTGGAGATCTCGCCGGTGTGCCCGCCGGCCTCACCGCCCTGCGCGACGATCAGGTCGACGCCAACGGCGACCTGGCGGCGGGCGTGCTCGGACGTGCCGACCAGGGCGGCGACGGGGATCCCGGCGGCCTTCGCCTTCTCCACCATGAGCGGGGGAGGGGTGCCGAGCGCGCTGGCGATGAGGCCGATGGGGTGGGCGAGCGACACGTCGATCAGCTCGGTCGCGCCCTTGGCCGTGACCTGCGTGCCGCCGCGGGCGTTGGACCGCTTGGCCTTCTCGAAGTCGGGCAGCGGGACGTCGTACCTGGCGAACAGGCCGGTGAGGAAGTTCCAGTGCTCCTCGGGGATCGCGGCGAGCATGGCGTCGAGGCCGCCGCCGCTCTCCGCCGACTTGTCGATCTTGCCGGGGACCAGGACGTCCACCCCGTAGGGGCGGCCGTTCACGTGGTCGTCGATCCAGCGCAGTTCCTCTTCGAGGCGGTCGGGGGTGTAGGCGACGGCCCCGAGCACGCCGAAGCCGCCCGCGTTGGTCACGGCGGCGACGACGTCGCGGCAGTGGCTGAAGGCGAACAGCGGGAACTCGATGCCGAACCGTGCGCAGACCTCGGTGTTCATGGACCCTGACCGTAACGGACCGAATGGCATTCGGTCTAGGGGCGGAACAGGACGTACGACTCGCCCTCGTCCGGGTGCACGAAGGCCGCCCGGAGGGGGAGGCCCTCCCGCAGGGACGCCGGGTCGACGCCGTCCAGGCGGGTGTGCAGCCACGGCCCCTCGGCGAGCTCGACCAGCGCCAGGTGGGCCGGGGGCCGGGCCGCGTCCCGCGGATGCGTGACGGTCCAGGCCACCAGGGTCGCCTCGCCGCTCGCCTCGGCCCAGCCGAGGTCGTCGGCGCCGCAGTCCGGGCAGCCGGTCTCGTCCGGCGCGAACCAGCGGTCGCACGGCTCGCAGCGCCGGATGACGAGCCGGCCGGCGGCGGTGCCGTCGAAGAACGGGTCGGTGCGGCCGTCCCGCCGCAGCACTCCGATGTCCATGGGTCAGGCACCCTTCTCGTGCGGGCTGACGATGAGGGTCGAATGGTGGTCGAGGATGCCGCCGTTGCCGCTGACGAGGATCACGTCGTTGGCCGGGACCTGCCGCTCGCCGCCGTCCCCGCGCGCCTGGATCACGGCCTCCGACACGGGCGTCATGCCCCACATGTAGTACGCCGAGAGCTGGCCGCCGCCGGTGTTGGTCGGCAGCGACCCGCCGGGGCCGAGCGCGCCGGACGCGGCGAACGCGCCGCCCTCGCCCTTGGCGCAGAACCCGTAGTCCTCCAGGGACACCAGGACCGTGTAGGTGTAGCAGTCGTACAGCTGGCACGCGGTGACGTCGGACGTGGTGATCCCGGCGAGCTTCATCGCCGTCGCCCCGGACGACGCCGCCCCCGTCGTCAGGCCGAACTCGCTGCCGCGCTCCTTGCGGTGCCCGGGATGGCCCTGCCCCCAGCCCCACAGGTGGACGGGCGGGCGCGCCAGGTCGCGTGCCCGGTCGGCGCCGGTGACCACGACGGCGATCGCGCCGTTGGAGACCAGGCAGCAGTCCAGCAGGTGCAGCGGCTCGGACACCCAGCGGGACGCCTGGTGGTCGGCGAGGGTGATCGGGTCGCGCATCTGGGCGAGCGGGTTGCGGGCGGCCCACTCCCGGGTCGACACCGCGATCGCGCCGAGCTGCTCGCTGGTGGTGCCGTACCGGGCCATGTGCCGCTGGGCGGCGAGGGCGTAGAAGGAGTTGACGCTGCGCAGCCCGAGCGCCGCCGTCATCCCGCCGAACCCGTACCATTCGCGGGCGTCGCGGTTGTAGGCCGATCCGGCGGACTTCTCCGGCTTCAGCGGCGCGTCCGCGAACACGCAGGCGACGGTGGTCGCCGTCCCGCTCAGCACCGACATCGCCGCGTACGACAGCATCGCCCCCGCGGTCGCGCCGAACGCGTTGACCTGGGAGAGCAGCCGCAGGTCGCGGAGCCCGAGCGCACCGGCCAGCTCGATGCCGGGGGAGCCGCCCATGCCGTGGCTGACGAGCAGCCCGTCCAGGTCGCCGAGCGCCAGTCCCGCGTCGGCGACGGCGAGGCGTACCGCGTCGGCGGCGAGCCGCCGCGGGCTGCGCCCGTACACCCTGCCGAGCTCGGTCATGCCGAGCCCCACGATCGATGTGCCCATCACTGTGCCCCTCCGCCAATCATGCGGCCACGGTACCGAATGACGTTCGGTGTAGGCCACGGCGGGGCGGCGGCAAGATCAGGGTGACGGCTCGCGCGTACGGAAGGCGCCGCGGTAGGCCAGCGGCGACGCCCCGACCCGGCGGGCGAAATGGGCGCGCAGCGTCACCGGCGACCCGAAACCGGCCTCGGCCGCCACCCGCTCGACGGGCAGGTCGGTGCTCTCCAGGAGCTGCTGCGCACGGTGGACGCGGGCGCGCGACAACCACTGCAGCGGCGTCGTCCCCGCCTGCTCGCGGAACCGCCGGGTCAGCGTCCGGACGCTGACGGACGCGTGCCGCGCGATGTCGTCCAGCGTCAGCGGCCGGTGCAGGTTGGCCTCCAGCCAGGCGAGGGTCCGCTGGAGGGACGCCTCGCCGTCCGGCGGGTCCTCGTGCCGGATGTACTGGGCCTGCCCGCCGTCCCGCTGCGGTGGCATGATGATCCGGCGCGCCGTCCGCGCGGCCGTCGCCGAGCCGTGGTCGCGGCGGACGATGTGCAGGCACAGATCGACGCCCGCGGCGACGCCGGCGGACGTGAGGACCTGCCCGCCGTCCACGTACAGCACCGACGGATCGACTTCCACCTCCGGATACCGCCGCGCCAGCGACCTCGCGTACCGCCAGTGCGTGGTGGCGCGCCGCCCGTCGAGCAGGCCCGCGGCGGCGAGGAGGAACGCGCCCACGCAGATCGACGCGATCCGGGCACCGCGCGCCGCCGCGTCGCGCAGGGCGTCCAGCACCTCGGCGGGCGGGTCGGCCCGCACGTCCTCGTGACCGGGGACGACGATCGTGTCAGCCGTCGCGAGCGTGGCCAGCCGGAACGGCGTCTCCACCCGCATGCTGCCGAACCTCGGCGACGTCCGCACGCCGCCGGGCACCGTGCACGCCCGCACCTCGTACAGCGGGACGTCGCCGGACGTGGTCGTCGTGCCGAAGACCTGCCCGGGCACCGACAGATCGAACGGCACGACCCCGTCCAGCGCCAGCACCGCGACCACATGCATGGCCAGAACGTAGCGCATAACGGCAGTCTGGCCACTGTCCGGCGGGGCGGGGCGCATCGGACGATCAATGGCGTCCTTCCGCGCACATCCGGGGAGCACCCATGGCCGACCATTTCGCCGAGTTCTCGATGCCCGACACCTACCTGACCCGCAAGGCGTACGACCTCGCGTTCTCCTTCGGGACGACGGCCCTCGCCCACCACAGCGTCCGCACCTACCTGTTCGGACGCGCGATCGGGGAGGCGCGCGGTGTGCGCCCGGGTGACGACTACGACGACGAACTTCTCTTCCTGTCGTGCGTCCTGCACGACGCCGGCCTCACCGAGCGGGGCGACGGGGGCCAGCGCTTCGAAGTGGACGGCGCCGACCTGGCCGCCGGGTTCCTGAGCGCGAACGGCCTGGACGACGAGCGGGTCAGGATCGCCTGGGAGGCGATCGCGCTGCACACCAGCCTGGGGATCGCGCAACGGATGCGGCCCGAGATCGCCCTCACCCACGCCGGAAGCGGCGCCGACATCGCCGGGCTGGGCGCCGAAGCGCTGACGGCGGACCTCGCCGACCGCGCGCACGCCGCCTTCCCGCGCCTGGCGACGGGCTGCGGCCTCACCGAGATCATCGTCGAACAGATCGCCCGGAACCCCGCTAAAGCACCCATGGGGTCATTCCCCGCGGAACTCGCGCGGCAGTACGGCACCGCCACCCCGACACCGGAATGGGCGAGGCTGATCGCCGCCGCGTGGCCCGGCGTCGGCTGAGGCGCCGACGAGAGTCGCCCGCGTCCCCGGGGCGACGGGGACGCGGGCGACGGGATCGCCTGCCGGGGCCCGCTCAGGAGGCCCGTTCAGGAGGCCGTGCTCAGGAGGCCAGGACCGCCTGCAGGAAGTCCCGGGTGCGCTGCTCGGCCGGCTCGCCGAAGATCTGGTCCGGGTGACCCTCCTCGACGATCTGGCCCTGGTCGAACATCAGGACCCGGTCGGAGATGTCCTTGGCGAAGGCCATCTCGTGGGTGACGCACAGCAGGGTCAGGTCGCTCTGCCGGGCGATGTCGCGCAGCAGGTCCTGGACGCCCACGACGAGCTCGGGGTCCAGGGCGGAGGTGACCTCGTCCAGCAGCAGCACCTTCGGCTGCATGGCGAGCGCCCGCGCGATCGCCACCCGCTGCTGCTGGCCGCCCGACAGCTGCGTCGGGTGAGCGTTGATCTTGTCGGCGAGGCCCACCAGGTCCAGCAGGCTCCTGGCGCGCTCGACCGCCTCGTCCTTCGAGACCCCGAGCACGCGCACCGGCCCCTCGGTGAGGTTGCGCAGCACGTTCATGTTCGGGAACAGGTTGAACTGCTGGAACACCATGCCGACCTGCTTGCGCATCTCGTGCAGGTGCTTCTGGTTGGCCGGGACGCGCTTGCCGCCCCGGTCCATGTGCCACAGCGTCTGGTCGCCGATCCAGATGACGCCCTCGTTGAGGGTCTCCAGCGTCATCAGCAGCCGCAGGATGGTGGTCTTGCCCGACCCGCTCGGCCCGATGAGCGTCACCCGCTCGCCGGGCTCCACGGTGAAGTCGAGCTCGCGGAGCACGACGTTGCTGCCGAACCGCTTGACCACCTTCTCGAAGCGGATGCCGGGCGCGCCGCCCCGCGGGAGATCCGCGGCCGGCTTGCCCTCGGCCGCGTCCTCCTTCCGGGTGGAGACGCTCTTGCCCGCCGGGTCCTTCGCGCCCCCGGGGGCGTCCTCCGGCGTGGAGCCGCCCTCGGGGTCCTGGGGCGTCGGTGCTTCTGGCGTGGTGTCAGTGGGTGGCATAGCGCCTCTCCAAGCGGCGGACCAGTATCGAGGATATGACGCTGACCACGACGAACAACAGGCCGACCATGGTGATCGGCTCCAGGAACTGCAGGGTCCGCGCCCCCACCTGGTAGGCGGAGAACAGCAGTTCCGTGACGTTGATCGCCAGCAGCATCGGCGAGTCCTTGAACATCGCGATCAGGTAGTTGCCGAGCGTCGGTATCACGCGGCGGATCGCCTGCGGCAGGATGACGTCCACCCAGGCCCGCGACTTCGGCAGGTTCAGCGCGGTGCACGCCTCCCACTGCCCCTTCGGCACGTCGGCGATGCCCGCCCGGTACACCTCGGCCGTGTAGGTCGAGTAGTGGATGCCGAGCGTGATGATGCCCGCGGTGAGCGGCCCGATCGTGATGCCCCATGCGGGCAGGACGAAGAACACGAAGTACAGCTGCGGGATCAGCGGCGTCGACCTGATGAACTCCGTGACCCACCGGACCGTCTGGTTGACGACCGTGTACGGCGTCCGGCGCAGCAGCGTCCACACCAGGCCGAGGATCAGCGCGATCACGTAGCCGGCCAGCGTGGCGATGATCGTGTAGCGCAGCCCGTTCAGCAGGTCGGGCAGGATCTCGCCCGAGTATTGCCAGTCCCAGGTCATCAGCCCGACACCCCCGCTCCCGGAGCGCCGGCCGCGATCGTCCCGAGTGACGGCTCACTGGGAAGCCTGCGTCCCAGCATGCGGTCCACGCGGCGCTCCGCGTAGCGGACGAGCAGCTGCAGCACCTGCGCGATGACGAAGTACAGGACGAGCACCACCGTGAACGCCGCGATGGTCTCGCCGGTGCTGCCCTGGATGTTCTTCGACACGCGGGTGAGGTCGACCAGGCCGACGAGGGAGACGATGGCCGTCGCCTTCATCAGCTCGATGATCAGGTTGCCGAACGGCGGCAGCATCAGCGCGACGGCCTGCGGCAGCAGGACGCGCCGCATCCGCTGGTACGGCGTGAAGTTCAGCGCCACCGTCGCCTCGTACTGCGCCTTGGGCACGGCCTTGACCGAGCCGCGGACCACCTCCGCGCCGTAGGCGCCGACGTTCATGCCGAGCGCCAGCACCGCCGCGAACATGGTGCTGAACCGCAGCCCGATCAGGGGCAGCGCGTAGAAGAACCAGTACAGCAGCACCAGCGTCGCGGTCCCGCGGAAGAACTCCACGTAGACCCGGTTGAGCCCGCGCACCCACGCGTGGCGCGAGGCGCCCGCCAGTCCGAAGACCAGGGCGAGCACCAGCGCCAGCACGCCGCCGTACACGGTGAGCTGAAAGGTGAGCCACGCGCCGTCCAGCCACTGTTCCCAGCTGCTGAGGACGTCCCCCACGGGATCAGCCCTGGCAGAACTTGGCGGCGGTGTCGTCCGGGCCGGGCATCTCGGCCTCGGTGAACCCGAACGGCTGCAGGACCGGCAGCAGCTTGTTCTCCTGCTTCAGCTTGCCGAGCTGCTCGTTCCAGGCGTTGAGCAGGTCGGTGTCGGCCTTGCGGAACGCGAACGCGCCGGCGCCGAGCTGCTCCTTGCCGTCGATGACGGGGGTGAACGCCTCGGTGACCTCGTAGCCCTCGCCCTCGTGCTTGGACAGCAGGTCGGCGAGCGAGATGCGGGTCAGCCAGATGCAGTCGATGCGCCCGGCCTTGAGGGCCTCGAAGGCGCTCGGCTGGTCGGCGTAGGTCTTGATGTTGTCCTTGGCCACGCCGGTCTTCTCGGCGTAGTCGGCCTCGACCGCGCCGGTGAGCACGCCGACCCTGGCGTCCTTCTCCGCCGGGTCCTTGGCACCCGTCAGGCCCTTCGGGTTGCCCTCCTTGACCATGAAGGCGCTCTTGGCGACGTACTCGGGGTCGGCGAACGCCGCGGAGGCGCACCGCTCGGGGGTGATGAACATGCCGGCGGCGATCGCGTCGAACCGCTTGGCGTTGAGCCCGCCGATCAGGCCGCCGAAGTCGACCTGGACGCCCTTGATCTCGTCGATGCCGAGTTCCTTGAAGATGACGCGGGCCAGCTCGGGCGCCTCACCGGTCAGCTTGCCGGACTGGTCGGTGAAGCCGTAGGGCGCCTCGTTGGCGAAGCCCACGGTGATCGTCCCCGCGCTCCGGGCCTTCTCCAGCGTGCCGCCGCCGGACCGCTCCTCCTCCGGATCCGTCGTGGAGCAGCCCGCCGCGGCCAGCGGTACCGCGGCGGACAGCAGCACGGCGGTGCGGAGGAAGTCGCGTCTCGAGGAAGTCATCATCGATCTCCTGATGGGTGCGCTCCCGCGCCCGCGGGAAGCCCGGTGCGGCTTCCCGCGGGCGCGGGAGCAAGGTGTGGGTCGGGGTTATCGAATTGTTGTGTTCATTCAGCCGCCCACGGGTGTGAAGTCGCGGGCGCCGATGAACTCCGGGCGCGGTGCCGGTGCCGAGAACGGCTCGACACACGTGTTCTCGACGCTGTTGAACACGATGAACACGTTGGAGCGCGGGAACGGGGTGATGTTCCCGTTCGAGCCGTGCATGCAGTTGCAGTCGAACATGGTGGCAGAGCCCGCAGCCCCTGTGAACAGCTCGATCCCGTGCTTATCGGCGAGGATCGACAGGCTGCTGGGATCGGGCGTCCCGATCTCCTGCCCGCGCAGGGACTCCTTGTAGTGGTCGTCCGGGGTCTCCCCGACGCACGCTACGAAGGTCTTGTGGGAACCGGGCATAATCATTAGCCCGCCATTGTGCACGAAGTTCTCCGTGAGCGCGATGGATATGCTCACCGCGCGCATCCGGGGCATGCCGTCCTCGGCGTGCCAGGTCTCGAAGTCCGAGTGCCAGTAGAAGTCCTTGCCGTTGAAGCCCGGCTTGTAGTTGACCCGGCTCTGGTGGACGTACACCTCGGAGCCGAGCAACTGCCTGGCCCGGCCGACGACGCGGGGGTCGCGGACGAGGCGGTCGAACACCTCACTGATCTTGTGGATCTCGAAGATCGAGCGGACCTCGTCCGATCCGCGCTCGGTGACCGTGCGCTCGTCGGCGAGGATCTGCGGGTCCGCGGACAGCCGGCGCAACTCGGCGCGGTAGTCCTCGACCTCCTCCGGGGAGATCAGCTGGTCGACCGTCAGGAAGCCGTCGGACTCGAAGGAGTCGAGGGTGGAGCCGTCGATCGGGCCGTCCTCCGGGCCGCCGTAGACGACGGGGTCCTGCCGGTACAGCAGCGCCGCCTCGGCGGCCTTCCGGGTGGGGTAGGCGTCGTCGATGGTCGGATGCGACTCGATGATGCTCATGCGTCCTCCTCGGTCAGCAGCGGATAGACACCGTTCTCGTCATGGACCTCCCGGCCGGTGACGGGCGGGTTGAACACGCAGACGGTCCGCACATCGGTGTGCGCCCTGAGGGTGTGGTGCTCGTGCTGGTCCAGCAGGTACATCACGCCTGGCTCGATCTTGTGCTTCTCGCCGGTCTCGTCGTTGGTCAGCTCTCCCTGGCCCTCGATGCAGTACACGGCCTCGACGTGGTTCGCGTACCACATCTTCGTCTCGGTCCCCGCGTACAGGATCGTCTCGTGCATCGAGAAACCGACGCCCTCCTTGGCGAGGACGAACCGGCGGCTGCACCACGTCGGCGCCTGTACGTCGCGCTCGGTGCCGATGATCTCGTCAAGGGATCGAACGATCATGAATCTCCTCTTTCCGGCTGTGCCCGGGGACCGGGGCCCGCGGGGGCCCGGTTCCGCTCGGGCGGTGTTTCGCTGGGGTCGTCTCCGCCGCGTTTCACTGGTCGTCTCCGCCGCCCGGCCGTGTCCGCCGGGTATGTGCCCGGTCAGGCGGCACCGTCCCGGGGCCACCCGGTCAGGCGGCCCGCGCCGTCCGGGAGTCGGACGGCTCAGGTGGCCGGAGGCGACCCGGAACGACCGGGGTCGTCCCGGGCAGGTCCGGAGCGGTCGGAGCGGCTCAGCGAGCCGCTGACGGCCCGTTATGACGCAATGTGGGCGGAATGGGTCAGACGGCGACCTTCTGGCGGACGGCCTCCAGCGAGTCCGAGATGATCTCCAGGCCCTGGCCGAGCTCGGCCTCGGTCGTGGTGAGCGGCGGCAGCAGCTTGACCACCTCGCCCTCGGGACCGGAGGTCTCCATCAGCAGCCCGCGCTCGAACGCCTCGGCGCACACCTTCGGAGCCATCTCGGCGTCCTTCATCACCAGGCCCCACGCGAGGCCGCGGCCGCGGACGGAGTCGACGGCGCCGGCGTGCGTGATCGCGATCGACTCCAGGGCCGCCTGGACCTGCTGGCCCTTGGCGAGCGTCTCCTTCTCCATGTCGTCGCCGGCCCAGTAGTCCTCCAGCGCGCCGACGGCGGTGACGAACGCGGGGTTGAAGCCGCGGAAGGTGCCGTTGTGCTCGCCCGGGTCCCACACGTCCAGCTCGCGCTTCATCAGCGTGACCGCGAACGGCAGCCCGTAGCCGCTGAGCGACTTGGACAGGCAGACGATGTCCGGGACGATCCCGGCCTCCTCGAAGCTGAAGAACGACCCGGTGCGGCCACAGCCCATCTGCACGTCGTCCACGATGAGCAGGATGTCGTGCCGGCGGCACAGGTCCGCCAGCCCGCGCAGCCATTCGGCGGTGGCGACGTTGATGCCGCCCTCGCCCTGGACGGTCTCCACGATCACGGCGGCGGGCTTGTCCAGGCCGCTGCCGCTGTCGTCCAGCATCGTGTCGAACAGCAGGAAGTCGGGCGTCC
Organism: Actinomadura sp. 6K520; assembly: GCF_004349245.1. GTDB lineage: Bacteria > Actinomycetota > Actinomycetes > Streptosporangiales > Streptosporangiaceae > Spirillospora. The sequence continues at coordinate 4,865 of NZ_SMLC01000074.1, read as the reverse complement.
GGCCGTCCAGGTAGTTGTCGTAGGGCATCGCGACCCCGTGGCCGAGCGGTACTCCGGCGCCGGTGCGCTTCATCGAGTTGCCCGTCACGGCGAGGGCGCCGAGCGTCATGCCGTGAAAGGCGTTGGTGAAGCTGACGACCGTCTCGCGGCCGGTGTACTTGCGGGCCAGTTTCAGTGCCGCCTCGACCGAGTTGTTGCCCGCGGGCCCCGGGAACTGGACCTTGTAGTCGAGTCCCCGCGGCTGGAGCACGTACTCGTTGAACCGCTCGAGGAACTCCCGCTTCGCCGAGCTGTACATGTCGAGGCTGTGGACGACCGCGTCGCTCGCGAGGTAGTCCATCAGCCGGCGTTTCAGCTGCGGGTTGTTGTGCCCGTAGTTGAGCGTTCCCGCCCCGGCGAAGAAATCAAGGTAGCTTTTACCGTTCTCGTCGGTCATGTAGCTGCCCTTCGCGGTGGTGAACACCGTGGGCCAGCTGCGGCAGTAGCCGCGCACTTCCGATTCCAGGCTGGCGAAAACGTCCATGTCTGCCTCCAGGCAGGTTGTCGTGGGGGAGCGGACTTGGATGTGCTGGATCAGTTCGCGTCGGTGATCGGGCCGATCCGGAAGAGCACCTCGGGCTCGTGTCCCCCGTCGGGGAAGTGCTCCGCGCCGAACAGCGGACTGCGGGCGACCTCGCAGCCGCGGTCCCGGGCGAACGATTCGAACATCGCGGTGGAAGCGGTGTTGTCCGGTGTCACCGTGGCCTCCATGAACCGGTGCCCGCGCGGGGCGAGCCGGTCGGTGAGGTGGTCGAGCATGCGGCGGGCGAGCCCCTGGCCGCGATGGTCGTGGTCCACGGCGACCTGCCACACGAAGAACGTGTCGGGCCGGGACGGGCGGACGTAGCCGGTGATGAACCCGCAGGGACCGCCGGCGTCGCGTGCCACCACGGAAGTGTCCGCGAAATCGCGGCACCAGAGCGTGTAGCTGTACGGCGAGTTGACGTCCAGGACTCGCGAGTCCCGGGCCATCCGCCAGAGCTCCGGGCCGTCGGAGAGGCTCGGCTCCTGGAGTTGCACGTCCGCGTTCGTCTCGTTCGGACCGGGGCGTCGGGTCGGTGATTCCAGGGGTTGCGCTGCCATGTCCAGGCAATTTAGCGAATCGCGCGCCGTGATCGCAGAGGAATGTTATCTGCGAGATGTTTAGCGGAGCGGTGCCCTGGGTAGGATAATAGGCTTTGTCGAATTGGGTGCAATTCGTGGCCGTCTCGCACGGGCGCTTCCGTGCATTTCTCCGTGTTACGCAGGTGTTACTGGCGAACCTGCGGCCGGACGTCCCGGGACGCTTCCTGAACGTCAGCTTAATGTTTTGTCGTGACCGCGCGAGGGGTTTTGTGTATCGGTTATGTGAGGTAAGTCACATAAATTCGCTGTGAACGTCCCGGGTGCGGTGGACGTCACGTCGCATCGGGCGAGGTCGTCCGGTCGCGAGCATGCTGGGACGTGTGTGGGCCAAGGCGTTGACGCGGATCCTGAGAGGACCCGTCCCTGTCCTGCAAGGGTCAGATTCACTCACGAACAGGTAAGAGCGGGGTGGCGGGAAGGTAAGAAATCAGGTGTTTCGGTCACGAGGAGACCGGCCGGGGCGCGGCATGGGCGCCGCGCCCGGGCTCGTTTTCGGACATGTCACAAGCGGATTACGCGCCATAGCCGATTCTGGCTGGATTTCGCGGCCCGGGTCTAGGGTGCTTCCGGCCGTCCGTTTCCAGCGAAGCGGTCGGTCGCCTCGATCAGGCGATGCAGGATGCCCGGCTCGTTGAAGGCGTGCCCGGCGTCGTCGACGATGTGGAACTCCGCCTCTGGCCAGGCGCGGTGCAGGTCCCACGCGGTCGCGACCGGCGTGCACACGTCGTAGCGGCCCTGCACGATGACGGCCGGGATGTGGCGGATCCTGTCCACGTCGCGGATGAGCTGCTCCTCCTCGAAGAACCCCTCGTTGACGAAGTAGTGGTTCTCGATGCGGGCGAACGCCACCGCGTAGTCCGGCTCGCCGAACGCCCCGGCCAGCTCCGGATCGGGCCGCAGCGTGATCGTGGAGCCCTCCCACGTCGACCACGCCTTCGCCGCCGCGATCCGCACGTCCCGGTCCGGGGAGTTGAGCCGCTCGCGGAACGCCGAGATGAGGTCCTCCCGCTCGTCCTCGGGGATCGGCTCGAGGTACTGCTCCCACAGGTCGGGGAACAGCAGCGACGCGCCCTCCTGGTAGAACCAGTACAGCTCGAACGGCCGCAGCGTGAAGATGCCGCGCAGCACCAGCTCGGTCACCCGCTCCGGATGGGTCTGCGCGTACGCCAGCGACAGCGCGCTGCCCCAGCTCCCGCCGAACACCAGCCAGCGCTCGATGCCCAGGTGCTCGCGCAGCCGCTCCATGTCGGCCACCAGGTTCCAGGTGGTGTTCGCCTCCAGCGACACCTCCGGATCCTTCGCGTGCGGCAGGCTCCGGCCGCAGTTGCGCTGGTCGAACAGGACGATCCGGTACGCCTCGGGATCGAACTGCCGGCGGTGCGCCGGGCTGCACCCGGCGCCCGGGCCGCCGTGCAGCATGACGGCGGGCTTGCCCTGGGGGTTCCCGCACACCTCCCAGTAGAGTCGGTTGCCGTCGCCGACGTCGAGCAGCCCGGAGTCGTACGGCTCGATGGGCGGATACAGGGTGCGAAGCTCCATGGAGCGCGATTGTCCCACCCGTCACACCGTCCCGCGCGGTGTGACCCGCGGCACCCGCCGGGCCCGCCGCGGACGGCGCGCACGGGTCCCGAGCTGGGACGCCATGTGCGCGGATACCCTGCGAGGATCAAGAAAGTAAACCCCAAACTGGGCAAAGGTTCCGCTGGTCGCGACTAGAGTGCCTTCAGTGAGCGAAGCGACGAGGCGCAGGGCCGGTGGCGGAGCGAACGAGATGTGCACACCTACCCCCGCGAACGCGGCCGGACGCCGCCCGGCGAGGAGACGCGTGAGCGAGATGACGAGCCGCCGGGCGAGGATCGCCGCGAGCGGGACGAGCAGGGCCATGGCGTTCACGTGGCACCGAGCCGTGAGGCGAGGAGAGCAGTGAGTGAGCTGAACGGATCGGGCGGTTCCCGCGGAGTCCCGGACGCGGGCTCCCCCTGGAACGCGATGGGGCGCGACCCGAACCGCGCGCCCGAGGCGCCGGTGCCGGCCGCCCAGCAGCCGATCCAGATGTCCAAACCCGCGCAGCAGCAGCCGCAGCAGCCGCAGCAGCCGCAGCAGCAGCCCCACCACGCGCAGCACGGACAGCACGGCCGCCACGGCCGCACCGGCGAACTCGTGCGCGCCGACGAAAAGCCCGAGGCCCAGCCCTGGGACATGGTCGAGCGGCTCCGCCAGATGGCCGACCTCATCGGCGACGCGCTCGCCGCCGGTGAACGCAAGGTCAGCGAGGCGCAGAGCGAGATCGCCTCGCAGGTCGCCACGGTCGCCGCGGAGAAGGAGGCGGCGCAGCGGGATGCGGCGGCCGCCTGGGGTGAGGTCCAGCGTGCCCGTGGCCAGGCCGAGCAGGCCGAGCGCCGCGCCGTCGAGGCCGAACGCCGTCTGAACGAGGCGCAGAACGAGGTCGCCTCGCAGGTCGCTGCGGTCGCCGCGGAGAAGGAGGCGGCGCAGCGGGATGCTGCGGCCGCCTGGGGTGAGGTCCAGCGTGCCCGTGGCCAGGCCGAGCAGGCCGAGCGCCGCGCCGTCGAGGCCGAGCGGCAGTTCGCCGACGCCGACCGCCGTGTCGCCGAGGTCCAGAACGAGGCCGTCACGCAGATCGCCGCGCTGCAGACCGAGAAGGAGAACGCGCAGCGGGACGCCGCCGCCGCGTGGAACCAGGCGCAGCAGGGCCGCGCCCAGGCCGACCAGGCCCGCGGCCAGGCCGAGCAGGCGCGCATCCAGGCCGACCAGGCGCGCGCGCAGGCCGAGCAGACCCGCGCGCAGATGGAGCAGGTGCAGGGCCAGGTCGAGCAGGCCGAACGCCGTCTCGCCGAGGCCGAGGCCACCGTCCGGCAGGCCATCCAGCAGCGGGACGCCATGAGCGAGGCCCGCGACGACGCGCTCCGCGCCGTCGAGGAGGCCGTCACCGGGCGCCGCTCCGCCGAGGCGGAACGCGACCGCGTCTCCGAGCAGGCCGGCGAACTGTCACGCAGCCTGGAGTCGGCCCACGCCGAGCTGTCGGCGCTGCGCGCCAAGGTCACCGACGCCGAGATGACCGCGCAGAACCTGCAGCACGCCGTCGTCGCGGCCGGCAAGGAGACCGACGAGTCCCGCCGCCGCGCCGAGGTCGCCGAGCACCGCGCCCAGGAGAACGAGCGCCGCGCCATCGAGGCCGAGCGCCGCGCGCAGGATGCCGAGCGCCGCTTCCAGGAGGCCGTGGGACGGGCCGAGAACGCCGAGGCCGAGCGCCAGCAGGCCCTCGACACCGCCGCGCAGTCGCTGGAGGCCGCCAAGAAGGCCGAGCGCGAGCGCGACGGCAACGCCAAGGCCAAGGAGGCCGCCGAGCGGGCCCGCGAGGGCGCCGTCCAGGCGCAGGCACGCGCCGAGTCGGAGCTGACCCTGGCCCGCGGCCGCGCCGACCAGGCCGGCCGCGAACGCGACAAGGCCGTCGCGGCCATGCGCCAGATGGCCGCCGAACGCGACGCCATCGCCGAGAAGCTGGCCGAACGCGACCAGTGGGTGGATCAGCTGGCGCAGGCTGTCACCGAGCAGCGCGCGCAGATCGCCGAACTCTCCCAGGAGCGCGACGCCGCCCGCACCGCCGCCGACCAGGCCCGCTCCCTGATCGACGAGCTGACCCGCCAGCTCCGCACCATCATGCCCACCGCCGCCACCCCCCG
>NZ_SMLC01000073.1 GCF_004349245.1 Actinomadura sp. 6K520 | reverse complement strand
ATAAGAGACAGATGCAGAGCCCTGCTCCCATGCAGAGCCCAGGCCCGCCGCCGCCCCCGGCGCAGGAGCAGCGGCCAGCCTCGTCCCCGCAGCCCGCCGGATACTCCCCTCCGGAGGAGCAGGACCAGGACGAGAACCCCATGCCGCCGTACACGCAGCTCGGCTACCAGCCGGCCGGGGCCGCTCCGCCGCAGCAGACGCCTCCTCCGCGGCAGGCGCCACCGAGCCCCGTCCCGCCGGCTCCGCAGCCCGAGCCGGAGCCGCGGCCGGCCCGCCAGCAGGTGCAGCCCGCGGCGCCCACGGCGTTCGACCCGTACTCCACGCGCGTCGAGGACGATGCGGGCACCCCGCGGGGCGCGCCCGCCTCGCCCATGCGGCAGCCGCCCCCCGCTCAGGGGCCGCCCGGCACGCGCATCCTGGGCCCCGGCGACCTGGAGGACGACCTCCCCCAGGAGGACACGCCCGTGAACCCGTCCGTGCCCGGAAATGCCCCGCCGGGCACGAAGGTCATGTCCAAGACCATGGTCGGCGACTTCGACTTCCTGGACGACACCCCCTCGCCGGAGCAGCCCGTCCACGAGATCCCGCCCCCGCGCGACCGCAGCACGCGCCGCGTCCTGGAGCGGTTCGGGTTCGGGTTCGTGTACGGCGACCACGACGTGTCCCCGCTCCTGGGCGACCTCCGGGCGCAGGCCGAGGAGTGGAACGCGCCCGCGGGCTCGGCCATCGAGCAGACCCGGGTGGACGGCGCGCCCAGCTCCATCGGGTCGGGGCTGCCGGGCGCGCTCCTGGTCGGCGGCCCGCACTCGGGGCAGCGCCGGCTGGCCAGGATGATCGCGCTGACGCTGGCGAACGCGGGCCTCGGCGACGGATCGATCCGCGCGCACGACGCCGAGGACGTCCGCGACGCCCCCGCCGAGCGCATCGGGCAGCTCCTCTCCCAGCCGGGCCCGGTGATCCTGTTCGAGCGGCTGGACGCGGCGATCAACGACGCGCCCGACCCGGCGGCGGTCGTCGGCGCGGTCCGCCGGGCCCGCCGCGACCCGGTGAACACCGCGCCCGTGATCGCGACCTGCGAGCCGCACGCCTACAAGCGCCTCCTGCAGGAGCACCCGAAGCTCGTGCAGTCGTTCCGCGTCCACCGGCTGCCCGACTTCGGCGACCTCGACAACCGGATGACGCTGCTGCACCTGCTGGCCGACGAGCGGCGCGTCACCATCGGCGCGTCGGCGCTGGAGGTCGTCCGGGAGGATCTGAACCGGCTCCGCGGGCCGGGCGACCTGGTCAACGCGCGCCTGGTCGAGACGTACCTGGACCAGGCGGCGCAGCGGAACATGGAGCGCGCGGGGGCGTCCCACGACCGGCTCGTGCTGACCCCCGACGACCTCGCGGGCGTCGCCGAGGGCATCGAGCCGGCGCTGCGCCCGCCCGGCGACGTCGGCGGCTACCTGCGGCAGCTCGACCAGCTCACCGGGCTGGAGGACGTCAAGTCCGCCGTGCACGAGCTGGCCGACGAGGCGAGGCTCGCGGCCGACCGGGCCAGATACGGGGTCGGCGGCGGCGAGACGCGGCACCTGATCTTCGTGGGGCCGCCCGGCACCGGCAAGACGACCGTGGCCGGCCTCGTCGGCGGCATCTACGCGGCGCTCGGGCTGCTCGGCTCCGGGCACGTGGTCGCCTGCCGTCCCGTCCACCTGGCCGGACGTGACCGGGTCGACACCGAGCGCCGGGTGGCGAGCATGGTCGAGCAGGCGCTCGGCGGCGTGCTGCTCATCCAGGAGGCGTACCGGCTCGACCGGAGCCCGGCCGTGGTGGACGAACTGCTCCGCCGGATGAACCCGGGCGGCGGCCAGGGCCAGGGGATGGGGCGGTTCCTGGTGGTGTGCTCCAGCCCGGCGGCGGAGATGGAGGGCTTCCTCGCCGGCAATCCCGCCTTCCGCGCCGAGTTCGGCCCGATGCTGGAGTTCACCGGGATGGGCGACCGCGACATGGTCCGGCTCTTCCAGAGCTATGCCGAACGCGACCTGTACATGCTGGACGAGGAACTGCGCGTCGAGCTTCTCAGCCGGTTCGAACGGCTGCGCGACGACCCCCGGTTCGCCTACGCCCGCACCGTCCGTGCGCTGTTCGAGCAGACGGTGGCGCGGCAGGCCGCCCGGCTGGCGGGCGCCGACGTCAACGCCGCGACCGTGGCCCGGCTGACGGCCCGCGACCTGCCCGAGACGCCGCTGGAGCAGATGCTCGGGGACTTCCGTTCCGGAGACTGAAACGCCCGCCCGCCCGCCGGCCGGGCGGAGGTATCAGACGGGCACCACCCGGGAAGGCTAGGAGGACGGCCGCCGCAAGCCCGGGGCGTTCCCTGGAGGAACGGTGACCGGCCATCCGGCGGGCTGTGGGGGTCCCCCGGATTGACAGGGTCGGGGTGGCCCTCGAATGACCCGCATGGGTCATGTGCCCATCGGGGCCGGACGCGTAGCCTCGACTTGGGTGTGGGGAACGAACGGAGGTGGACGCGGTGCGCCAGAACCTTGATCTGCGCGTCCACGACCGTGTTGCGCTGGACGAGATCGAACTCTATGCCGAGATGCTCAGCGCGGTCGCGGCGGCGGAAGGGCCGCTCACCGTCGCGGAGATCGACATGGTGCTCGGGGTACGGTCCGACGAAGCCGGTCGTCGCGAGCTGACGCCGCAGGACTAGGCGGCCCGGGGATCACCCCCGTGGCCTGCCGAGCCGAAGCGCGCAGTGCACCGGGGACGCCGATACGGCGTCCCCGGTTCGTGTTTTTGGGCCCTACCGCGACGGGGTGTCCGCAACGGAACGTTGTAATGAATATCACGCGTCATCCTCGTGGCGGGCAAGGAGGCGCCGCCGCGGCCCGACATGCCGCGTCCCTTGCAGATAGGGGCCTGCACACTGGGTAGGTACCTGGTGATCTACTGCACTCCCGTAGGTGAGAGGATGGAGGACACCAGCCAAAGCTGGGGCAAAGGTTCTTTTTACGGCTGGTTGCGCCTACGATCCTCTGCGGACTGTTCCGGCACTTCAGGAGAACGACGTGCGCTTGCGTCTCACGCCGCGTGAGGACAGCTTCTACGACATGTTCGCCGACTCGGCGAACAACCTGGTCACCGGCGCCAGGCTGCTCGTGGAGCTCATCAGCGACGGCGCCGACCGGCCGGCCATCGCCGAGAAGATGCGCGCCTGCGAACACGCGGGCGACGAATGCACCCACGCGATCATGCGCCGGCTGAACGAAAGCTTCATCACCCCCTTCGACCGCGAGGACATCTACCGGCTGGCCTCGACGATCGACGACGTGATGGACGAGATGGAAGAGGCAGCCGACCTCGTCGTCCTCTACAAGATCGACGAGTTCCCCAAGGGCGTCGTCGCGATGGTGGAGGTGCTGGAGCGCGCCGCCGAGCTGACCGCCGAGGCGATGCCGCGGCTGCGCTCGATGAAGGAGCTCAACGAGTACTGGATCGAGATCAACCGGCTCGAGAACCAGGGTGACCAGGTCTACCGCAAGCTGCTCGCGCAGCTGTTCAGCGGCGACTACGACACCCTGACCGTGCTGAAGCTGAAGCAGATCATCGACCGGCTGGAGGACGCGGCGGACGCGTTCGAGCACGTCGCCAACACGGTCGAGACGATCGCGGTCAAGGAATCATGAGCGTCCGGGACGAACCACCCGGATCCCCGCGTCCCGCCGAGCCCGCCGAGGGCGGCACGGTCGGGGCGGTCCTCACCAAGGAGGATCCGCCCGGGGCCGACCCCACGCTCGGCGAGCAGGTCCGCCGCGGCCCGGCCAGGTTCTGGCCGTTCCTGCTGGTGGGCATCCTCGCGGTGGTCATCTCCGGGGCGCTCGGCCTGCGGCAGGACGCGCAGACCGCCGTCCTCATCCTGGTCGTGGTCATCGCCCTGGTCTTCGACTACACCAACGGGTTCCACGACGCCGCCAACGCCATCGCGACCTCGGTGTCCACCCGGGCGCTGACACCGCGCGCGGCACTGATCATGGCGGCCGTGATGAACCTCATCGGCGCGCTCCTCGGCGTCGAGGTCGCCAAGACCGTCAGCGAGGTCATCACCCCGCCCACCGGACTGCACGGCCTCACGGTGGTCGCCGCCGGCGTGCTCGGCGCGATCACCTGGAACATGATCACGTGGTACTTCGGGCTGCCCTCGTCGTCCTCGCACGCCCTGATCGGCGGCGTGGTCGGGGCGGGCGTCGCGTCGGCGTCCTCGGTGAGCTGGAGCACCGTCCTGGAGAAGGTCGCCATCCCGATGGTGATCTCGCCGATCGCCGGGTTCGGCCTCGCCTACATGGTGATGGTCTCCATCCTGTGGATCTTCCGCCGCGCCAACCCCGGCCGGGTCGCCCGCCGGTTCCGCATCGCGCAGTCGCTGTCGGCGGCGTCGATGGCGCTCGGGCACGGCCTGCAGGACGCGCAGAAGACGATGGGCATCATCGTCCTCGCCCTCGTGACCACCGGCCACGCCACCGGGGAGACCGTCCCCCTGTGGGTCATCCTCGCCTGTGCGACCGCCCTGGCCCTCGGCACCTACGCGGGCGGCTGGCGGATCATGCGGACGCTGGGCCGCAGGGTCATCGAACTCGACCCGCCCAAGGGGTTCGCCGCGGAATCGACGGCCTCCCTGATCCTGTACGCGACCGCGTACATCTGGCACGCTCCAATCTCCACCACGCACACGATCACGTCCTGCATCATGGGCGTCGGCGCCACCAAGCGCTTCTCCGCCGTCCGCTGGGGCGTCGCGGGCAACATCATCACCGCCTGGATCCTCACCATGCCCATGGCCGCGGCGGTGGCCGCCATCGTCTACTTCGTGGTGCACCTGTTCGGGGCGTGATTTCCCAGGGGGGGCGACCCCCCTGGAACCCCCCGTTACGCACGGCGAACCGTTTCCCGATCCGCTGCGCGTCTCGTGAAACGGCTCGCCGTGCGGCGGGTCGTGCGGCCTCCGGCGCTGGGCGCCTCCGGCCGCACGACCCGTGGGCCCGGCTGGGGTCTTGGCCACGGGGGTGTTGGCGGCGTGAAATGGCCCGCCGTCTGTTGGGACGGCGGGCCGTTTTGGTTACTGGCCGGAGATTCTGTTGAGGGGTGGGGGTGCCAGGGTTCCTTGGGCCTGGAAGTAGGCCACGAAGGCGTCCAGGTCTATCGGGCCCAGGACCTGGTCGGTGCCCTCGGTGAAGACGGTGAAGCCGTCGCCGCCGCCGAGGAGGAAGTTGTTCGCCGCGACCTTGTAGGTGGCGGCCGGGTCGATCGGGGTTCCGTCGACGGTGATGGCGGAGACGCGGTCGCCGGCGGGGCTCGCGCGGTCGATGGTGAAGTTCAGGTTGGCCGAGGGCTGGAGGATCTTCTCGCCCGCGTCCGTCCACTGCTGTTCGAGGAGCGCGTCGAGTTGCGCGCCGGTGAGCGAGACGACGCCCATCACGTTGTTGAACGGCTGCACGGCGAACGCCTCGCCGTAGGTGACGACGCCGTCGCCCTCCGCGCCGCTCGCCGCGTAGGTGAGGTCGGTGCGCACGCCTCCCGGGTTCATCAGCGCGACCTGCGCGCCGAGGTCGCGCATCGCGGCGAGCTGGGCGTCGGCGATGAGGTCGCCCAGCGCGGTCTCGCCGGAGGGGGACGGCGCGCGGGTGATGTCGGCGGTGATGGTGCCGATGGGCCGGTTCGCGATGTCGGCGACGCGGTCCTTCCAGGTCTGGACGAACCGTTCCGTCTTCGGGTCCGGCGGCACGTCGCGGGTCACGACGTGGTTGTCGCCGCGCAGCGAGGACCGGACGATGTCACCGGTGCGCCGGTTCACCTTGAGGTTCACCTCGGTGATCACCCGGCCGAAGGAGGAACCGGACGAGAACAGCCGCGGCTGCCCCTTGGGGTCCTCGACCGAGCAGACGTACTGCTGGTGGGTGTGCCCGGACAGCACCACGTCGATCTCCGGGTCGGCCTGCTCGGCGATGCGCGACCCCGCGCCGGGGACGACGCCGCACGCGTCGGGCCGCTGGCCCGCGTTCACCTGGTCGCCCTCGTGGACGAGCAGGACCATCGCGCGGACGTTGCGGCGCTTCAGCTCGCGGGCGGCGCGGTTCGCGGCCTCGACCTCGTCCTGGAACTCCAGGCCCTTGATGCCCTCCGCGGTGACGATGCTCGGCGTGGTCTTGGTCACGACGCCGATGAAGCCGACGCGGACGCCGTTGACGTGGCGGATCGTCCACGGCTTCAGGAGGGGGCGCTTCCAGTGGCCCCGCTTCTTCAGCACGTTGGCGGAGAGGTAGTCGAACTTCGCGCCGCGCCACTTCCCTTCGGGGGAGCAGCCGTCCTCGGGGTGGCACCCGCCGTGCTGGATGCGCAGCAGCTCCCGGTAGCCCTCGTCGAACTCGTGGTTCCCGACCGCGGACGCGGTGACGCCGATGTCGCCGAGGAACTGCACGGAGGGCTCGTCGTGGTACGCGGCGGAGATCAGCGGCGTGGCCCCGATGAGGTCGCCCTGGGCGACGGTGAGGGTGTGGCGGTCCCGCAGCCGCTTCAGGTGGGCGGCGACGTAGGCGGCGCCGCCCGCTTCCACGGTCTCGCCGTTCTCGTTGATGGCGCGCCCCGAGCTACCGGACGGGGGTTCCAGGTTGCCGTGGAAGTCGTTCAGGGCCAGTAGTTTCACAGACGCTGTCGGTGCGGGCCGTGCGGCGGCGGGCTGCGCGGTCAGCGCGATGACCGTCAGCCCCGCCGCGGCGCACGCCAGGATGGTGCGTCGTCGTGTCATGCAGCGGACGGTAAGCGCGTCCGGCATACGGTTCCCGGCGGCCCGGTGACGTTTCTGTGACAACTTGATCAGGCTCGCCGTTAGGGTGATGGCCGTGAGGGAGCTGCGAGCACGCGGGACGCTGGGGGAAGCCGAGATCGCCGAGGCGCTGGCGCTGGCCGGGGCGGCGGCGGACGCCGACGGGGTCGGGCCGCTGTCGGAGCACTCGCTGCTCGCGCTGCGCGGCGGCCGCACCGGGATGGCGGTCTCCGACGGCGGGATCGTCGCGTACGCGCATCTCGATCCGGCGGCCGGCGGGGAACCCGCGGCCGGGGAACTCGTCGTCCATCCGAGGCACCGGCGCCGCGGCCACGGCCGCGCGCTGCTGCGGGCGCTGCGTGCCGAGGCCGGCGGCCCCCTCCGCGTCTGGGCGCACGGCGACCTGCCGGCCGCCGCCGCGCTGGCCGCCGCCGAGGGCATGACCCGCGTCCGGGTGCTCCTCCAGTTGCGCCGCCCGGCGGCCGATCCGCTGCCGGAGACCCGGACCGCCCCGGGGATCACCCTTCGCACGTTCGAGCCGGGCGCGGACGAGCGGGCGTGGCTCGACGTCAACTCCCGCGCGTTCGCCGACCACCCCGAACAGGGCGCGTGGACGATCGAGGACGTCCGCGAGCGCGAGGGGGAGAACTGGTTCGACCCGGCGGGCTTCTTCCTCGCCGAGCGGGACGGCCGTCTCGCCGGCTTCCACTGGACCAAGATCCACCCGGGCGGCGTCGGCGAGGTCTACGTCGTCGGCGTCGCCCCGGACGCGCAGGGCCTCGGCCTGGGCCGCACCCTCACGCTGGTGGGGCTGCACCATCTGCGGGACGCCGGGGTCGACCAGATCATGCTGTACGTGGACGAATCCAACACCGCGGCCGTCCGGCTCTACGAGTCGCTGGGCTTCACCCGTTACGCCGTGGACGTCATGTACAGCACCGGAACGTCCTGACTCGGCGTCCGCGGTCGGGCAGTCACGCCTCCGGTTCCGCATGACCCGGATCCGACCGGATCTTTAACGGCCTGAGCTGCGCTGTTAACCCGGCGTACACGGCAAATCGGGGCATTCTTCGTGACTCCGGTCATCCTCGTTCATCTTCCGTTCACCTGGATCAGGGCGGCTGGTCACCTCGCCTGCTTAGCGTCGCATTCGACGGCGAACCCCGGCGCTGGCGAGCGGGCCAGGACCGGGCCGGGGGACCCGGCTGACGAATCAAAGAGGAGACCCTCCGGTGAAGAACCGTTCCCGACTTGCCGCTCTGGGCGGCGTGGTCGTCGCGGGGGCGCTGGCCCTCACCGCTTGCGGAAGCGACGCCAACACCACGACGAGCCCGGGGAGCGCCCCCTCCGGCAACATCGACTGCGCGAAGGGCAGCATCAACGCCGCCGGTTCGAGCGCGCAGAAGAACGCCATCGAGGAGTGGACGAAGCTCTACGCGGCCGAATGCGCGGGCGCCAACCTCAACTACAACCCGAGCGGCTCGGGGGCGGGCATCCAGGCGTTCACCAGCGGCCAGGTGGCCTTCGCCGGCTCGGACTCGGCGCTCGACGAGGAGGAAGCGGGCACGGCGCGGCAGCGCTGCCAGGGCAACCCCGCGGTGAACCTGCCGATGGTCGTCGGCCCGGTCGCCGTGGTCTACAACGTCCCGGGCGTGGACGGGCTGAAGCTGTCGCCCGAGACGATCGCGAAGATCTTCTCCGGCAAGGTCAAGACCTGGAACGATCCCGCGATCGCCGGGGAGAACGAGGGCGCGCAGCTCCCGTCCGCGGAGATCAAGCCGGTCTACCGGTCGGACGAGTCGGGCACCACCGACAACTTCACCGAGTACCTGAACACCACGGCCCCGGACGTCTGGACGTGGGAGGCCGCCAAGAAGTGGCCGAACTCCACCGGCCAGGGCGCCCCGAAGTCCGACGGCGTCACCAGCCAGGTGAAGAGCACCGAGGGCGCGATCTCCTACGTGGAGATGTCCTACGCGACGAACAACAAGCTGCAGACCGCGCACGTGAAGAACGGCGCCGGCGAGTACACCGAGCTGTCGCCGGACAGCGCGTCCAAGGCCGTCGCGGGGGCGAAGGTCACCGGCACCGGCAACGACGTCTCGCTGGAGATCGACTACACCACCAAGGAGCCGGGCGCCTACCCGATCGTCCTGGTCACGTACGAGATCGCGTGTGAGAAGGGACTGCCGGCCGAGCAGGCCGAGTTCGTCAAGTCCTTCCTGACCTACACCTCCAGCGCGGACGGCCAGAAGATCCTCACCGAGCACGGCTACGCGCCCATCCCGCAGAGCGTGCTGACGAAGGTCCAGGCGTCCGTGAAGGCCCTGTCCTGACTCCGGACGACCCCACCCGCAGCCCCGCCGCCGGCGGCCCCCGCAAGGGCCACCGCGGCGGGGCCGCCCTGGGTTCCGCGGACGTGATCGAAGGAGGCACCCCCATGACCACCGAGACCGGCGTCCAGGCCCGCGCCGGAACCCGGGACGGCGCCATCGGCAGCGCCATGAGCACCGGGCGCGCCGGCGACCGGATCTTCGCGGGCGCGGCCCGCGGCTCGGGCATCACCGTCCTGGCGCTCGTCGCCGCGATCGCGGCGTTCCTCGTCTGGAAGGCGATCCCCGCGCTGCAGGAGAACGAGGCGGGCTTCCTCACCACCGAGGAGTGGAACCCGAACGCGCAGCCGCCGCGGTTCGGCATCGCGCAGCTGGCGTTCGGGACGGCGATGTCCTCGCTGCTGGCGATGCTCATGGCGACGCCCGTCGCGATCGGCATCGCGCTGTTCATCTCGTTCTACTCGCCGCGGCGCATGGCGTCCGGGCTCGGCTACATCGTCGACCTGCTCGCGGCCGTCCCCAGCATCGTGTACGGGCTGTGGGGGCTGATCTTCCTGGCCCAGCACATGGACAAGGTCAGCGGGTTCCTCAACGCCGCGTTCGGCTGGGTCCCGCTGTTCGGCGGCGACAGCCCCGGCAAGAACTCGATCTTCACGGCCGCCGTGGTGCTGGCCATCATGATCCTGCCGATCATCTCGTCCATCTCCCGCGAGGTGTTCCTGCAGGTCCCGCGGGCCAACATCGAGGCCGCGCTGGCGCTCGGCGCCACCCGCTGGGAGATGATCCGGCTGTCGGTGCTGCCGTACGGGCGGTCCGGCATGATCGGCGCCTCGATGCTCGGCCTCGGCCGCGCGATGGGCGAGACGATCGCGGTCGCGATGGTGCTGACCTTCGTGCCGGGGATCAACTGGCACATCCTGGAGAACGGCGGCTCGACCTTCGCGGCGAACATCGCCAACAGCTTCGCCGAGGCCACCGAGACCGGACGCGGCGCCCTCATCGCCTCGGGCCTCGTCCTCTTCGTCATCACCCTGCTCGTCAACATGGCGGCCCGCGCCGTCGTCGCACGGCGGAAGGAGTTCGTGTGACCACCCTCTCCTCCGGCAAGGGCACGAGCCTGACGTCGGTCTCACTCGGCCGCAAGGTCAAGGACCGAAGCGTCCAGGGCCTGGTCTACCTGGCGTTCGCGCTGGCGCTCATCCCGCTGGTGTCGGTGCTGTGGACGGTCCTCGTCAACGGCCTCGAACGGCTCGACCCCACGTTCTTCCAGTTCTCGATGAACGCGGTCAGCGGCAGCGACCCGGGCGGCGGCGCCTACCACGCCATCATCGGCACCCTGATGCAGGTCGCGATCTGCAGCGCGATCGCCGTCCCGCTGTCCATCCTGACCGCCATCTACCTGGTGGAGTACGCCGGGAACGGGCGGCTCGGAAAGATCATTAGCTTCACCGTGGACGTCATGATGGGCATCCCGTCGATCGTGGCGGGCCTGTTCGTCCTCGCGCTGTGGCTGCTGACGCTCGGGTTCGACTTCTCCGGGGTCGCCGGGGCGCTGGCCCTGACGATCCTGATGATCCCGACCGTGACGCGGGCCGCCGAGGAGATGCTCAAGCTCGTCCCCAACGACCTGCGCGAGGCGTCCTACGCGCTCGGCGTGCCGCGCTGGCGGACCGTCTGCTTCGTCGTCCTGCCGACCGCGCTCACCGGGATGGTGACCGGCGTGATGCTGGCCGTCGCCCGCGTAATGGGTGAGACCGCGCCGCTGCTGCTGACGATCTTCTTCACCAAGGCGATCAACAACGACCCGTTCAACGGCCCGCAGGCGTCGCTGCCCACCTTCATCTGGGAGCAGGCCGCCGACCCCAACCAGAACTCGATCGACCGCGCCTGGACCGGCGCGCTCGTCCTGATCGGGATCATCATGCTGCTCAACCTGGTCGCCCGGCTGGTCGCCCGGCGCACCGCGGCCAAGAGCCGCTGACCGAGCCGCCGACCTGAAGAGAGAGGACCACCGACCCCATGGCCAAGCGGATCGACATCTCCGGGCTGCACGCCTACTACGGCGCGGTCCACGCCATCGAGGACATCTCGATGACGATCGAGCCGCGCTCGGTGACGGCGTTCATCGGGCCGTCCGGCTGCGGCAAGTCCACGTTCCTGCGGACGCTCAACCGGATGCACGAGGTCATCCCGGGCGCCCGCGTCGAGGGCAAGGTCATGCTGGACGACGAGGACCTCTACGACCCGTCCGTCGACCCGGTCGCCGTCCGCCGCCTCGTCGGCATGGTGTTCCAGCGCCCCAACCCCTTCCCCACGATGTCCATCTACGACAACGTGGCCGCGGGCCTGAAGCTGAACGGTGTGCGCCGCAAGAGCCAGCTGGACGACATCGTCGAGGAGTCGCTCCAGGGCGCCAACCTCTGGAACGAGGTCAAGGACCGCCTGGGCAAGCCCGGTGCCGGCCTGTCCGGCGGCCAGCAGCAGCGCCTCTGCATCGCCCGCGCCATCGCCGTCCAGCCCCAGGTCCTCCTGATGGACGAGCCGTGCTCCGCGCTCGACCCCATCTCCACCCTCGCCATCGAGGACCTCATCGACAAGCTGAAGGCGCAGTACACGATCGTCATCGTCACGCACAACATGCAGCAGGCCGCCCGGGTCAGCGACCGCACCGCCTTCTTCACGATCGCCGGGACCGGCAAGCCCGGCAGGCTCATCGAGGTCGACGACACCAGCAAGATCTTCACGAACCCGGAGCAGAAGGCCACCGAGGACTACATCACCGGGCGTTTCGGGTAGCGGCCGGCCGCTCAGGTCCTTACCGGGGTCTTCTCTTCGGTGTCGCCGCCGGGGCGGTGGTCGGGGACGAAGCGGTAGCCGACGTTTCGGACCGTTCCGATGAGGGACTCGTACTCGGCGCCGAGCTTGGCGCGCAGGCGCCGGACGTGGACGTCCACGGTGCGGGTGCCGCCGAAGTAGTCGTAGCCCCAGACCTCCTGGAGGAGCTGGGCGCGGGTGAAGACGCGCCCGGGGTGCTGGGCGAGGTACTTCAGCAGCTCGAACTCCTTGAAGGTCAGGTCGAGGACGCGGCCGCGGAGGCGGGCGGTGTAGGTGGCCTCGTCGATCGTGAGGTCGCCGCTGCGGATCTCGCCGGGGACCTCCTCGGCCTCGCCGGCGGCGGCGCGTCCCACGGCGAGGCGCAGCCGGGCCTCGACCTCGGCGGGCCCGGCGGTCTGGAGCAGCACGTCGTCCAGGCCCCATTCGGGGCTGAGGGCGGCGAGGCCGCCCTCGGTGACGACGGCGAGGAGCGGGCAGTCGAGCCCGGTCGTCCGCAGCAGCCGGCACAGGCTCTTGGCCTGGACGAGCTCACGGCGCGCGTCCACCAGGACGACGTCCGCGGGCGGGGCGTCGATGAGGGCGGATGCCTCGGCGGGCGCCACGCGCACGGAGTGCAGCAGCAGCCCGAGCGCGGGCAGGACCTCGTCGGAGGGCTCCAGCGCGTTGGTCAGCAAGAGCAAGCCGCTCAAATGCCGCCTCCCGTCCACAAACACGTAGGATCCAGGCGGTTCACCCTCAAGCCCCGGCATGGCCGACGGCTCGAGGACGAGGCGGCCAGAGAGGTTCTCGAATGAACTCCATGGCCTCGTCGCCCGGATCCCTCACCCCCGAGCATAACCGAGTGTGTCCGGGAGCCAAGGGAGTGGCCGGGTCGGGACGCCGATCTGCCAGAAATGAGAGATTGGGGACATGGCCAAGGGGACGATGCGTTACTGGGCGGCCGCGAAGGCCGCCGCGGGCACGCACGAGGAGCCGTACGACGCGGACACGCTGGCCGCCGCGCTCACCGCCGCGACCTCGCGGGAGGGGCGCGGGGGCGAGTTCCGGCGGGTGGTCGGGCGCAGTTCGTTCCTCATCGACGGGGACCCGGTCGGGAGCCGTCCGCACGAGTCGGTGGAGCTGCCCGAGGGCGGCGTCGTGGAGGTTCTGCCGCCGTTTGCCGGTGGTTGATATCACAATGGAATGATTTTCCGAACTTTCAGGTCATCCGCCGGTGTGACGTGCTGTCCGGTATCCGCGCATAAGGTGTGGCGACCGTATGTCGCCGGCTGAAGGAGATACATGCGGAAAGTACTCGTGGTGCTACTGCTCCTCGCGATCGTGGGCGTCGTGGCAGCGGACAGGATCGGCGTGCGGATCGCGGAGGACCGGATCGCCCGGGAGGTCGCGGCGCAGACCGAGCTGACGCGGCAGCCCGACGTCACGATCCACGGCATCCCCTTCCTCACCCAGGTCGTCGGCGGCGAGTACGAGCACATCGAGATCGCCATCGGCGACTGGACGGAGCAGGGCGTGACCGTCACCGACGTCACGGTCGACATGCGGGGCGTGGCCGCGCCGCTGTCGGAGGTCACCGGCGGCAACACCGCGAACGTCACTGCGCGGACGGCGACCGTGTCCGCCGTCGTCCCGTACTCGCTGATCCAGAAGAACGCGCCGCGGGAGGTGAAGCGGCTCGCGCCCCAGGGGGACAACCTCGCGGTCGACCTGGAGGGCAGCCTCCTCGGCCTCCGGCTGGCCGGCAGCGGCGTCGTCGAGCTCAAGCCGACCGCCCGCGGCATCGCGGTCAGCCCCGTGTCGGTCAAGTCGGACGGCGGGCCGCAGATCCCGCTGGCCGCGCTGAAGCGCCAGCTCACCTGGACCGTGCAGGTCCCCGCGCTGCCCCTCGGCGCCAAGATCAGCGAGGTCCGGGCGACGGAGGGCGGGGTCCGCGTCGGCGCCACGGCCCAGAACGTCAAGCTGAACGACCTCCAGCAGGTCCAGAAATGATCCGGGACGCGTGAACCGGCCCGGCCGGCTTTACGTGACAGTGGTGTGGGTCCCACCGCGGATGAGGGGTTGCTGCGCGCCCTGTACAGCGAGCACGGAGGTCCCCTCTTCGGCTACGTCCTGCGGCTGACCGGTGGGGACAGAACCCAGGCCGAGGACGTCGTGCAGGAGACGCTGCTGCGCGCCTGGAAACATCCCGAGGCGCTCGCGGGACGTCCGGTCCGGCCATGGCTGTTCACGGTCGCGCGGAACCTGGTCGTGGACGCGCACCGCGCCAAGCGTGCGCGTCCCCCGGAAACGTGGATCGACGAGCAGCTCGTGATGACCGCGTCCGGGTCGGACGACATCGACCGGGCGCTGGAGTCCTGGACGGTCGCCGAGGCGCTGGCCGGACTGAGCCCGCCGCACCGGGCGGTCCTGGTGGAGACCTTCTACCGGGGCCGGTCGGTGGCGGAGACCGCGAAGACGCTGGGCATCCCGCCCGGCACGGTGAAGTCCCGCACCTATTACGCACTGCGGGCGCTGAAACTCGCATTGGAGGAGCGGGGGATGGCGCCGTGAACGCCTGCACGGACGTGCGCAACGCGCTCGGGTCGTACGTGCTCGGCGCGCTCGACGCGGGGGAGCGGTCCCGGGTGGAGGCCCACCTGGCGGACTGCCCCGCCTGCCGGGACGAGCTCGCCGGGCTGGCCGGACTGCCCGCGATGCTCGGCCGGGTCGAGGAGTCGCAGCTCGACCAGATCGCCGGGCCGCCGCCCGAACTGCTGGACGGCCTGCTGACCCGCGCGGCCGACCGGCGCAGCCGGCCCTGGCCGCTCGGCCGGCGTGCCGCCCGGTGGGCCCCGCTCGCCGCCGCGGCGTGCCTGCTGCTGGCCGTCGGCGCCCTGTTCGGCGGCTTCCTGCTTCCGTTCGGCGCGGAGGAGTCCGCGGCGCCGCCCTCGTCGTCCGCGGCGCCGTCCGCGTCCCCGTCCGCGTCCCCGTCCGCGTCCACCGGCGATGTCGAGCGGATCGCCGCCGAGAACCCCGCGACCAACATCAAGGGCTACGTGCTGCTGAGGAAGAAGCAGTGGGGCACCGAGGTCGAGCTGCACCTGTCGGGCGTCCCGAAGGGGTCGCGCTGCCGGATGCTCGTCATCGCGCGGGACGGCCGGCGGGACGCGCTCGGCAGCTGGTACGTCCCGTACGACGAGGGCTACGGCGAGTACCGCGGCTCCACGATGTTCCCGCGTGGGCAGCTTTTCTCGTTCGAGATCGTCGGCCTGGACGGGCAGCCGCTCCTCACGATCCCCACCTGACGCCCGGCCGGTCGGGGCGCATGGAAGAACCGGGCGTCCGGGGCGGTTGTCGTTGGCGATGACGGGTCTATGGGTCGCGGCGACGGTACTGGCCGCCGCCACGGTGTTCGGGCTGCTGTGGCGGCGCCGTTCCGGCGTGCTGCGCGCACGCCGGGGGAGCGGAGACGAAGTGGACGACATCATCCGGCCGGACGACGTGGGAGCCGAGCTCGGCGAGAAGGCCACCCTCCTGCAGTTCTCCAGCGCCTTCTGCGCCCCGTGCCGCGCCACCCGCCGCGTCCTGGGCGAGGTCGCCGGGATGGTGGACGGGGTCGCCCACGTCGAACTCGACGCCGAGGCGCACCTGGACCTCGTCCGCCGCCTGAACGTGGTCCGGACCCCGACGGTCTTCGTCCTGGACGACGCGGGCCGCATCATCCGCCGCGCCACCGGCGCCCCCCGCAAGCCCGACGTCATCGCAGTACTGGGGGAGGTCATTCCGTGAGTTCTGCGCGGATGACCTGCGGTTAGACGAGCGTCACTGTCTCGGTACGCGAGACGGAAGTGACAGTACGTGGATTGTCGGATTACTATCTCGGGTGTGCGTGACTTGACAGAGCAGATGCTCACGAAGCGCCGCGCGGTCGACTTCTGCCGCCTGGCCGCTTCGCTCTGTCGTACGGCCTGAGGCATTCGAGCCCACCCGCCGCCCCCGAGCCCTTCCACTCCAGCTCGTACGCACGCTTCCACTCCGCCAGGAGCACCCCGATGCAGGTTGATCCGCGTGGGCCCCGCTTCGGCGCGGCCGTCACGACGATCGTCCTGGTCGTGGTGCTGGCGACCGGAAGCTGGGCGCTGCTCGCCGCTCAGGCCGTCGTGTTCGCCGTCGCGACCCTCTTCGGGCTCCGGTACGCCCCGTACGGACTGGCGTTCAAGGTGCTGATCCGGCCCCGGCTCGCCCCGCCCAGGGAACTGGAGGACGCCGCCGCACCCCGCTTCGCGCAGGGGGTGGGCATGGCGTTCGCCCTGGTGGGAACGGTCGGCTACGTGACGGGCACCACCTGGCTCGGCATCGGTGCCACCGCCCTCGCGCTGGCGGCGGCGTTCCTGAACGCGGCGTTCGGGTTCTGCCTCGGCTGCGAGATCCACCCGCTACTGCGACGTATCACTGCGAAATTTCGTTCCGAAAGGGAGGTTCCGGCATGAGCCGCTCAGACGTCCTGGTGGACACCGACTGGGTTGAGTCCAACCTGGACGCACCCGGTCTGGTTCTCGTCGAGGTCGACGAGGACGTTTCCGCCTACGACAAGGGCCACATCCGTGGCGCCGTGAAGATCGACTGGAAGACCGAGCTGCAGGACCCGGTCCGCCGCGACTTCATCGACAAGACCGGGTTCGAGCAGCTGCTGTCCGCCAAGGGCATCGCCAACGACGACACGGTGATCCTTTACGGCGGCAACAACAACTGGTTCGCCGCCTACGCGTACTGGTACTTCAAGCTGTACGGCCACGACAAGGTGAAGCTGCTCGACGGCGGCCGCAAGAAGTGGGAGCTGGAGTCCCGCGAGCTGGTCACCGACGTCCCGTCCCGTCCGGCGACCGACTACAAGGCCAAGGACCAGGACCTCTCCATCCGCGCCTACCGCGACGAGGTCGTGGACGCGATCGGCAAGAAGAACCTGATCGACGTCCGGTCCCCGGACGAGTTCAGCGGCAAGCTGCTCGCCCCGGCGCACCTGCCGCAGGAGCAGTCGCAGCGGGCCGGGCACGTCCCGACCGCGCGCAGCATCCCGTGGTCGAAGGCGGCCAACGACGACGGCACGTTCAAGTCCGACGAGGAACTGCGGCAGCTCTACACCGAGGCCGGCGTGGACCTGAACAAGGACACCATCGCCTACTGCCGCATCGGCGAGCGTTCCTCGCACACCTGGTTCGCGCTGCGTGAGCTGCTCGGGCTGCAGAACGTGAAGAACTACGACGGTTCCTGGACCGAGTACGGCTCGCTCATCGGCGTCCCGATCGAGCTCGGCGCCCCCAAGTAACCACCGGCCCCGCCACGTCCGGCGGAAGAGTTTTCCGTGCACACGGAGATGGAGGAGCAATGACCCAGGGCTGCGCAGCGCCCGAGCAGACGGCGCACCTACCGGCGACCGTCGACCTCGCCAACGAGGCCGTCATCCAGGGCACCGTCACGCGTGACGGCGCCCCGGTGCCCAGTGCCTACGCCCGCCTGCTCGACTCGACCGGCGAGTTCACCGCCGAGGTGGTCACCGGCGACGAGGGCGTGTTCCGGTTCTTCGCCGCCGACGGCGACTGGACCGTGCGCGTCCTGGCGGCCGGCGGCGTGAGCGTCGACAACACCGTCACGGCCAAGACCGGCGAGGTCGCCGGCCTGGAGGTCGCGATCTGACCCGGTCTTCGGGCCGCTTTCCGGACCCCGCCGTCCACAGCACGCGGACGGCGGGGTCCGTCGTTGTTGGGACATAGGGGGAAATCCGCAGCCGAGTGTGCGGGATCGGTACGATCAGCGCGATGTTAGGACTGTCCCGGCGGTCGCCGCTGCTGCTCCCATGGGCCACGCTGAGGCTCGCGGGCCGCTTCCTCCTCCCGCTCGCCCTGTGGTTCACGGTCGGCGAGCTGCTGCGCTACGGCGTGATGTACGGCGGGTACCGGCTCGGCTCGATGAAGGGCACCGCCGCGTCGATCGCGCCGATCGCCACCATCGGCCTGCTGGTGGTGATCACGCTGGCGGTCACGGTGCTGATGGTGCACAGCGTCCGCGAGGGCCTGGACGTCGTGCACGCCCGCGCGTCCGACGGCGAGCTGACACCGTGGGCGGTCGGCAACGAGGAGTCGGTCGTCGGCGCGATGGGCCGCGCCGCGCTCCCGTTCGTGCTCTTCTACCTGGCCTGGGGCAGGCAGTCCGAGGACGCCCGGGAGTTCGCCGGGCTGGCCGCGAGCCGCGGCTTCAGCGAGGGCGGCATCCAGGGGCAGCTGGAGGCGATGGAGCTGCTGCTGTCGCTGGAGAAGCACGTCGGGCTCGCGATCGGCCTCACCGCGGGGCTCTTCGTGCTGAAGGTCGCGGCCGAATGGCGGCTGGAGGAACGGCTCCCGCGCGCCGTCGGCGCGCTCGTCGCCTTCCTGGAGGTCCAGTTCGCGCTGTTCGGCATCTTCACCGTCGACCACCTGCGCCGCGCGGTGACCGAGTGGGTCACCGCGCGGCAGGCGTGGGCGTGGGTCACCGACGTCGCGGGTCCCGCCCTCGCCCTGTGGCCGCCGTTCAAGGACGCGGTGCTCGGCGCGCTGATCCTGCTGGTGATCGCGGGCGTGATCCTCGGCCTGGACGCCGGGGACGAGCGGGTCGTGCTCGGCCGCGGCCGCGCGGCGCGGCGGCTGGCGCGGGCCGGCGGGATCGAGCGGGTGAACAGCCCCCGGGAGATCCTCACCCGCGGCTTCCGGGAGATGTGGCTGCCCGCCTGGTTCGGGCTGCGGCTCGTCCGCCGGTCCGGGATGATGCCGTTCGCCACGTTCTGCCTGCTGTTCGCCGGCCTGGACGTGGGCGAGGAGGCCGGCCGCCGCCTGGCCTACGAGGTGATCGGCCCGCACGAGGTGACGTGGTGGATGCAGGTGCTGCCGTTCGTCGGGTTCGCGGCGGGGCTGGCCTTCGAGATCCTGCGCGTCTGCCTGCTGGCGGCGGCGTTCAACCTCGTCATGGCGAGGGTCACCGCTCGAACCGCAGCGAAAGCAGTGGGTCCCCCGCCTTCCGCGCCGACTTCGGCGCCCGTATCTCCAGCTTCAGCGAGTCCGCCTTCGAACGGGGCACCGTCCCCCTGACGCTGATCAGGGACGAGACGCCCGCCTGCGGCCGCCGGCCGACGACCGCTCCCGAGGCGGACCATTCGCGGCCCTCGCCGTCGACGAACCGGTAGCCGAGGTCGTACGCCCCGACCAGCTGCACGGCCGCGGCGTCGTCCGGGCGGACGCCGACCGTGAACCGCAGTTCGGCCACGTCGCCCTGCTGCGCACCGCCGGCGAGCGGCCGGGCCGTCTCGCGCTTCAGCGCCATCCACCGCGCGCCGAGGAACTCGCCGACCGTGTCCGGCTGCACGGTGACGACCTTCTCCGGCGGCTTCAGGTTCTTCTCGACGTTGTTCCTCTCGTCCGCCCACTGCACGGCGAGGAGCGCGGAGACGGCGCACAGGAGCGCGACCGCCTGGAGGATCCGCCTCTCCAGGGGGCGCAGCCTGGGTTCCCGCGCCGGGCCGGGCTCGGGCGGGATCGGCGGGAACAGGTCGGGCGAGGTGTCCGCTGCCGTCATGGGGTGCCCGCCTTGAGGTCGTAGCCCTGGGCGGCGCCCTCGATCAGCTCGTTCGCCCGTGCACGGGTGATTCCGAGGTCGATGTCCGCCTCCGCGGACAGCTGCGGCAGCAGCCCGCCCGGCCCGACGACGAGGTGCGCCCCTTCCAGGCGCTGCTTCGGCAGCTCGAACACGAACGCCGCGGGCGTCCAGATCAAGGGCTGGAACGTCGGCCGGGCCCCGGCGGACGTGATGCCCGTCCGCGGGTCATGCCGGTAGACGTAGCCGCCGGGGGTCTCCAGCTGGGCCGTCCGCAGCTCCAGGGGCTCGCGGTGGCTCGTCGCCCTGAACCGGACGACGAGGTAGATCCCCTCGGTGCCGACCGGGGGCGGATCGCCCAACGACAGGCTCGGGGCGAGCGACCGCGCCGCCTCCACCTTCTCCACCCGCACGCTGAAGTCGCGGTTGCGGACCTCTTCGCCGACCGTGCCGCCGTCCCGGATCGGGTCCAGCTCCGTGGCCCTGAGCTCCGGTATGAGGGAGTGCAGCCACATCGCTCCGGCGAGCAGGACCGCCCCGCCGAGCCCGGCACCGCCCTTCAGGAGCACCCGCCGCACGTTCATGGGCGGCTCACGGTCGGTGTCGGGGAGGGCGGCGTCCCCTGAGGCGCGCGAGGCACCGCGCTCATGGGCGCCACCGCCAGGGTGAGGCGGCCGACGAGTGCGTCGTCCTCACGCTGGACGATCCAGTTGAACTGCTCGTCGGTGAACCCGTGCTCGTACTTCCATGCGCGCAGGCCGACGGTGAGCTTCTCGGGGGAGTCCGCCGGCCCCATCTTCCACATCGCGGACGCCTCGACCGGCAGCCCCGGCTGCACCATGTCCGTCTCGGCGCCCCCGGCGGCGCCCTCGACCCGCTCGGGCTCGACCCACTTGCCGGTCCTCGTCAGCGCGACGACGCCTTCGCCCAGGCCGCCGATGCCGAGCGGCTCGGTCTCCTTGCCCTTGTTCTCCACACTCATCCGGACGATGAGGAAACGTTCCTGCGCGTCCCCGAAGCCCTCCTTGGCCAGCCCGACACGCGCGTCCCGGACGGTCACGGTGAACAGCCCGAGGTCCAGCGCCGTCCCGGCCGCCTTCACCGGCTGCTTCGGCTTCTCCTTGAGCCCGCCCGTCGCCCACAGCACCGGAACGAGCACGGCCAGCACCCCGACCACGCACGCGGGCACCAGCCAGCGCCGCGCCGGCGCGCGCCGTCCCCGTTCCCCGCCGATCCCTCCGGGCTGCGGGGGAACCGGTGCATTTGCGTGCACCCGCCAGATGGTAAACCCTGCCGGCCTCTCGGGCGCCTGGGATATCCGCCTATCAAGGGATTGCCGGGAAGCCGGCCCTTCCCCGCGGCGGAGAGCCCGCGTCGGCGGAGACGGCTCCCTCCGCCCGGCGCGGATCGTTTACAGTCGTTGGGTTCGCAAACGGCAGGAGAGACGAGGCATGCGCGGAGGGCGACTCGCGGCGGGGGCCGGCGGCCTGGCCCTGACGTCCGTTCTGGTGTTCGCGCCGGCGGCGGCCGCCGCTCCGGTGGCCCCGGCGGACCGCCCGCTGGCGGCGCCGACCGCCAGCAAGAAGCCGGAACGGCAGGCACCGCCGCCACGGCCCAAGCCGGAGTGCAACAAACCGGCCGGGCAGCCCGCGTCGGCCATCACCGTGGAGCCGTGGGCGCAGCGGCGGCTGGACTTCGAGCAGGCGTGGCCGATCACCCGGGGCAAGGGCGTGACGGTCGCCGTCGTGGACAGCGGCATCGACACCGGCCACCCGCAGCTCAGGAACAAGGTCGCGGCGAGCTTCGACGCGACGAAGACCACGACCGACGACTGCATCGGGCACGGCACGCAGGTCGCCGGGATCATCGCGGCGAGCGACATGCGCTCCAGGGACATCCCGTTCGTGGGGGTCGCGCCGCAGGTCAGGCTGCTGAACGCCAAGTGGTCCAGCGGGCAGAGCACGAACGACAACACGATGCTGCCCAAGGCCATCGCCTGGGCCGCCGACCAGGGCGCCAAGGTGATCAACGTGTCGGCGGACGCCCCGGACACGCCGGCGCTGCGCCTCGCCGTCCGGAAGGCGCAGCGCAAGGACGCCCTGATCGTCGCGTCGGCGGGCAACGTCGCCCAGGACCAGCGCGGCAAGGAGAGCGCGTCCTATCCGGCGAGCTACCGGGGCGTGCTGTCCGTCGCCGCGGTGGACGAGGCCGGGACCATCGCGAACTTCTCCAACCTCAAGACCCGGGTCGACGTGTCGGCCCCCGGGCAGAACGTCATCTCGACCCTCGGCGACGGGTACGTGGGCGGCCTGCAGGGCACGAGCTTCGGCGCCCCCTACGCGTCGGGGGTGGCCGCGCTGGTCCGCGCCCGGCATCCCAAGCTGACCTACCAGCAGGTCATCGACCGGATCCTGATCACCGCCGAGGGCGGTAACGGGCAGGGCAGCGGATACGGCATGATCAGCCCGCTGCAGGCGGTGTCCGCGCTGGTCGATCCGGCCGCCAAGCCCGGAGCGGCCGACGCGCGGCCGATGGGCGGGGCCGTTCCCATCGCGAAGCCGGAGCCCGTCGACCACCGCACCCGCGGCATGGGCCTCGCCATCGCCGGCGGCGCCCTCGGGGCCGCCGCCCTCGTCGCGTTCGGCGGCGCGGTCATCCCCCTCGGCCGCCGCCGCGGTTGGCGGCCGGGACGCGCGACCGTCCCCGCCGACGACCGCGACTGACGAGCCGGAGGCGGAGCGCCCGCGCACGGGCACTCCGCCGGCGGGTCACTGCTCGTAGAAGGCGGTCTGGATGAGGCGCTTGCCGGCGCGGCGGTCGGACCGGGTGCCGCGGCCGGGGGGCAGCGGGCTCGGCCGGACGTCGAACAGGCTGCCCTCGTCCTTGTTGCCCGACATGATCAGCGCCGGGCTGGCCATGTCCTTCAGCCGCTGCAGGATCGGGTCGAACATGGCGCGCCCCGCCCCGCCCATCGTGCGCGAGAGGATCAGGTGCATGCCGATGTCGCGGGCCTGCGGCAGCAGCTCGGCGAGCTGCGCGAGCGGGTTGCCGGACGGCGTCGCGACCAGGTCGTAGTCGTCCACGACCAGGAACAGCTCCGACCCGCTCCACCACGACCGGTTGCGCAGCTGGTCGGGGGTCAGGTCCGACGGCGGGAGCCGGTTCACCAGGGCGCCGTGGACGTCCTTCATCAGCCCGCTCGCGGCCGTCGACGACGCGGCGAACCCGATGACGTGGTCGCTCTCCGCCGAGTCGAGCAGGGCCCGGCGGTAGTCGAGCATGATGATGCGGGCATCGTCGGTGGTGTACCTGGCCTTGATCGACTCGACGATGAGCCGCAGCAGGTTGGACTTGCCGCACTCGTTGTCGCCGAGCACGACGAAGTGCGGGTCGTTCTCGAAGTCCAGCAGGACGGGCGACAGGGTGTCCTCGTCGATGCCGATCGGGATGCGCTTGCCGGTCTCGGTGACGGCGGGCAGCTGCGTGTGCGGCAGCAGGTCCGGGAGCATCCGGACGGGCGGCGCGGGCGGACGCCCCTGCCAGCCGGCCTTGATCGTCTCCACCAGGTGCCGGACGCCGTCGGCGAGGTCCTCCGCGGCCGGCCGGCCGTCGATCCGGGGCAGCGCGCCGAGGAAGTGGAGGCCCTCGCGGGTGATCCCGCGGCCCGGACGCCCCTCGGGGACGTTCGCGGCGAGCTTGCGGTCCATCTCCGACTCGTACGGGTCGCCCAGCTTCAGCTCCAGCCGCGTGCCGAACAGGTCGCGGATCGTCAGCCGGAACTCCGACCACTTGTTCGTCGCGGCGATGACGTGGATGCCGTAGCCGAGGCCGCGCGCGGCCAGGTCGGTGATCGTCCCCTCGATCGCCTCGAACTCCTGCCGGACGGTCAGCCAGTTGTCGACGACGAGGAACACGTCGCCGAAGCCGTCCCCGGCGATCTGCCCCTCGGCCCGCATCCGCCGGTAGGTGCCGATCGAGTCGATGCCGCGCTCGGTGAAGAAGCGCTCCCGCGACTCCAGCAGCCCGGAGACCTCGGCGACCGTGCGCCGGACGCGATCGGGGTCCAGCCGGCTGGCGACACCGCCGACGTGCGGCAGGTCCGCCAGCGGCGCCAGCGCGCCACCGCCGAAGTCCAGGCAGTAGAACTGCACCTCCTGCGGCGTGTGCATGAGCGCCAGCGAGGCGATGACCGTCCGCAGCACGGTCGACTTGCCCGCCTGCGGGTTGCCGGCGATGCCGACGTGCCCGGCGGCGCCGGACAGGTCCAGCCACATCGGGTCGCGGCGCTGGTCGAACGGCTTGTCGACGATGCCCGCGAACGCGTGCAGCCGGCCCCGGCCGTCCCAGCCCGCGGTGGTGAAGCCGTACTCGGGCGTCTGCTGCAGCTGCGGCAGCACCTGGTCGAGGGTGGCCGGCTCCGCCAGCGGCGGAAGCCAGATCGGGTGCGGCGGCGGCCCGTGCCCGGCGAGCTGCCGGACGACGAGGTCGAACAGGCTGATCTGCGGCCCCTGGTCCTCCCGGTCGTCCTGCCGCTCCTCCTGCCGCGACTGCTCCTGGATCTGCGGCCGGACGTACGCCGGGGTGAAGGGCACGATCTGCGCGAGCTGCCGCGGTCCCTGCCGGGACTCCTGCGCCTCACCCTCCTCCGGCTTGTACGGGCCGGAGACGTACGCGGCGCGGAACCGCGTCATCGTCTCGGTCCCGATCTTCAGGTAGCCGTTGCCGGGCGCCTGGGGCAGCTCGTAGGCATCGGGCACCCCGAGGACGACCCGCGACTCCGCCGAGGAGAACGTCCGGAGGCCGATCCGGTAGGACAGGTGCGTGTCCAGGCCGCGGAGCTTGCCCTCCTCCAGCCGCTGCGACGCGAGCAGCAGGTGGACGCCGAGCGAGCGGCCGAGCCGTCCGATCATCACGAACAGCTCGGCGAAGTCGGGCTTGGCGGAGAGCAGCTCGGAGAACTCGTCCAGCACGACGAACAGCGTCGGCATCGGCTTCAGCGCCGCGCCCTGCTCGCGGGCCTTCTCGTAGTCGCGCAGCGAGGCGTAGTTGCCGGCGGCGCGCAGCCACTCCTGCCGGCGCACCATCTCGCCGTGCAGCGCGTCGTACATGCGGTCGACGAGCGGCAGCTCGTCCTCCAGGTTCGTGATGATGGCCGACACGTGCTGGAGGCCGTCCATGCCGAGGAACGTCGCGCCGCCCTTGAAGTCGACGAGGACGAAGTTCAGCACCTCCGACGAGTGCGTCATGGCCAGGCCGAGCACCAGGGTCCGCAGGAGCTCCGACTTGCCGGAGCCGGTCGCGCCGATGCACAGCCCGTGCGGGCCGTAGCCGCCCTGCGCGGCCTCCTTGATGTCGAGCTCGATCGGGCGGCCCTCGGAGTCCAGGCCGATCGGCACCCGCAGCCGGTTCCGCGGTGCCCGCGGCTGCCACGCCTGCCGGGGCTCGATCCTGGCCGGGTCGGGGACGCCGAGCAGCGTCGTCAGCGTCGTGGCGGACGACAGGGCGTCCATCTCCGGGTCCGCGGCGGTGCTGGCCCGCAGCGGGGCGAGCTGCCGGGCGAGCCCGTCGGCCTGGACGTAGCTGAACTGGTCGGGCCGGCCGAGGGAGCTCGGCACGTCCTTGCCGGTACGGTCGCGGCGCAGCATGGCCATCTTGCCGGGGGCGACCCGCAGCCGCAGCATGGTGCTGTCGGGGGTCGGCGCGACATGGCCGGTGAGGTCGATGACGCACACGCCCTCGATGCCGTCCGAGCCGATCTGCGAGTCGGGTGTGACGGCTCCGCCGTCCATGACCACCACGTGGTACGGCAGGTCGCTCTGCTGCAGGCCGGGGGTGAACCGCGCCCGGTCCTTCAGCTCGTTCCCGAGCAGCCGCTCCAGGTCGGAGAGGGTGCCGGTCATCAGGCGGACGGGGCCCGCCGCGTCCGTCAGCGTCGGGTGCATCGCGTGCGGCAGCCACTTGACCCAGTCCCAGTGGGGCATGGCCTCGGGCGACGCGCACACGCTGACCCGCATGTCGTCGGGGGAGTGGAACGCGGTGAGCTGCGCCAGCATCGACCGGACCATCGAGCGCGCCGCGTCCAGGTCGCCCATCGGCAGGATCCGCGCGAACGACGGCAGCGACACCGACACCGGCAGGTTCGGCACCGTCGAGTGCGCCCGGACGAAGCGGCGCAGCGCCCCCGCCGTCATCGGCTCCAGGTCCTCCACCGGGCGGGTCTCCGGCGGGATCAGCTGGACGGCGAGCTTCTGCGGCCCGGCGCCGATCCGCACGTTCCCGAAGTCGGCGTCGGACGGGCGGCGCTCCCAGATCCGGGCGCTCATCACCAGCGACCACAGCGAGTCCGGGGCGGGGCTGTTCCACTCCAGTGACTCGCGCTGCTGCTCGGCCGCGCGGCGGACCTTGCGGCGCGCCTGGCCGAGGTAGCGGAAGTAGTCGCGCCGGGCCCCGTTCAGCTTGAACTTGCGCTCGCCGGAGCCGCGGCCGAGCTGCCCGACCATCATGGCGCCCATCGCCAGTGCCATGCCGCCGCTGCCGATCATCATGATCGGGCTCCGGGTGCCGCCGCCGAGGAGCATCAGCCCCATCATGAGCGGCATCACGGCCATGGGCATGTACATGAGCACGTTCTGCAGGCCGCCGCTCTGCGTCTCCGGAATCTCCGGCGGAGACTCCAGCAGCAGTTCCCCTTTGGGGGCCGGTGGCGGCTTGCGGCGCTCCTTGCGCCTGACGAGGATCGTGCTCACCTCGGCGTCCCTCCGGGAGCTCGCCCGGGGCGGCCGAAAAATACCGGGGGGACGGCCGGCCCGCGGGATACTTGTCGATGCTTGAGGTTGCTTTAACGTAGCCCGGCGTCACATCCTAAGCTGCGCGCCGATCGGACTCGCCGCCGATCTGACATGGAGGACGGGAGCTCCCGTGAATTCGCCCGCCACAACAGAGCTGTGCAGGGTCACCGTAGTCGCCCCGAGGCGACGGATCGACGTGAGCCTGCCCGCGGACGTGCCGCTCGCGCACATGCTGCCCACCCTCCTGCGCGCCGCGGGAGAGGACCTGGCGGACGCCGGGCTCGCCCACTCCGGCTGGGTCCTGCAGCGCCTGGACTCCGAGCCGTTCGACGCCGGCCAGACGATGAGCGCGCTCGGCGTGCGCGACGGGGAGATCCTGTACTTCCGCCCGCGGATGGCGCAGCTTCCGGAGATGTCGTTCGACGACGTCGCCGACGTGATCGCGTCCGGGATCAGGGAACGGCGGGATCGCTGGCGGCCCACCACGACGCGCTCGTTCGGCCTCGGCGCGGGCGGCGTCGCGCTGTTCGTCGGCGCGGTCGTGATCGCGCTGTCCGGTCCGCCGTGGCTCGTGCCGGCCATCGCCGCCGGGCTTCTCGCGCTGCTCGTCCTCGTCGTGGCGACGGTGCTGTCGCGGGCGATCGCCGACTCGGGCGCGGGCGTCATCCTCGGCTACGCGGCGCTTCCGTACGCGTTCCTCGCCGGGCTGGCGGCGCCCGCCCGCGACGACCTGGAGCTGCTCGACCTCGGCGCGCCGCACCTGCTCGCCGCCTTCGGGGTGACCGCGCTCGCCGCGATCATCGCCGCGTTCGCCGTCGCGGAAGGGCTCCCGGTCTTCCTCGGCATCGCGTTCGCCGCGCTGGTGGGCACGATCGGGTCCGGCGTCGGGTTCTTCTTCGACGACCTGCCCGCCGCGGGCATCGCCGCCGTCTCCGCGGTCGTCGTGATGATGTTCTTCGCGGCCGTCCCGTCGCTGTCGTTCAAGCTGGCGCGGATGCCCCTGCCCCCCGTGCCGAGCAGCGCCGAGGACCTGCGCCGCGACACCGAGACGGTGGACGGCCGCGAGGTGCTCACCCGGACCGCCGCCGCGGACCGGTTCTCCACCGGGCTGATCGCCGCGATCGCGCTCGTCGCGGCCGGGGCGATGCTGTTCCTGTTCGGCGCCGGCGGGTGGGCCGGTCCCACGATGACCGCGGTGATGTCGCTCTCGCTGCTGCTGCGCGCCCGGATCTTCCGGGGCATCGCGCAGCGCTCGTGGATGCTCGTGATCGGCCTGTTCGGACTGGTGCTGACGACGATCGGGATGGCGGTGCACGGCAGCCAGGTGGTCGCGCTCGCCGCCGCGCTCGTCCCGCTGCTGGTGCTCACCGGCATCGTCATCGCGGTGACGCTGTGGCTGCCGGGCCACCGGCCCACGCCGGTCTGGGGCCGGTGGGGCGACATCCTCGACATGATCGTGATGATCTCGCTGGTCCCGCTCGCGCTGGCGGTGCTCGACGTCTACACCCGCGTGCGCGGGCTGGCGGGGTGACGCGCGATGCAGAGCAGGCGGGATCTCTACCAGGCGCACCGCCTGATGACGCAACGGGTCGGGCTCGCCCTCCTGCAGGGTGAGCCCGACGTCGCCGAGTCGCCGATGCGGCGGCTGTCGGTGGGCGCGTTCGCCGGCGTGATGGTCGGCCTCCTGGTCGTCGCGGTGTTCGGCATCTGGGGCCTGCTGTCCCCGGGCGGCGCCAAGGGCCTCGACAAGCCCGGCAAGTTGATCATCGAGAAGGAGACCGGCACCAAGTACATCTACGACGCCAACACCGGGAAGATGTTCCCGGTCGCGAACTACGCGTCGGCGCTGCTCGCCCTCGACTCCGACAGCGAGCCGGAGCGGCGCAGCGTGTCGCGCAAGTCGCTGGCCGGGTTCGAGCGCGGCGCGATGATCGGCATTCCGGGCGCGCCGGACTCGCTTCCCGACGACGAGCGGCTCATCCGCGGGCCCTGGTCGGTGTGCACCCGGGAGGCGGCCGGGCCCACCGGCCTGAAGCGGCAGGTCACCGCACTCGCCGCGGGACGGGAGGTCGGCGGGCGCCGGCTGGGCGACGGCGAGGCCGTCGTGGTGCAGAGCGGCGGCACGCCGTGGGTGGTCTGGTCGGACCACCGCATGCAGCTGACCGTCCCGGCCGACCAGGTGCCGGCGCTGACCGGCGGGCCGGGCGCCGTCGAGGTCCCGGCGACGTGGCTGAACGCGCTGCCCGCCGCGGGGAACTTCGGTTCGCCGAACGTGCCCGAGCGGGGCAAGACGGTGCGCGGCCCCCGGGGCGGGGAGGCCAAGGTCGGTCAGGTCTTCAAGGCCGAGACCGGCGCCGGCGGGCAGGCGCTCTGGTACGTGATGCTCGCCGACGGGCTCTCGCAGATCAACCACACGCAGGCGCAACTGCTGCTGCGCGACGTCAAGACGGCCGACGCCTACCCGGGCGAGCAGGTCGGCCCGCTGCCGACCGACGTCCCGTCGGCGCAGCAGCTCGCGTCGGCGACCCGGCTGCTGGACAACAACCTGCCGCCGACGCTACCCAAGTTCGTCGCCTGGGACACCGCGTCGCCGCTCTGCGCGGTGTTCCCCGTCGGTTCGTCGACGGCGCGGCTCACCGTCGGCGGGTCGCTCCCGGCTCCGGCCACCGGCGCCCTCGGCTCCGGCACCGCCGGCGCGTCCGGCACGATCGACCAGATGGTGCTGCCGCCGGGCGGCGCGGCGCTGATGAGCCTCGTGCCCGCGGGCGGCGAGACCGGCACCGTCAGCAGCGGCGGCTCGGGGTCGTTGTCCCTGGTCAACGACCAGGGCGTCCGGTTCGCTCTGCCGTCGGCCGAGGTCGCGAAGAAACTCGGATACGACGCGGGGAAGGCCGCGCCCGTCCCGTCCAGCGTCATCCATCTGATCCCGCAGGGGCCGGCGCTCGATCCGGCGCTCGCGCGGCGGCCGATCTCCACGTCCCGGGGATGATAAACGTGATGTACATCACAGGAACCTGGAGATCATCAAGTGCGTCGACTTACATAGTGACAAACACCTATGATCTCTAAAATCTTGTGCCGTCAGGAGGGCTCCCGGGCCCGCGGGCATACGGCGGAGGGCTCCCCGTCTCCTGATGAGGTGCGCGACCAAGAACCCCCAATGGAGGTGACGCTGTGGGTGACCAGTCCGCAGTAGACAGAGCAGCCATGCAGCAGGCCGCCACGCGGATCGAGGACTCCGCGGGCATCGTCAAGGGCCTGCAGACCAAGCTCGACGGGCACAAGGGCCAGCTGATGTCCGGATGGGCCGGCAACGCCGCGGTGTCCTTCGACCGGGTCTTCAACGAGTTCCAGACCGAGATGACCAAGGTCCGGACCGCTCTCGAGGGCATGCACCAGAAGCTGGTGCAGACCAAGATCACCTACGAGAGCACGGAACAGGAGCAGCAGGACGCGGTCAACAAGATCAACCAGCTGCTCAACGGCAGCACCTGACCCGTTCCGTTCACCCTCATCCCTCCGACCGAAGGACTCCCATCGTGGGCGACAGCTACACCAGAGCGAATTTCGGCCAGATGCAGCAGGCCCAGGCGGACTTCACGCTGGCCTACCGTGCCCTGGTCGACGAACTCGACGACCTTGAGAAGGTCCTGGAGAACAGCCTCAGCCAGTGGGAAGGCGGCGCGCAGACCGCCTACTGGGACGCCAAGCGCCAGTGGGACTCCGCCGCGGCCCACATCGGCCAGATCCTCAACCAGCTGGGCGTCACCATCGGCGAGGCGCACAGCAACTACAGCGGCGCGGAGCGCGCGAACCTCAACATCTGGTCGGGCTGACACACGGTCCGCCGGCTCCCGGCTACGTCGTGCGTGTCCGCCGAGGGCCCGCACGACGTTGTTGTGACGGGGGAAGAAGTGATTCACCGGGAGGGTGAACGGTGAGCGATTACCATCTGACCGACGAGGAGCTCGCGAGGGTCGAGCACCAGCGGTACGTGGGCCAGGGCGAGTACACCGAGAGCGGGTCCACGCCCGAGTACGAGTCCGTCACGGGGATGACCCGCGAGGAGTGGGACAACCTCACGGAGTCGCGGCAGCGGGAGCTGTACTTCGAGTACAGCGCGGGCGCCGACGCGGGCAAGTGGGACGACGCGAACAACGCGCTTCCGCGCAGCCAGACGCCCGAGCGCGGCGAGTGGAACGTGAAGGCCGAGGACGGCTACGAGGCGGACCCGGCCGAACTCCGGCAGCTCGCCAGGGACATGAAGTACAAGCTGGACATCTGGAAGCGCAAGCTCGACGCGGTCGGCACCACTTCGGTCACTCAGGCCGACCTCGCGAACATCCAGGGCTCCGAACAGTTCGTCGGGGTCGTCAACGCGAGCAAGGCCGGATTCCAGGAGTACATCGGGGCCGTCGAGAGCGCCTACCGGGGCGTGATCAGCAAGCTCTACGCCACGGCGGACCAGTACGACACCGCCCACGGCAACACGCAGTCACGGGTGAACGGCGTCGATCCCACCGGCACCCCGGACCTCACCTGATCGCCGCCCCGGAACGGAGTACCGATGGGTAAGAACACCGAGCAATACCCGATCAGGGACGGGATGGCGTTCGGCAGTCACAACGCCTCCGGCATGAGCCATGAAGACGTCAAGAACAAGCTCAAGGAGCTGAAGCCGGAGAAGGTCGGCGATGCCTCGACCGCGTACAAGGAGGCGGCCGAGGCCCTCGCCGAGATGACCGAGGAGCTGAAGAACAACTTCTCCAAGCGGATCGTCCAGCACTGGAAGGGCGAGTCCGCGCAGAAGGCGCTCGACCAGCTCGGTCAGGTCTACACCACCGCCGGGACCCTCTCCGACGACAGCCACCGGAACGCCTCGCTCTACGCCTGGTACAAGCACGACATCCTCGACTGGTACAAGACCCAGGGTCAGACGATGACCGACGGCTGGGTCCACACCGGCGGGGACGACGACAACGCCCGCGAGCTGATGAACAACTTCATCGGCCGGATGAAAGAGGCGTTCGAGGGCCACCCGCTCAAGATCGAGAAGGACCTGCCGTCCGGTTACGGTGGTGGCGGAGATGACCCGCCCGGCGGCCCCGGCCCCGGTCCGGGAGGCCCCGGTCCGTTCGGCGGTGGCGGCGGAGGCGGCGGGAAGTTCGGCGGCGCCGGCTCCGGGTTCCCGTCCTCCGACTCCGCCTCACCGTTCGCCCCCGGCGCGGGAAGCGGCTCAAGCCCGTGGAACCCGGGCGGCGGTGGCCCGTTCGACCCGGGCTCCGGCGGACCCCACCTGCCGGGCGGCGGTGGCGTTCCCGGCGGCGGCATACCGGGTGGCGGCGGATCCCTCAGCGGGGCCCCCAGCTCTGACCTGTCGAGCTTCCCCGGCGGCGGCGGCGGTGGCGGCGGCGGACTGCCCGGCGGCATGCCCGGCGGTGGCGGCGGCTTCGGCGCCGACCCGGGCGGCTTCGGCGGCGGTGCGGGCGCGGGCTCGGGCGGCGTCGGTCCGGGCGGTGTCGGCGGCGGCGGAATGGGCGCGGCCGGACGGGGTGCCGCCGGTATGCGCGGCGGCATGCCCATGGGCGGCATGCCGATGGCGCCCGGCCAGGGCGGCAAGGGCGGCGAGGAGCGCGAGCGCGAGACCTGGCTGTCCGAGGACGAGGACGTCTGGGGCGGCGACGACGACACCGCGCCCCCGGTGATCGGCTGAACCCACGGTGGACGCGAGACGTACGGGCGGTCGGAGGCTCCGGTCTCCGGCCGCCCGAACGTGCGCGAAGGACTAGGGAGTGTGCGACAGATGCGGTGGCTGATTCGGACGGCGGCGTCGACGATGGCGATCGGGCTGGCCATCGCCCCGCTCGTACCCGCGCACGCGGCGCCCGCCCCCTCGCCCCAGCAGTGGTGGTTCAACTCCTGGAGCATCCAGAAGGAAGTCTGGCCCGTCACCAAGGGCAAGGGCGTGACGGTCGCCGTCATCGACACCGGGGTCAACGCCCGGCTGCCGGACCTGAAGCCCGCCGTGCTCCCCGGCGGCGACCTGACCGGCAAGGGCGGTGATGGCCGCAATGACTACGACACCCGCCAGGACGGCCACGGCACCGGCATGGCGAGCCTGATCGCCTCGCAGGGCACCAGGACGGGTTTCGTCGGGATCGCCCCGGAGGCCAAGATCCTGCCGATCGCCGCTCCCTCGCTGAGCGGCCCGGTCACCAGCAAGGCGGTTCGCTTCGCCGCCGACAACGGCGCCAAGGTGATCAACATCTCGCAGGGCAGCCCGTCCGCCGACATCTACCCGAACCAGTGCCCGCCGCAGCTCCTCGAAGCGATCAAGTACGCGGCGAGCAAGGACATCGTGATCGTCGCCGGTGCGGGCAACTCCGGCGACTTCGACAACAAGGCCGCCTACCCTGCCTCGTGCCCGGGCGTCCTTGCCGTCGGGGCCTTCGCCCGCGACGGGAAGCCCTGGAAGTCGACGCAGCGGCAGGACTACGTCACGGTAGCCGCGCCGGGCCAGGACGTCGGCTTCATCAGCAAGACCGGCCACGTCTTCACCGCGGGTGAGGGGACCAGCCAGGCGTCCGCGCTGACCGCCGGCGCCGCCGCCCTGCTGCGCAGCCGCTACCCGGACGAGTCCGCCCGGGAGATCGTGCAGCGCCTCACCGCCACCGCGAAGGACTTCGGCCCAAAGGGCAAGGACAACATGCTGGGGTACGGCGTCATCAGCATCCCGCGCGCCCTCAAGCAGGACGTCCCGGAGAACGCGCCCAACCCGGTGTACGCGCGGCTCGACAAGGTCGCGGGCGGCGCGGGCGGTGCCGGTGCGACCAAGCCGGCCGCCGCGGACGAGGACGACTCCGGCGGCTTCCCCGTGCTGATCGTGGGCGGTGCCGTGGTGCTCCTGCTCGTCCTGGGCGGCGGCGCGTTCCTGCTCCTGCGGCGCCGCGGCGGGTCCGGAGCGCCCACCGGTCCCGCGGGCCCCATGTCGTCCCCGCCGCAGCAGTTCGGTGCGCCGCAGCAGTTCGGGCCTCCGCCGGGGCCGCAGCAGTCGCCGTACCAGTCCGGCCCGCAGGCGCAGCCCCCGGCCGCGCCTCCGGCAGGTCCGCCGTCCGGAGGCCCGCAGAGCCCGCCCCCCGGCCGCTGACGGCCGGATCCGGCGGGGCCGGGCTCGCGCTCCCGGCCTCGCGCCGGGCTAGCGGCTCAGGCAGTCCGCGCAGTTCGAGAGCGTGTCCACGACGCCCTTCGCGATCGTTTCGGCGCCCGCCCGTGCGGCCTCCTCGTTCAGGGCCTTCGACGCGCCGGCCTTGGGAGAACCGTCCTTGCCGAGCCGCGACGTCGTCCCCCGGTACCGGACCGTGATGACGGCGTTGCGGAGGCGGACGGTCGCCGTCACGGTGCCGGCCTCTCCCAGCGGCCCCTTGAGCGTCGTGTAGCCGACGAACGCCTGATCGCCCATTTCGATCACGATGGGGGCCTCGGCGTGCAGCGAGCCGCCCGCCGCCTTCGAGGTGCCGCCCAGCGCCCGGGCGCCGTGCCATGCCGCGTCGTACTCGGCCTCCGCCTGCTTCACCCCGTCCAGGTGGAGCCGCACCGCGACGTTCAGGCGATGGAAGGTCAGCGTCTCGGCGCCCGCCGTTCCCTGCTGCGGCTCCGTCCACTCGCACGCCGCGTACCGCTCGGTCGCCGACGGGCCGGTCTGGTGGGGAACGGGCGGGGAGGAGTTGGGCACGTGCTGCTCCAGCGCCGTCCACGGGACGAGGGCGCACGGCTCCGGTGTCGAGGTGAACGTCGCCGCCCCGGACTCACCGCCGTCGCCGGTCGAGGCCCAGACGGCCCCGGACAGGGCGACCACCGCGAGGGCACCGGCGGCCAGCGGCCACGGCCTCCGCGCCATCCGCCGCCACCGGGGCTCCGCGGCCGGCCCGGCCTGTGCGAACGGCACCGCGGCGGGTTCCGGC
Source organism: Actinomadura sp. 6K520 (assembly GCF_004349245.1). Taxonomy (GTDB): domain Bacteria; phylum Actinomycetota; class Actinomycetes; order Streptosporangiales; family Streptosporangiaceae; genus Spirillospora. Next base: position 392 of record NZ_SMLC01000073.1, on the reverse strand, counting down.
GAGTCGGCGGGCGGGCCGGCGGGCGGCTCCCCGGCGGTCCGAGGCGACCCGTCGAGTTGCTGGTCCGGAGGTTCGAACTCCGGGCGTGACTCCGGCACCGTACGGCCCCGCCGCCTACTGGTCGCCGGACGGCTGCTGCTTCTCCCGCAGCCAGTCCGGGAGGTTCTCCGCTCCACGGGGGTGGAGCCGGAGTTCTTCGGCGTAGGCGTCCGGTGGCGGCGGGGCGGCCCACTTGGGCTCGTTCTCCCGGTCGTACTCCACCTGGTAGGAGAACGGGTACGTCAGCCGGAACTTGGCGGAGAACCAGGTGCCGAGCCCGTCGGCGTACATGCCGGAGCGGAGCCGGCCGAACAGTTCGCCGAGGGCGGGCGGGGGCGTCCACAGGCTGGGGA
>NZ_SMLC01000072.1 GCF_004349245.1 Actinomadura sp. 6K520 | reverse complement strand
CGGACAGGGCCAGGGGCAGGGCGGCGGCTGCGAGCGCGAGCGACCAGGGCCTGCGGCGCATGCGGACCTCCATGGGGTGGGATCGGCCGGGGGCTTCCGCCCCGATGGTGAGCGCGCCGCGGCGCCGCGTCCATGTGGTCAATTAACGAAAACCGTGCCCCGGCATGGACTTGGAGCCACTGCGGTACGTTCGGGGCACCCCGCGACCACCAGCCGATCCCGCGCCGCCGGAGGCCCGATGTCCCCTCTCGACCAGCTGCTCACCGCCCTCTCCGACGGGCGGGTGGAGATCGTCGACCTGACCGCCCCGCTGTCGGAGCGGACCCCGATCCTCCGGCTGCCGGAGCCCTTCGCCAACACGGTCCCGTTCCGGCTGGAGGAGATCAGCCGGTACGACGACCGCGGCCCGGCCTGGTACTGGAACAACGTCGTCACCGGCGAGCACGTCGGCACCCACTTCGACGCGCCCGTGCACTGGGCCACCGGGCGCGACGGCGAGGACGTCTCGCAGGTGCCGCCCGGCAGGCTCGTCGCCCCGGCCGTCGTGCTGGACGCCTCCGCGCACGCCGCCGCCGACCCCGACTTCCTGCTGGAGATCGACCACGTCCGGGACTGGGAGAACACGCACGGGCGGCTTCCCGACGGCGGCTGGCTCCTCTACCGCACGGGCTGGGACGCGCGCTCCGGCGACCAGGACACCTTCCTCAACACCGACGAGAACGGCCCCCACACGCCCGGCGTCTCGGCCGAGTGCGCGCGGTGGCTCGCCGAGGAGACCCCCCTCATCGGCCTCGGCGTGGAGACCGTCGGCACCGACGCGGGCGGCGCGCACGCCTTCGACCCGCCGTTCCCCTGCCACTCGTACTTCCTCGGCGCCGGCAAGTACGGGCTGACCCAGCTGCAGAACCTCGCACGGCTCCCCGCCCGCGGCGCCGTGCTGCTCGCCTCGCCGCTGCCGATCGTCGGCGGCTCGGGCAGCCCCGCCCGCGTGCTCGCGCTGATCGAGCGATGAACGTCGCGGAGGCCGTGGGCGAGGCCCTCGCGCGGCTCGGCGCCGCCACCGTCTTCGGGGTCGTCGGCAGCGGGAACTTCCACGTCACCAACGCGCTCGTCGCGGGCGGCGCGCGGTTCGTCGCCGCCCGGCACGAGGCCGGCGCCGCCACGATGGCCGACGCCTACGCGCGGGTGAGCGGCGAGCTAGGCGTGGTCTCGCTGCACCAGGGGCCGGGCCTGACCAACGCGGTCACCGGGATCGCCGAGGCCGCCAAGAGCCGCACGCCGCTGCTGGTGGTCGCGGGCGAGGTGGCCGCCGCCGCGGTCCGCTCCAACTTCCGCGTCGACCAGGCGGCCATCGCGGCGGCGGTCGGGGCGGTCCCCGAGCGGGTCCACTCGCCGCGGACCGCCCTCGCCGACGTGGCCCGCGCCTGCCGGACGGCGGTCGCCGAACGCCGCACGGTCCTGCTGTGCCTCCCCCTGGACATCCAGGAGGCCGAGCACCCCGGCGACCCCGCGGACCGCCCGGCCGCCCGCGGCCGGGCGGCCGTCCCGCCGCTGCCGGTGCCGCCGCCCGCCGCGGTCGCCCGCCTCGCCGACATGCTCCAGGACGCCGCGCGGCCGGTGTTCGTCGCCGGCCGCGGCGCGCGGCTGTCCGGCGCCCGCGAGCCCCTCGCCGGGCTGGCCGGGCGCTGCGGCGCGCTGCCCGCCACCTCCGCCGTCGCGCGGGGGCTGTTCACCGGCGACCCGTTCGCCCTGGACGTCAGCGGCGGCTTCGCCACCCCCGCCGCGGCGGAACTGATCCGCGGCGCCGACCTCGTCGTCGGCTGGGGCTGCTCGCTGAACATGTGGACGACCCGGCACGGCGCCCTCGTCGCCCGTGACGCGAAGGTCGTGCAGGTCGACGTGGACGCGCGGGCCCTCGGCGCGCACCACCCCGTCGACCTCGGCCTCATCGGCGACGCCGCCGAGACCGCGCGGGCCGTCGCCGCGGAGCTGGAGGCGCGCGGCCACTCCGCGACCGGCTACCGCACCCCGGACGTCGCCGGGCGCCTCGCCCGGGAGGGGCGCTGGCAGGACGTCCCGTACGAGGAGCATCCCGCCGGGGACGGCGGCACCGGCGGGCCCCGCATCGACCCGCGGACGCTGTCGATCGCCCTGGACGGCATGCTGCCCCGCGAGCGCACCGTCGCCGTCGACTCGGGCAACTTCATGGGGTACCCCGCGATGTTCCTGGACGTCCCCGACGCCGACGCGCTCGTGTTCACCCAGGCGTTCCAGTCGGTCGGGCTCGGCCTCGCCACCGCCATCGGCGCCGCCGTGGCCCGGCCCGACCGGCTCACCGTCGCCGCGCTCGGGGACGGCGGCGCGCTGATGTCCGCCGCGGAGCTGGAGACGGCCGTCCGCCTGGGGCTGGACCTGCTCGTGGTCGTCTACGACGACGAGGCGTACGGCGCGGAGGTGCACCACTTCGGCCCCGGCGGGCATCCGCTGGACACGGTCACGTTCCCGCCCGCCGACCTGGCCGCGATCGGCCGCGGGTTCGGCTGTGCGGCGGCGACCGTCCGGCGGCGGGCGGACCTGGCCGCGGTGGCCGCCTGGCTGGAGGGGCCGCGCGACCGCCCGATGCTCGTGGACGCCAAGGTCACGCGGGACCGGCCCGCCTGGTGGCTCGAAGAGGCGTTCCGCGGCCACTGATCCCCGGGCGCTGGGACGGGGGGCTGGAGGAGGGCGTCGAGCCTGCTCGTCCTTTGGATGGTGGTGGGTGGGGGCTGGAGGACGGGGCGTTTGAGCGCGGTGTAGAGGTGCTTCACCGGGGCATGATCACGTCCGTGATCGAGTCCTGGGGGTGGTGATGGGCGGGACGGGGTGCCGACATTGTCGTCACGGGGCCGTTGACCGATCTTGTCCGGCGACCTTACCGTCGCGGCGGCTGTGCCTTACGTCACACACCCCCGAGGAGGAGAGATGACGCGAGGGCCGAAGCTCCCCCCGCTGGCCCGGGAGATGGCCGCGGAGTTCGCCGGGACGATGATCCTGATCCTGTTCGGGGTCGGCGTCGTCGCGCAGGTCGTCGCCGGAAGCGGGCTCGGTGAGCCGCAGAGCCTCGGAGACCACGACAGCATCGCGTGGGCGTGGGGCATCGGGGTCACGCTCGGCGTGTACGTGTCGGCCCGCATCAGCGGCGGGCACATCAACCCGGCCGTCACGGTCGCCCTCGCGGTCTTCAAGGGCTTCCCGTGGCGCAAGGTGCTCCCGTACTGCTTCGCGCAGGTCCTCGGGGCGTTCGTCGCCGCGCTGATCGTCCGCTGGAACTACAGCGAGATCCTGCAGAAGTTCGACCCCGGCCTGACGGAGAAGTCGCACATCGTGTTCTCCACCATGCCGGGCAACGGGACGCTGCCGATCGGGACCTGGGGGGCGTTCCGCGACCAGATCATCGGCACCGCGATCCTGCTGTTCCTCGTACTGGCCCTCACCGACCTGCGCAACGCGCCGCCGCTGGCGAACCTGGCGCCGTTCATCATCGGCCTCATCGTGGTGGGGATCGGGATGGCGTTCGGCTCCGCCGCCGGGTACGCGATCAACCCGGCCCGCGACCTCGGCCCGCGGCTGGTCCAGTGGCTGACGGGCTACGACAGTCCGTGGAGCGACCAGTACGGGAACCTGTATTTCTGGGTCCCGATCGCGGGACCGCTCATCGGCGGCGTGCTCGGGGCCGGCCTCTACATCCTGCTCATCGGGCGCAACATCCCCGGCGAGGAGGAGGGCACGGAGATCACCGAGCCGAAGCCGGAGTACGACGTTTCCTGACGGTTTTCTGACGTTCCGGACGGGGTCGCCCCCCGCCGGCGGAAAGGGAGGGCCCATGGCCGACTTCGTCGGAGCGCTGGACCAGGGCACCACGAGCACCCGCTTCATGATCTTCGACCACGGCGGCAACGAGGTCGCCCGCCACCAGCTGGAGCACGAGCAGATCCTGCCGCGGGCCGGGTGGGTCGAGCACGACCCCACCGAGATCTGGGAGCGGACCCGGTCGGTCATCCAGTCCGCCCTGAACCGGGCGAACCTCGGCCACGCCGATCTCGCGGCGTTCGGGATCACGAACCAGCGCGAGACCGCCGTGGTGTGGAACCGGCGGACGGGCCGCGCGTACTACAACGCGATCGTCTGGCAGGACACCCGCACCGACCGCATCGCCTCCGCCCTCGAACGGGACGGCAGGGGGGAGACGATCCGGCACCGCGCCGGCCTGCCGCCCGCCACGTACTTCTCCGGCGGCAAGGTCCAGTGGATCCTGGAGAACGTCGACGGCGTCCGCGAGGCCGCCGAGAACGGCGACGCGATCTTCGGCAACATCGACACGTGGGTGCTGTGGAACCTCACCGGCGGGACGGACGGCGGCGTGCACGTCACCGACCCGACCAACGCGAGCCGCACCATGCTGATGGACCTGGAGACCCTCGACTGGGACGACCAGCTCCTGTCGTTCTTCGGCATCCCGCGGCGGATGCTCCCTGAGATCAGGCCGTCCTCGGCGCCCGACCCGTACGGCGTGACCCGCGCGGACGGCCCCCTCGGCGGCGAGGTCCCGCTCACGGGCATCCTCGGCGACCAGCAGGCCGCGACGGTCGGGCAGGTGTGCTTCGCCCCCGGCGAGGCCAAGAACACCTACGGCACCGGCAACTTCCTCCTCCTCAACACCGGTGAGGAGCTCGTCAGGTCCAAGGCGGGGATGCTCACCACCGTCTGCTACAAGTTCGGCGACGACCGGCCCGTGTACGCGCTGGAGGGCTCGATCGCGGTGACGGGATCGGCGGTGCAGTGGCTGCGGGACCAGCTCGGCATCATCTCCGGCGCCGCCCAGAGCGAGTCCCTGGCCAGGCAGGTCGAGGACAACGGCGGGGTCTACTTCGTCCCCGCCTTCTCCGGCCTGTTCGCCCCGTACTGGCGCTCCGACGCCCGCGGCGCCATCGTCGGGCTGTCCCGCTACAACACCAACGCCCACCTGGCCCGCGCCACGCTGGAGTCGATCTGCTACCAGTCCCGCGACGTCGTCGAGGCCATGCGCGAGGACTCCGGCGTCTCCCTGGACGTGCTCAAGGTCGACGGCGGGGTCACCGCCAACGAGCTGTGCATGCAGATGCAGGCCGACATCCTGGGCGTCCCGGTCTCGCGGCCCGTCGTCGCCGAGACCACCGCCCTGGGCGCCGCCTACGCGGCGGGGCTGGCCGTCGGCTTCTGGAACACCACCGAGGAGCTCCGCCGGAACTGGAACGAGGACCGACGCTGGGAGCCCACCTGGGACGAGGAGAGGCGCCGGGAGGGCTACGCCGGCTGGAAGAAGGCCGTCGAGCGCACCTACGGCTGGGTGGACGTGGACTGAATGAAACCGAGACTCCCCGGCCCGCTGCGACCGGCCCTCTCCGAGAGGACTCCCATGACCCGACGCCGCCTCGCCGCCGCCGCCCTCGCCGCCGTTCTGGGCGCCGGGACGCTCGCCTCCGCCGGTGTCGCGCAGGCCGCGCCCGCCGCGCCCGCCGCGCCGCTCAGGGCCGAGGTCGACTTCACCGGGATCGTCGCGCTCAGCAACTGCTCCGGCTCCATCGTGCGCGGGCCGCGTACGCGGGACACCGACCGGGCACTGGTGATGACCAACGGCCACTGCCTGGAGACGGGCATGCCCGCGGCCGGCGAGGTCATCGTGGACCGGAACTCGTCCCGGACGTTCACGCTGCTCGACCGGACCGGGACGAAGGAGCTCGGCACCCTGCGGGCCACGCGGATCGAGTACGCCACGATGACCGACACCGACGTGGCCGTCTACCGCCTCGACACGACCTACGCCGCCATCCGGAAGCGCCACGGCGTTCCCGCGCTGCGCCTGTCGGCCGCCCGGCCGCATGACGGCACCGAGATCCGGGTCGTGTCGGGCTACTGGCGGACGATCTACGGCTGCAAGATCGACGGAACCGTCCACCGGCTGCGCGAGGCGGGCTGGACGTGGCGGAACTCCATCCGCTACACGCCCGGGTGCCAGACGATCGGCGGCACGTCCGGCTCGCCGATCGTCGACGCGCGGACCCGCCACGTCGTCGGCGTCAACAACACCGGCAACGAGGACGGCGAGCGCTGCACGCTCAACAACCCTTGCGAGGTCGACCGGAACGGGAACGTCACCGTCCGGCCGGGGATCAACTACGGCCAGCAGACGTACCAGCTCGCCCGCTGCCTCGGGAAGGGCAACGACGTCGTGCTGGACCGGAACTGCGCGCTGCCCAGGCCGTGACCGTCCCGCGCTGACCCGCCGGGATGACCGGCCGGCGCCCGGCCCCGGCGCCGGCCGGTCAGCGTTCCGTGAGGAGCCCCGCGCGGAGTTGCTCCAGGGTGGCGCGGAGCAGCCGCGAGACGTGCATCTGGGACAGCCCGATCTGCTCGGCGATCTGCGTCTGGGTCTTGTTGCCGAAGAACCGCAGCAGCAGGATCGTCCGCTCCCGCTCGGGCAGCTCGTCGATCAGCGGGCCGAGGGCGTGCCCGTCGATGAAGGCGTCCAGGGCCGGGTCCTCCGACCCGAGGTACTCGCCGACCGTGCCGTTGTCGCCGTCCGGCGAACCGTCCGCCGGGGCCTCCAGCGACAGCGGCCGGTAGGCGTCGCAGGCGACGATGACCTCGACGGCCTCCTCCTCGGTGATGCCCATGAGCGAGGCGATCTCCGCGGTCGTGGGGGAGCCGCCGTGCTCGCGGGTGTACTCCTGGATGGTCCGCTGCAGGATCGGGCGCAGCTCCTGGATGCGGCGCGACACGCGGATGCCCCACGTCTTGTCGCGGAAGTGCCGCTTCACCTCCCCGGTCACCACCGGGTAGGCGTAGGTGACGAACCGGTCGCCGATCCCCGGGTCGAACCGGTTGATGGCCTTGACCAGGCCCAGATAGGCCACCTGCTGGAGATCGTCGAGGGGTTCCCCGCGGTTGGCGTACCGGCGCGCCACACCGCGGACGAGCGGCGCGTGCATGTCGACGATGCGCGATCGGAGCCGTTCCCGCCGGGGATCTCCCTCCGCGAGCCGGTTCATCTCCGCCAGGAGGTTCTCGGCCTGTCCGTCATTGAACCTCGTGGTGGCCTGCGCCGACGTCATACGAATGCTCTCCCTTCGGAGAAGGAACGGGCGAGGGCAGGGGCTATCCGGTTCGGTCCCACTACCCGGCAAACGGCCGATCACACGGAAACCCCCTGCCGCGTGGGGTTTCCGGCCGGTCGGCTCATCGTGCGGGGGATACGGGGCGCCCCTGCGGGTACCGCCCCGGTGAACGCCGGAGGGGGAGCCGTGAGCACGATCACCGAGTCGGTCAACGTCACCGTCCCGATCCGCGCCGCCTACGACCAGTGGACGCGGTTCGAGACGTTCCCGCAGTTCATGGACGGTGTCGAGGAGGTCCGCCGGCTGGACGACGGCACGCTGCGCTGGCGGACACGGATCGCCGGCGTCACCCGCGAGTTCGACGCGCGGATCACCGAGCAGCACCCCGACGAGCGGGTCGCGTGGAAGTCGCTGGAGGGGCCGACCCACGCCGGCGTGGTCACCTTCCGCCGGCTGGACGAGACGACCACGCGCGTCACCGTCCAGCTCGAGATCGACCCGGAGGGGTTCGCGGCGAAGGCGGGGGACCGGTTCGGTGCCCTCGGCCACCGCGTCAAGGGCGACCTGCGGCGCTTCAAGACCTTCGTGGAGGGGCGCGGCGCCCGGTCCAGGGGCCGGCGGCGCCGGGCCGGCCGCCGGACCCCGGATCCGGGCCGGTAACGCTGGTGCGGCCCAGGCTCGCAGCTCCGGGCAACCGGCTCGGAACTCGGCGAGTGGGCCGCGAACTGACTCTGCCCACCCGGCCGCTTCGGTAAACCGGTAGGTGTCTCAATGTCACGGGACGGGAAGGGGCGACGGCGGATGCGCGTCCTGGTGACGGGGTGGCCGAGCTTCGTGCACGGCGAGGCGACGGCCGGCGACGTCCTGGCGATGGAGGCGGTGCGGCGGGCGCTCGCCGGCGCCGGGGTGCGGTGCGACCTGGCGTGGAGCCCGGTGTTCCGGCCGGGCGGCCTGGACCTCGGCCGCGCCGATCCCCGCCGCTACACCCACCTGGTGTTCGCCTGCGGCCCGCTGCACGGCCCGCAGGTCGAGGACCTGCACCGCCGGTACGCCCGCTGCACGCGCGTCGCCGTCGGGGTCTCGGTCATCGACCCGGGCGACCCCGCGGTCACCGGGTTCGACGCGGTCCTCGCCCGCGACGCGCCCGCGGCGGCGCCGCGGCACGACCTGGCCGCGCTGCCGGAGACCCCGCAGGTGCCCGTCGCGGGCGTCGTGCTGGCGCCCGGCCAGGCGGAGTACGGGACGCGGCGGCTGCACGACCGGATCGAGGGGGAGCTGACGGAGTGGCTCGCCGGCCGCGAGTGCGCCCGGCTGCCCCTGGACACGCGGCTCGACCCGCGCGACTGGCGGCTGTGCACGACGGCCGCGGAGCTGGAGTCGGCGCTGCGCAGGCTCGACGTGGTGGTCACGACACGGCTGCACGGGCTCGTCCTGGCGCTGAAGAACGGGGTCCCGGCGCTGGCCGTCGACCCGGTGCGCGGCGGCGCGAAGGTCACCGCGCAGGCGCGGGCGTGGGCGTGGCCCGCCGTCGTGACCGTCGCGGCGGCGGAGGAGGAGGCCGGGCGGGACGGGCCGCTGCTCGACCACGGGGAACTGGACCGCTGGTGGGACTGGTGCCTGTCATCCGGGGACCCCGGGCGCGCACCGGGACCACCCGCCGGCGGCGCCGTGATCGGTGCGCTGCTGGACGTCCTGGGCGTCCGCTGAGCGGGGCCTCGAACCGGCGCGGGGACGGGCGCCCGGATGAGCGGCGCCCGTCCCCGGCGGGTCACGCCGGGCGGGCGACCGGAACCTGCCGGGCGAACCACTCGATCGTGGCGCGCAGGCCGTCCTCGACCGAGACGCGGGGACGCCAGCCGAGCACCTCCTCGGCGAGGGCGGTGTCGGGCCGCCGGACGCGCGGGTCGTCCTCCGGGCGGTCGATGAACCGCAGCCGGGACCGCGAGCCGGTCAGCTCGATGATCATCCGGGCGAGCCCGGCCATGGACACCTCGTAGGGGCTGCCGATGTTGACCGGCCCCGGATGGTCCGCCATGGCGAGCGCGATGATGCCCCGGACGGTGTCGTCCACGTGGCAGATCGAGCGGGTCTGCGTGCCGTCGCCGGTGACCGTGAGGTCCTCACCGGTCAGCGCCTGCCGCACGAACGTCGGGATGGCGCGGCCGTCGTCGGGGCGCATCCGCGGGCCGTAGCTGTTGAAGATCCGCACGATCGCGGTGTCGAGGCCGCGGGCGTGCCGGAACGCCGACGTCAGCGCCTCCCCGAACCGCTTGGCCTCGTCGTAGACGCTGCGCGGCCCGACCGGGTTCACGTTGCCCCAGTAGGACTCGGGCTGCGGGTGCACGAGCGGGTCCCCGTAGACCTCGGACGTGGAGGCCAGCACGAAACGCGCGTTCTTGCTCTCGGCGAGGTCGAGCGCGTTGCGGGTGCCCTGGCTGCCGACCTCCAGCGTCTGGATCGGCAGCCGCAGGTAGTCGGCGGGGGACGCCGCCGAGGCCAGGTGGAAGACGTAGCCGACCTCGCCTGGCACGTGCACCGGCTCGGTGAGGTCGCGTCTCAGGAACCGGAAGTCGCGCCGTTCGGTCAGGTGGGCGATGTTGCGGGACGTGCCGGTCAGCAGGTTGTCCAGGCACACCACGGAGATGCCCTGGGCCAGCAGCGCCTCGCACAGGTGTGACCCGAGGAAACCGGAGCCTCCGGTGACCACGGCGCGTGGATGTCTCATGATGTCCCCTTCAGTGGTTGGCGGTGAGCGCTTCGCCCGCGGCTTCGACGGCCTGCCCGGCGGTGATCTCCAGCAGTCCGGGGTCGGGCTCGCGGCCGTGCGGGTCCCCCCGCCGCCCCGCCCACAGGACCAGGTGCTCCGCCCGGTCCGGCGGCCCCCACCGGGCCGGGGGCGTCGGGCCGAACAGCAGCACCGACGGCGTCCGGAACGCGGTCGCGAGGTGGGCGACGCCGGTGTCGCCGCACACCACGAGCCGGGCCCCCGCGACGAGCGCGGCCAGCTCCGGCAGGCCGGTGCGGCCCGACAGGTCGGCCGCGGCGCCCAGCCCGGCGATCTCCACGACCCGCCGCGCCAGTGCCGCCTCGCCGGCTCCGCCGGTGACGACGACCCGCTCGCCGCGGCCGCGCAGCGCCGCCGCGACGGCCGCGAACCGCTCGGCGGGCCAGCGGCGCGCCGGGTACGCCGCGCCCGGATGGACGACGACGGCCCCGGGGGCGGGTGACGTGGCCGGCGGCGCGGGCAGGTCCAGGTCGGCGGGGTCGGCGTCGTACCCGTACGCCGACACGAGCCGGCACCACCGCGCCACCTCGTGCTCGGCGGGATCCCACCCGGGCCCGTCGGCGTGGCCGGCCTCGGCGCAGGCGAAGGCCAGCAGCCGACCCGGGCGGAGCTTCCCGAGGACACGGTGGCTCTGCGGGCCGCGGCCGTGCAGGTTGACCGCCGCGTCCACCGGGCCTGCGCGCGGCAGCGGGGCCAGCCCCTCCGCCGGGAGGACGTCGTCGACGGCGCCGGTGGAGCGGGCGAGGGGGCCGAGCGCGGCCGGTGCGGCGAGCGTGATCCTTGCGCCGGGCATACCGCGGCGCAGGGCGCGCAGGGCCGGGACGCCGGTCAGCAGGTCGCCGAGGCCGAGCGCGCGCAGCACCAGGACCCGGGAACCGGTCACGGCCACGACGGTTCCCGTGAAGGGCAGACGACCATCTCCCGCACTTCGCAGCCGGCGGGCTGGGCGAGCGCGAACGCCACGGCCGACGCCACGTCCTCGGGGCGGTTGAGGCTGGCGCCCGGGCCCGGCTTGTACTGGTCGGAGCGGTCGTCGAAGAACGCGGTGTCCATGCCGCCCGGGACGACCATGGTGACGGCGACGCGGCCGGCCATCTCGGCGGCGAGCGCCCGGGTGAAGCCGACGACGCCGAACTTGGACGCGCAGTACGCGGTCGCGTCGCTCAGCGCCCGGAAGCCCAGTGTGGACGCGACGGTGACGACCCGGCCGTGCGGCTCGTTCTCCAGGTAGGGGAGCGCGGAGCGGATGACGGCGGCGGTGCCCAGCAGGTTCACCTGGACGACCCGTTCCCAGTCCTCGGCGGGAACCTCGCACAGCGTGCCGCAGGCGTCGATGCCCGCGGCGGTGACGACGGCGTTCAGCCCGCCGGCGGCGCGGGCCAGGCCGTGCACGGCCCGCTCGGCGCACCTGCGGTCGGCCAGGTCGGCCTGCATGCACTCGAAGTCGTCCTTCGGCGGGTGCCGGTCGAGGATGAGCGGACGCCCGCCATCGGCCGCGACCCGGCGCGCGACGGCCGCGCCGAGTCCCGAGGCGCCACCGGTGATGAGGACGTTCATGAGGCGGTTCCCTTCGTGGTGGACAGCAGGCGGGTGGTGGAGCGTCCCTCCAGCAGGGGGAGCAGGACCACCTCGCCGTCGTGGGCCCGGACCGTCTCGGCCTCGGGCAGCGTGGTTCCGGCGTAGTCGGCGCCCTTCACCCACACGTCCGGGCGCAGCCGTTCCAGCAGCGGGGCGGGGGTGTCGTCGTCGAACACCAGCGCGGCGTCGACGTCGCTGAGCGCCTCCAGGACCCGGACGCGGTCGGCGGCGGGCGTGACGGGGCGGGTCGGGCCCTTGCGGCGCCGCACGGAGGCGTCGGAGTTGACGCACACGATCAGGCAGTCGCCGAGCCGCCGCGCCTGCTGCAGCATGCTGACGTGGCCCGCGTGCAGCAGGTCGAAGCAGCCGCCGGTCGCCACGACCGTCCCGCCGGCCCGCCGCGTCCGCTCGACGACGTCCCAGGCGTCCTCGCCGCGCTCGGGGACGAGCCGGGCCGTGCCGGTCTCGGCGAGCTGCGCCGCGACGCCCGCGGCGGCCCCGGCGCGGACGAACTCCGACGCGAGGTGGACGCCCTCGGTGACGGCGCCGGCGAGCGACCCGCCGTCGGCGAGCGCGCCCGCGGCCCCGGCGGCGAAGCTGTCGCCCGCGCCGCAGGAGTCGCCGCGGGCGGGCCGCGCCGGCGCGAGCAGCGGCGCCTCCGACCCGTCGCACAGCAGCGCGCCGTCCGAGCCGAGCGTGACCGCGACGCCGTCGATGCCCCAGGCGCCGGCGAGGTAGCGGCCGCACCGCCCGGCCGCCGACAGCCCCGATCCGCCGGTCTCGGCGCCGCGGGCGGCGGCGAGCCGGGCGGCCTCGGCCGCGTTCGGGGTGAGGAGCCGCACGCCGGGGACGGGTTCCTCGCCGCGCGGGTGCGGGTCCCACACGACGGGGACGCCCGCGGGAAGCCCGCTCAGCAGGGACCGGACGGCGCGGTGCCGGGTGACGCCGCGGCCGTAGTCGGCGACGAGCACCGCGCCGGCCCCGGCGATGGCGTCGGTGACGCGCGGGCCGACGGGCCCGTCGAGGGCTTGGCCTTCCCCGGCGTCCAGGCGCGCCACCGACTGCCCTCCGGACCGGATGCGCAGCTTGCAGGGGGTGCCGCCGTGCAGGTGCAGGGCGGCGACCTCCACGTGCTTCTCCAGCATCGCGCGCAGCCGGCGGCCGGGTTCGTCGTCGGCCAGGGCGGTGACGAGCACCACCTCGCGCCCGGCGTTGCCCGGTTGCAGGGCCGCGAGCAGCGCCGCGAGCCCGGCGCCGCCCGGCCGGGGCAGTTCCTCGGCCTGCTCGACGACGGGCACGGGCGCGTCCGGGCATAGCCGGCTGCTGGTGCCGACGATGTCGATGTCGAGCAGCACGTCGCCGACGACCACCAGCGGAGCGGTCATGGTCTCACCCCCAGGGCGTCGTCGATCACCCCGCACAGCAGGTGGATCGCGGCGAGATGGATCTCCTGGACGGTCGAGGTGGCGGCGGCCTCCACGGTGACGGCGTCGTCGCAGGCGTCGGCGAGCGGGTTGGGCCCCGGCCCGGTCACGGCCCACGCGGTGAGGCCGAGCCGCCGGGCCTCCCGCGCCGCGGCGATCACGTTGGGGCTGCGGCCGCTGGTGGACAGGCACAGCAGCACGTCGCCGGGCCGGCCGTGCGCCCGCACCTGCCGCGCGAACACGCTGGCCGGGCCGTAGTCGTTGCCGATGGCGGTGACCGACGAGGTGTCGCCGTGCAGCGGGATCGCCGACAGCGGCCGCCGCTCATCCTCGAACCGGCCGACCAGCTCGGCGGTCAGGTGCTGCGCCTCGGCGGCGCTGCCCCCGTTGCCGCACGCCAGCAGCCGCCCGCCGCCGCGCAGCACGCCGGCCAGGCGCCGCCCCCAGGTCTCGATGGTGGGGACCTGCGCGCGGAACCGCAGCGCGGCCTCGGCGAGGGCCTCCAGCCGCCGGTCCCGCGGCGTCGCGGTCCTGGTGCGGGTGGCGGGGGCGGTCATGCCGGCACCTCGCTCAGCGCGGCGGCGTGCCGGTAGACCTCGGTCGTGGCGGCGGCGACGCGGCCCCAGGAGTACTGCTCGCGCGCCCGCCCGGCGGCCGCGAGCCCCATCGCGGCCCGCGCGTCCGGGTCCCCCAGCAGCGCCCGGACCGCGCGGGCGGCGCCCTCGGGGTCGCGCGGCGGGACGAGCGTCCCGGTGACGCCGTCCACGACGGTGTCCAGGTGCCCGCCGACCGCGGTCGCGACCACCGGGACGCCGCAGGCCATCGCCTCCAGCGGCACCATGCCGAACGGCTCGTACCAGGGGAGGGTGAGCACGACGCTCGCCGACCGCAGCAGCGCGGGGACCTCCGTTCGGCCGAGCCGGCCGAGGAACTCCACGCGGCCGGCGACGCCCGCGTCCCGCGCCACCGCCCGCAGCCGGCGGATCTCGGGGTCGCCGGCCAGGTCGCCGCGCGGCGGCCCGCCCGCGACGGCCAGCTCGGCGTCCGGGAGATGGGCCAGGGCCCGGACGGCGGTGTCGACGCCCTTGCGCTCGACGAGCCGCGACAGCACCACCAGGCGGTGCCGGCCGCCGCGCGGCCCCCCGGCGGCCGGCGAGAACAGGTCCAGGTCGACGCCGCACGGGACGACGCGGACGCGGTCGCCGGGGACGCCCATCGCGGCCAGCTCGCCGACCTCGTCGGAGCAGGTCGCGATCACGGTGTCGGCGGCGCGGCCGACCGCGCGCTCCAGCCGTATCCGGGACGCGGGGCTGGTGTCCCGGTCGCGCTGGTGGCGGCGCTTGACGGTGCCCAGCGCGTGGTAGGTCTGCACCACCGGCACGCGCCGCGACGCGGGCGGCTGCGCGGCCTGGATCGCCGCCAGGCCGCTCATCCAGAAGTGCGCGTGCGCGACGTCGGGCGGATCGGCGGCCCAGCGGTGCTCCAGGTACCGCCCGAAGTCGTGCATCCAGGGCAGCAGCTCGTCCTTGGCGATGTGTTCGGGCGGGCCCGCGGGGACGTGCTCGACGGTCACCCCGGGCGCCAGCCGCACCCGGCGCGGCCGGCCGGGCGCGTCGCGCCGGGTGTAGACGGTGACGTAGTGCCCCTGCCGGCCGAGCGCGGTGGCCAGTTCCGCGACGAACACGTTCTGCCCGCCGCCGTCCGCTCCGCCCAGACCCGCGGGACCGCCCCTGGCCGCCAGCGGGCTGGCGTGCTCGGAGACCATGGCTATCCTCATCGCGACACCTCCTGGAGAGTTCGCCGCCAGTCGCGCAGGAAGCGCGGCAGGCCGTACCGCTCGACGGCGTGGGCCCGCGCCTCCTTGCCGATCTGGCGGGCTCGCGGCGGGTCGGCGGCCAGGGCCCGCGCCGCGTCGGCCAGCGTGCCGACGCGCGTGGACAGCACCCCGGCCTCCGGCGGCACGGCCTCGACCGCCTCGGTGGTGGCGAGCGCCACCACCGGCAGGCCGAGCATCATGGCCTCGATCAGGGCGAGGCCCAGGGAGGTCCACCGGTAGGGGTGGACGTAGACGCGGCGGCGGGCGAGTTCCTCGTGCATCCTCGCCTGCGGCAGGTCCTCGAAGGTCCGGAGTGCCCCGGGGGCGGTCCCGAGGCGCCCGGGGACGTCCCGCACGTTCATGCCGAACAGGTCCAGGGGTACGGCCGCCGCGAGGTCGGGGAGCAGGTCGGTGCCGGCGACGCGGCCGCGGCGCAGCGGGTCGTTGATGACCACGCCGGCGCGCGGCAGGTCGGCGGTGTACCGGTAGCCGGGGTCGACGACGCCGTGCTCGATGACCCTGACCGGGGCCCGCCCGCAGTTCCAGAACAGCCGGTTGAAGTGGGTGACGTGGACGACGGGGATGTCGGAGCGGTCGTGCAGGAAGTGGCGGCTGTCGGGGACGACCTCCTCGGGCGTGCCGATGTCGGCGGGCGTCCGGCGGGGGGTGTCGTGCTCGACGTAGACGGCGGGCACGTCGCGGCCGGGGCGGCGCCCGAGCCACTCCTCGGCCAGCCGCAGCTCGCGGGGGCGCTGCAGGACGACGACGTCGACGTCCTCGTGGCGGAGCCGCTCCGGCGGAACCTCGACCGCGCGGCCGGGCCAGTGGAAGGTGTCGGGCCGGCCCTTGCCGTCGGCGTCCCGGCCCGGGGTGACGGGGACGAGCGTGGTCTGCGGCCCGTGGACGAACGACGTCGCCCACGAGCCGTGCACGTGCCACATCAGTACTCTCACCGGGCGGGCACCTCCTCGACCGAGGCCACGATCTCCACGGCCGCGGCCGCCTCCTCGGCGCGGACCGACGCCAGGCAGGGGTGCCCGTCGACCGGGCATTCGCGGGCGCGGCTGTCCTTGCACGGCGCCATCTGGTCGCCGAGCAGCGCCATCGGGACGCCGAACGGCGCCCACCGGGCGGCGGGCACGGTCGGCGCGAACAGCGACACGACCGGCGTCCCGACGGCCGCCGCCAGATGCGCGGGGCCGGTGTTGCCGGCGATCACGGCGCACGCGCCCCGCAGCACGGACGCCAGCTCCGCGAGCGACGTCCGGCCGCCGAGGTCGAGGCCGTCCTCGCCGGCGACGGACGCGGTCAGCTCCTTCTCGTCCCGGTGGCCGGTGACGACGACGCGGCGGCCGGCAGTGCGCAGCAGCCGGACGGCCTCGGCGCAGCGTTGCGGCGGCCAGGCCCGCGCGGGGACGGACGTGCCCGGGTGCACGACGACGTACCCGGGGCCGCCGGTGAGGTGGTCGGTGTCGGGGAGCGGCTCCCGGACCCGCAGCCGGGTGTCGGCCGGGGCGGGGAATCCGGCGTCCTCCGCCAGCGCGAGCATCCGCAGCGGCTCGGGCATGTCCTCGCCGGGGCGGTGCCGCAGGTCGAGCAGCGAACCGGGGAAGTCCTCGCTGATGCCGCCGATCCACGGCGTCCCGGCGAGGCGCAGCAGCAGCGCCAGCGGCAGCGGCGACTGGTGGAACGAGGTCAGGATCAGCGCCCGGTCGAACCCGCGGAGCCTGCGGACGATCCCCTCGATGTCGTCCCGTTCGACGGGCACCCGGTCCGGGTCGATCCAGGGCGCGCACCACTCGATGACGCCGTCGAGGCCGGGCAGCAGGTCGGCGGCCGCGCGCCCGCGCGGGCCGCACAGCAGCACGACCTCGTCGGCGCGCCCGGCGACCGCCCGCACGGCGGGGCCGGCGAGCAGGACGTCGCCGATGTTGTCCTGGCGGGCGACGAGGACCCTCATCGGCGCCGCCTTCCGCCGAGGACCAGATCGACGGCCGCCCGCAGCGTCGGCGCGGTCTCCGGCGCCCGGGCCACCTCCGCCGGGCGGGTGCGGCCGGTCGGCACGAGGATGCCGCGCGCGCCCGCCGCGGCGGCGGCCTCGACGTCGCGGCCGATGTCGCCGATGACGGCGCAGTCCGCCGGGCGCGCCCCGAGCCGCCGGGCCGCGCGCTCGATCATGCCGGGCCGCGGTTTGCGGCAGTCGCAGCCGTCGCCGCCGTCGTGCGGGCAGATCTCCCACACGTCGAAGCGGCCGAGGATCCGCTCGACCCGCGCGTTGACGCGCCTGACGTCCCCGGCGGTGAGGTGCCCCTTCGCCACGCCCGACTGGTTGGACACCACGCCGATCCGCACCCCGTGCCGCCGCAGCCGGTCCAGGGCGCGGCGCGCCCCCGGCATCGGCTCGACCCGCTCCGGGTCCCCGTTGTAGGGGACGTCGCGGATGAGCGTGTCGTCGCGGTCGAACAGCACGACCCACGGGCCGCCCCAGGGCCGTGCCCCGCGGTGGACGATCAGCCCGCGCACCCGGTGCCATACCGCCGCGGGCGGGATGACGGCGCTGGTCACCAGCATCTTCGTGACCTCCCCGGGCGTCCGCGGCCCCGGCCGGATCCGCCGGTGGGCGAAGGCGGCGGTCAGCGCGCACCACATGCCCCCGGCGGCCAGCGCGGCCGTCCCGCCGCGGCGGCCGCGCAGTGCCGCGGGCGCCGCCGCGGCGGCGAGGGCGGCGGCGGTGGTGAGCACGTGGCGGTGGAGCAGGCCGCGGCCCTCGCCGGCGCGTTCCCGCCACGAGGCGCCGTGCACCCGCCACATGAGGACGTCGTCGGCGTTGCCCGCCTGCGCGCGCACCGACGCCCAGAAGCCGGCGGGCCGGACCGGGTGCGTCACCCTCCGCTCGCCGAGGACGAGTCCGTGCCCCGCGTCCATGGCGCGCAGCGCCAGGTCCGCGTCCTCCCGGTAGGCGCGGCGGAAGCGTTCGTCGAAGCCGCCGAGCTCGGCGAGGACGGCGCGGCGGTAGGCCATGTCGGCGGTGATCCACTCCGCGCCGGCGAGCGCCGCGGTGTTGCGCTCCCAGTCGGTCGGGGCCCGGCCTTCCGGCGGCGGTACGGTGACGCGGCCCTGGGAGCCGCCCACCTGGGGCGCCAGGTCCGCGAGGTCGGCGGCGAGCCCGGCGGCCCACTCCGGCTCGGGCACGACGTCGTCGTCCAGGAACGCGACCCATTCGGTCGCGGCCGCGCGCCAGCCGGCGTTCCGGGCGGCGGCGGGCCCGCGCCCGCCGGAGCGGATCACCCGGATCTCCGGCCCGTCCGGCGGCATGTCCGGCGGCATGTCCGGCGGCATGTCCGGCGGCAGGGGGAGGGGCGCGCCGGGCGCGGGGCGGTCGTCCACGACGATGATCTCGTGGACCGCGCGCCCCGCCTCGCCGGCGAGTCCCGCGAGCAGCGCGCGCAGCGTGCCGCGCAGGCTCTCCCGGCCGATCGTCGGGATGACGACGGTGTGGCCGGCGGCGCCGTGACCGGTCACCGGGTGGCTCATCGGGCGTGCACCTCCCGGCGGCGGACGACGAAGGGCCCGATGGCCAGCAGGTCCACCGGGGCGGAGCCGAAGCACTCCAGCGCGTCCCGCGGGTCGTCGACCATGGGGCGGCCGGCGGTGTTCAGGCTGGTGTTGACCACGACGGGCAGGCCCGTCCGGCGTCGGAACTCCTCAAGCAGCCGCGCGACCAGGGGCTCGTCCCCGGCGTCGACCGTCTGGATCCGGGCGGTGCCGTCCACGTGGACGACCGCGGGGATGCGCTCGCGCCAGCCGGGGCGCACCCGGTGGACGAACAGCATGTACGGGCTCGGCAGCGGCCCCTCGAAGACCTCGGCCGCGTGGTCGAGCGCGACCATCGGCGCGATCGGGCGGAACTGCTCGCGGCCCTTGACGTCGTTGAGCCGCTCCAGGTTGGCCTCGTGGCCGGGGTGGGCGAGCAGGGACCGGTGCCCGAGCGCGCGCGGCCCGAACTCCGACCGCCCTTGGAACCACGCAACGATCTCGTTGCGCGCCAGGGCGTCGGCGACCGCGGCGGCCAGGTCGCCGGGCCGCTCGTACGGGATCTTGGCGGTGTCCAGGCACGCCGCGATCTCCCGGTCGTCCCACCGGCGGCCCAGGGCGGCGCCGGGCATGGCCGACGGCGGATCACCGCTCGCCCGCGCGACGTGCAGCGCGGCGCCGAGCGCCGTGCCGGCGTCGCCCGCGGCGGGCTGCACCCAGATGTCGTCGTACGGCCCGGCCTCGGCGAGCCGCGAGTTCGCGACGCAGTTGAGTGCGACGCCGCCGGCGAGCATCAGCCGCCGGGAGCCGGTGCGGCCGTGCAGCCACGCCGCCAGGTCCAGCAGCACCTCTTCGAGGCGGGCCTGGACGCTGGCGGCGAGGTCGGCGTGGTCGCGGGTCCACTCGCCGTCCGCGGGACGGGCCTTCGCCAGCGCGCCCCAGTCGATGTCCGCGACGGCGAAACCGCCGTCCCCGGTGGCGCGGACGTGCTCGCGCAGCTCGTCCAGGAAGCGCGGCTCGCCGTGGGACGCCAGGGCCATGACCTTGTACTCGTCGCTGGAGCGCAGGAAGCCGAGGTGCTCGGTGAGGTCCTCGTACATCAGGCCGAGGGAGTGGGGGAGGCGCTGGGCGTGCAGCGGGGTGAGGACGCCGCCCTCGTACGTCCCGGCGAGGTGCGAGTGCGACTCGCCGCGCCCGTCGAGGACCAGGACGTCGCCGTCGCCGGGTCCGGGAGCCGCGAGCCCGGCGGACGCGGCGTGCGCCACGTGGTGCGGCACGTACCGCACGATCCCCGGGTCGAGCCCCGGCAGCGCGGTCGACAGGAAGTTCGGCGCCCGCCGCGCGTACAGCGTCCGCAGCCGCTCCCACTGGACGTCGTGCCCGGCCAGTCCCGGCTCGACCAGTCCCGGATCGTAGGAGTAGGCGACGGCGTCGAGGTCGCCGGGCTCGAGCCCGGCCTCCGCGAGGCACCACCGGGCCGCCTTCTCCGGCAGCTCCCAGCCGGCGAAGGGCACCGGCCGCTTCCCGTGCTTGCGGCGGCTGAAGCGTTCCTCCTCCGCCGCCGCGACGACGGCGCCGTCCACGACCAGCGCGGCGGCCGGGTCATGAAAGATCGCATTGATTCCGAGCACGCGCATATAAGCCCCGTTTCGGCGCAGCATTCGGTGAGGTGCCGATGACGTCGTCGTAGTCACCGGCTCTTTGGCGGGTGTTGCGAGAGCAAATCCCCTATAGGTGATTTCGGCATTGCCGGTAACGGTGCCGCTAAACACTGGAGTCCGAAAAAGTGCTAGTAGGCGAACTGCCAGGAAGAACATGAGTTGCCGACATGGAGCCGAAAACTGCGGGTACTCGCCGAATATGCGCAGCACCGTCGTAGTGATCACGCGGGACCGCCGGCCTTCGCTGCTCGCCTCCCTCGCGCGCACCCGGAAGGTCGCGGAGCGGCCCCCGGTCATCGTGGTGGACAACGCGTCGCGGGACGGCACCCCCGACGCCGTCGCGGCGGAATTCCCGGAGATCCGGCTGATCCGTTCCCCGCGCAACCTCGGCGCCGTCGCCCGCAATCTCGCGGTCGACCACGTCCGCACCCCGTACGTGGCGTTCTGGGACGACGACACCTGGTGGGAGCCGGACGCCCCGTCCCGCGCCGCGGACCTGCTCGACGCCCACCCGCGGCTCGCGGTGGTCACCGGGCGGATCCTGGTCGAGCCCGGCGGCGGCGAGGACCCGATCGTGCCGGAGCTGCGGCACTCGCCGGTCCCGGGGCCGCCGTGGCTCCCCGGCCCCGCGCTCGGCTCGTTCCTCGCCGGGGCGTCCATGGTGAGGGCCGAGGCGTTCCGCGAGGCGGGCGGGTTCTCCGCGCGGCTGTGGCTGGGCGGCGAGGAGGAGCTGCTCAGCGCCGACCTGATGGCGCTCGGCTGGCAGCTGTGCTTCGCCGAGGACGTCGTCGTGCACCACGAGCCGTCCCGGCTGCGCGAGCCGCACCTGCGGCGCCGCCACGGCATCCGCAACACGCTGTGGTTCACCTGGCTGCGCCGCCCGCTGCCCGCCGCCGCGCGGCGCACGGCCGGGCTGCTGCGCACCCTGCCGCGCGACCGCGTCACGGCCGCCGCGCTCGCCGAGGCCGCCGCGGGGCTGGCCTGGGTGGCGCGGGAGCGCCGGACGCTGCCACCGGACGTCGAAGACCGGCTCCGGTGCCTGGAGGCGTCCCAGCGGGAGTCCAAGGCCCGCCGCTACGTGAGCTAGGGAGCCGCCCGTGCCCGATGTGACCGTCCTCGTCGCGACCCGCGACCGCGCCCCGGAGCTGCGCCGCAGCCTCGCGCGGCACGCCGCCCCGGTGATCGTGGCCGACAACGCCTCCTCCGACGGCACGGCCGCCGTCGCCGCGGAGGCCGGCGCCACGGTGCTGCGGCTGCCGCGCAACCTGGGCGCCGCGGCCCGCACCGTCGCCGCCCGGCACGCCTCGACCCGCTACGTCGCGTTCGCCGACGACGACTCCTGGTGGGCCCCCGGCGCCCTGGACCGCGCCGTGCGGATCCTCGACGCCCACCCGCGGACGGCGCTGCTCGCCGCCCGCGTGCTCGTCGGCGCGGACGAGCGGCCCGAGCCGGTCTCGGCGGAGATGGCCCGCGCGCCGCTCGGCCGGCCGGACGGGCTGCCCGGCCCGGCGATCCTCGGGTTCCTCGCCTGCTCGGTCGTCGTCCGGCGGGAGGCGTTCCTCGGCGTCGGCGGCTTCTCGGAGGTCCTGCACTTCGGCGGGGAGGAGGAGCTCCTCGCCCTCGACCTGGCCGCGGCCGGATGGGGGCTCGCCTACGTGCCCGAGCTCGTCGTCCACCACCACCCGTCCGCGGTGGGCCGCGACCCGGCCGGCCGCCGCCGCAGGGAGGCGCGCAACCGGGTGCTGACCGCGTGGCTGCGCCGCCCGCTGCCGGCGGTCGCCCGCGCCGCCGCGGCCGCGCTGGGCACCCGCGACGGCCGCGCGGGCCTCGCGGACGCCGCCCGCGCGCTGCCCGCGGTGGCCCGCGCGCGCCGCCCCGTCCCGCCCGCGGTGGAGGCGGCGCGCGCCCGCCTCACGGACTACTGACGCGCGTCACATGCGGGCCCGCCGGGCGATCACGACCAGGTCGACGGCGGCGATGACGGCGACCACCGCGCAGATGGCCGCCGCGGCCCAGGCCCCGTCGCCGTCCGCGGTCACCGTGAAGACGATCGCGGCGCCCACCGCCAGGACCAGCGCGACGGCCGACAGGACCGCCCGCAGCCGCAGCGGGCTACGGGCGGTCAGCGGCTCGCCGCCGCTCGGCTGCCCGTGCCGGTAGCGGCCCCGCGAGCCGGGGCCGCGCCACTCCGGGTCACGCCACTCGGGAGCCGCTCCGCCGTTCCGGCCGGGGCCGTTCTGATCCGGGTCGTTCCGGTCGGGTGGGGACACGGGTCACCTCGCGAACGTCATCTCGTCCATGCGGTGCTCGTGCCCCGTCCTGCCCGGTCGATGCACGGGTGCGGCGGTCAGCCCGCGCTGGAGGCCGCCCAGATGTTGACGCCCGCCTCGACGGCGTCCCGGTCGATCGCGGCCAGCTCGTCCGCGGTGAAGTCCAGCCGGTTCAGCGCCGCGAGGTTCTCCTCCAGCTGGCCGACGCTGCTCGCGCCGATCAGCGAGGAGGTGACCCGGCCGTCGCGCAGCGACCAGGCCAGGGCTAGCTGCGCGAGGGTCTGGCCGCGCCCCTCGGCGATCTCGTGCAGCCGCCGGACGTGCCGGACGTTCTCCTCGGTCAGCAGGCTCGACGAGAACGACGTGCCCTTGCTCGCCCGCGACCCCTCGGGAATGCCGCCGAGGTACTTGCCGGTCAGCATCCCCTGCGCCAGCGGCGAGAACGCGATGCAGCCCACGCCCTCCCGGTCCAGCGTGTCCAGCAGCCCGCCCTCGATCCACCTGTTGAGCATCGAGTACGACGGCTGGTGGATCAGCAGCGGCGTCCCCATCTCGCGCAGGATCGCCGCGGCCTCCGCGGTCCGCTCGGCCGAGTACGAGGAGATCCCCGCGTAGAGCGCCTTCCCGGACCGGACGGCCGTGTCCAGCGCCCCCATCGTCTCCTCCAGCGGCGTCTCCGGGTCGAAGCGGTGGCTGTAGAAGATGTCGACGTAGTCCAGGCCCATCCGGCTCAGCGACTGGTCGAGGCTGGCCAGCAGGTACTTGCGCGACCCCCATTCACCGTAGGGACCCGGCCACATGTCGTAGCCGGCCTTCGTGGAGATGATCAGCTCGTCCCGGTACGACCGCAGGTCCTCCCGCAGGATCCGGCCGAAGTTGAGCTCCGCGGAGCCGTACGGGGGCCCGTAGTTGTTCGCCAGGTCGAAGTGCGTGACACCGAGGTCGAACGCGCGCCGGAGGATCGCCCGCTGCACCTCCAGCGGCCGGTCGTCGCCGAAGTTGTGCCACAGGCCCAGCGAGATCGCCGGGAGCCGCAGCCCGCTGCGCCCGCACCGCCGGTAGGGAATCCGCTCGTACCGCTCACTGTCCGCCGCATAGGTCATGGCCCGGAGTATCCCAGCGGCGGCGCGGCACCGCATGCCCGGTCCGGGCGGGTGCGGCGGGGCGGCGTCAGCCCAGGGCGCGCTTGACGACCTTGCCCGCCGGGTTGCGGGGCAGCCGGTCGAGGAAGACCACGTCGCGGGGGACCTTGTGCCGGGCGAGGTTGGCGGCGACGTGTCCCTTGACCTCGTCCTCCGTCAGGGCGGCGCCGGCGGCGCGGACCACGTGCGCGCGCAGGCGGTGCCCGAACTCGGCGTCGGGCACGCCGGTGACGGCGGCCTCCGCGATGCCGGGGTGGGCGGCGAGGAGGTCCTCGACCTCGCCCGGGTGGACGTTCTCGCCGCCCGACACGATCATGTCGTCGGCGCGGCCGTCGACGTGCAGCCGGCCGTCCCCGTCGAGGTGCCCGAGGTCGCCGACCGCCATAAGCCCGCCGACCTCCTCCTTGCCGCCCCCGCCGGTGTAGCCGCCGAACCGGGCCGGGGTGTCGACGAAGACGCGGCCGGTCGCGCCGGGCGCCGCGGGGCGGTCGTCGTCGCCGAGGATCGCCACGGTGGTCCCCGCGGGCGGGCGGCCGACGCAGCCGGGCGCGGCGGCCAGGTCGTCCGGCGTGGCGATCGTGATGCAGGACGCCTCGGTGGAGCCGTAGAAGTTGTAGAGGACCGGCCCGAACGCCGCCAGGACGCGGTTCGCGAGATCGGGGTCGAGCCGCGCGCCGCCCGTCATGACCACCCTGAGGCGGGACAGGTCGCGCGTGTCCGCGCCGGGGACGGCCAGGAGCCGGCTCAGCATGACCGGGACGGCGACGAGCGACGCGCAGCCGTGCGTCTCCAGGTCGTCGAGAACGCCGGCCGCGTCGAACCGGCGGCGCAGTACCAGTGTCGACCCGAGCCCCAGCGCGAGCACGGCGGAGGTCAGCCCGAGGCCGTGGAAGAGCGGCGGCCCGACGAACATGGGCTCCCCGCCGCGGAACGGCACCTTCGACAGGATGCCGCCGGGCAGCGCCATCGACCGGGACTGCGCCCGCGGCGCGCCCTTCGGCCGCCCGGACGTGCCGCTGGTGAGGATCACCATGGAGCCGTGCCGGGGCGGGGCGGGCGGCGGCGCGCCGTCCGCCCCGCCGATGAGGTCGTCCAGGTCGGCCTCGGTGAAGCGGGGCATGCCGAGGCCGGCCACGACGGGGGCGAACTCCTCGTCGTGGATGACGGCGGTGACGCCCTCGCGGGCGGCGGCGTCGCGGAGCTGGGGCGCGGCGAAGTCGGTGTTGAGGAACAGGACGGACGCGCCCGTCTTCGCCGCCCCCGACATCGCCTCCAGGAGGCCGCGGTGGTTGCGGCACAGGATCCCCACGGTGTCGCCCGCGCCGATGCCGCGCGCCAGCAGGGCGTTGGCGAGGGCGTTGCAGCGCCGGTCCAGCTCGCCGAACGTGAGGCTCCCGCGGTCGTCGACCAGGCCGGTGCGGGCCGGGAAGCGGTGCGCGGGCAGTGCCGTCGCCGCGCCGAGCGGCCCGTACCGCCGCAGCGCCCGCGCCGTCGCGGCGAGGGCCCGCGGAGGCAGCGGGCCGATCATCCCGGCGCGGGCGGCGGCGCGCAGCCCGTTGAGCTCGGCGGAGATACGGGTGCGCGTGACCATGACCGGCAGCGTACGCAGGAACGGGACAGATCCACAAGATCTGTCTCTTTGCTGCGCAAGTGCCGGGGTGCGAGTACACAAAAGCACCGGGTCCCGGCTGTCATGTCTGCGAGGCGTGAACGAAGCTCGTAGGTGGCAGGAAGACTCAGAGCAATGGACGAGGAGGTCCAAGTGGTCGTGCTGCGCAGTTACGTGTCGGGTTCATGGCGTGCTCCGGACGGCGAGGGGGTGCCGCTGCGCGACGCCGTCACCGGAGACGAGGTCGCCCGGATCTCGTCGGCGGGCGTCGACATGGGCGGTGCGCTGGAGTACGGCCGGAGGGTCGGCGGCCCGGTGCTGCGGGAGCTGACGTTCCACCAGCGGGCGGCCCTGCTGAAGGCGCTGGCGTCCCACCTGCGGGAGCATCGCGAGGAGCTGTACGCCCTGTCGGCGCGGACGGGCGCGACTCTGGGCGATTCGAAGTTCGACGTCGACGGCGGCATCGGCGTCCTGTTCGCCTATTCGAGCAAGGGCAAGCGCGAACTGCCGAACGACACGGTGCTGATCGAAGGGGACGTCGAGCCGCTCGGGAAGGGCGGGACGTTCGTCGGGCAGCACCTGTGCACCCCGTCGCACGGCGTCGCGGTGCAGATCAACGCGTTCAACTTCCCGGTGTGGGGGCCGCTGGAGAAGCTCGCGCCCGCGTTCCTCGCCGGCGTGCCGAGCCTGATCAAGCCCGCGAGCCAGACCGCGTACCTGACGGCCCGGCTCGTCGAGCTGATCGTCGAGTCCGGCATCCTGCCGGAGGGCACCGTGCAGCTGGTCTGCGGTGACCCGGGCGACCTGCTCGACCACCTCACCGAGCAGGACATCGTCGGGTTCACCGGGTCGGCGTCCACCGCCCGGCTGCTGCGCACCCACCCCGCGATCGTGGGCAACGCGGTCCGGTTCAACGCCGAGGCGGACTCGCTGAACTGCTCGATCCTCGGGCCGGACGCCACGCCCGGCACGGTCGAGTTCGACCTGTACGTCAAGCAGCTCGTCGCGGAGATGACCGTCAAGGCGGGGCAGAAGTGCACCGCGATCCGCCGCGCGCTGGTCCCCGCCGCGCTCGCCGACGACGTCGCCGACGCCGTCCGCGACCGGCTGGCGAAGGTGACGGTCGGGAACCCGGCCGACCCGGAGGTGCGGATGGGCGCGCTCGCCGGCCTGGACCAGCGGGAGGAGGTGCGGCGCTCGCTGAAGGCGCTGCTGGACGCCGGACGCCTCGTCTTCGGCGACCCCGGCCGGGTGGACGTGCGCGGCGCCGACGCCGAGCGGGGCGCGTTCATGTCGCCGATCCTGCTGCGCGCCGACGACCCCGCCCGCGCGGAGCCGCACGAGGTCGAGGCGTTCGGGCCGGTCAGCACGCTGCTGCCCTACGACGGCGCCGACCACGCCGTCGAGCTGGCGGTGCGGGGCCGCGGCAGCCTCGCCGGGTCGGTCGTGACCGCCGACGCGGAGTTCGCCCGGCACGTGGTGCTCGGCACCGCGCCGTGGCACGGGCGGCTGCTGGTGCTGAACTCCGCGGACGCCAAGGAGTCGACGGGGCACGGGTCGCCGCTGCCCGCGCTCGTCCACGGCGGCCCGGGACGCGCCGGGGGCGGCGAGGAGATGGGCGGGATCCGCGGGGTGGTGCACCACATGCGGCGCACCGCCGTGCAGGCCGGGCCCGCCATGCTGACCTCGATCACCGGGCGGTGGGTCCCCGGCACCGACCGGACGGTCACCGGCGAGCACCCGTTCCGCAAGCACCTGGAGGACCTGCGCGTCGGCGACACCGCCGTCGGCGGCCCCCGGGCCGTGACCCTCGACGACGTGGAGCACTTCGCGGAGTTCACCGGCGACGTCTTCTACGCCCACATGGACGAGGAGGCGGCGAAGGCCAACCCGTTCTTCGGCGGACGGGTCGCGCACGGCTACCTCGTCGTGTCGTTCGCCGCTGGCCTGTTCGTCGACCCCGCCCCCGGTCCCGTCCTGGCGAACTACGGGCTGGAGAACCTGCGGTTCCTCACCCCGGTCAAGCCCGGGGACGAGCTGACCGTCACGCTCACCGCCAAGCAGATCTCCCCGCGCGAGGGAGCCGGCTACGGCGAGGTCCGCTGGGACACCGACGTCACCAACCAGGAGGGCGCCTCGGTCGCCAAGTACGACGTGCTGACGCTGGTCGCCAAGCGCCCCAAGCAGGACTGACGGAGCGGACCGGCGGGCCGCGCGGACGGACCGGCCCGGCCGGAAGCTCCCGGCCGGGCCAGGCGAGACGGGTCAGCCGACCCACACCGTCTTGGCGTTGCAGAAGGCGCGCATGCCCTCGGCCGACAGCTCGCGGCCGTAGCCGGAGCGCTTCACGCCCCCGAACGGCAGCTCCGGGTACGAGGTCGTCTTCCCGTTGATGAAGACCTGCCCGGCGTCCAGCTCGCGGACGAACCGCTCCCGTTCGGCGTCGTCGCGCGTCCAGGCGTTCGAGCCGAGCCCGAAGCCCGTCGCGTTCGCCACCTCGACGGCCTCGGAGACCCCGCCGACCCGGAAGAGGGAGGCGACCGGCCCGAAGACCTCCTCGTGGTACATGCGCATCTCGGGCGTCACGCCCGAGACGACCGTCGGCGGGTAGAACCAGCCGGGGCCGTCGAGGCGTTCGCCGCCGCACAGCACCGCGGCGCCCTTGCCCACCGCGTCGGCGACGAGTTCCTCGACCCCGGCGCGCCCCTCCTCGCTGACGAGGGGGCCGACGTCGGTGGCCTCGTCCATCGGGTCGCCCACCTTCATCGCGCGCATGTTCTCGACGAACAGCCGCTCGAACTCGCCGGCGCAGTCGGCGTCGACGATGAACCGCTTGGCCGAGATGCAGCTCTGCCCGTTGTTGAGGCACCGGGACTCCGCCGCCGTCCGCGCGGCGGCCTCGATGTCGGCCGACGGCATCACCACGAACGGGTCGCTGCCGCCGAGCTCCAGGACGGTCGGCTTCACCTCGTCCCCGGCGATCGCGGCGACGGACCGTCCCGCGGGCTCGCTCCCGGTGAGCGTCGCGGCCTTCACCCGCGGGTCGCGCAGCACCCGCTCCACCTTGGCCGAGCCGATGAGCAGCGTCTGGAACGCCCCCTCGGGGAACCCGGCGCGGCGGAAGAGGTCCTCCAGGAACAGGGCCGTCTGCGGGACGTTCGAGGCGTGCTTGAGGAGCCCGGTGTTGCCCGCCATCAGGGCCGGCGCCGCGAACCTGATCACCTGCCAGAGCGGGAAGTTCCACGGCATGACCGCCAGCACCGGGCCGAGCGGCTCGTAGCGCACGTAGGCGTCGCGTGCGCCCACGTCCCCGGCGTCGGCCGGACGCCTGCCGGTGAGGAACTCCTCCGCACGGCCGGCGTAGAAGCGGCATGCCTTGGCGCACTTCTGCGCCTCGGCGACGGCGGCCTTCAGCGTCTTGCCCATCTCCGTGGTCAGCATCGCGCCGATCCGGTCCGCCTCGCCGTCGAGGATGCCGGCCGCGGCGCGCATCCACTCCGCCCGCTGCCCGAGGCCCGTCGTCCGGAGGGAGGCGAACGTGTCCGCCGCCCGCGCGATGCGCCGGTCGACCTCCTCGTCGGCCAGCGCGTCGAAGGTCTTCTCGACCTCTCCCGTGGCGGGGTTGGTCGTGGCGATCGTCGTCATGTCGGGATACTCCCTGGATGTCCGCTGTTCTCAGCGGGGGTGCCCGAGGGGCCGTCCCGGAAACGCGCGTCTCCCGCAGGCCGGGCTACGCGGCGGGCCGGGTCAGCTCCGTCCGGGGTCCGCCGCGGGACGCAGCAGCGCCTCCTGGGCGATCGAGGCCACCAGCGTCCCGTCCGCGGTGTGGAGGGTGCCGCGTGCGAGGCCGCGGGCGCCGTGGTTCGTGACCGGGCCGACCGAGTAGAGCAGCCACCGGTCGGCGCGCGGCGGCCGGTGGAACCACACCGCGTGGTCGAGCGAGACCGCCGTGACCAGGTCCCGCGGCGAGCCCGGCCCGCGGGCGCTGCTGACCACCCCCATGTCCGACAGGTAGGCGATCAGGCAGGCGTGCAGCGCCGGATCGTCGCCCACCGGCCCGGCGGCCCGGATCCAGAACGGGTGCGCGACCGGCCACTCGCCCTCCGGGGGCGGGTTCACGACGCGGACGTCGAACCCCGGCGGGTGGCGGAAGAAGGAGGGCAGCGCGAGCGGCTCCAGCCCCTCGGGGCCCGGCGTCGCGGCCGGGGCGCCGTCCTGCCAGTCGAACCCGTCCTCCGGGTCGTGGAACGAGGCGATGAGCTCCAGGATCGGCTTCCCGCCCTGGCTCGCCGTGACGTGCCGGGTCGAGAACGACCGGCCGTCGCGGGTGCGGGACACGTCGAACGTCAGCGGCTCGTCCGGCATCCCCGGGCGGATGAAGTAGGCGTGCAGGGAGTGCGGCGGGCGCCCGCCCGCCGTCAGGCACGCGGCGCGCAGGCTCTGCCCGGCGACCTGGCCGCCGAACAGCCGCGGACGCCCCACCGGCGGCGAGGTGGCGAGGAAGGCGTCCCCGCCGAGCGGCGTCAGCTCGAACATCCGCGTGAGCTCCATGGAAACCTCGCCCATCCGGGAACCTCCTGCGCCTCGCACCGGGGGCGACCCTACCGGCGGCTCCGGTCGCCTGCGCGGCGGGGACGGGCCCTGATACGGTCACGCGCGGTCGATTTATGATCGCCGGTGGGGCGGCGCGGCACCCGGGGGACATCGGTCCCGCCCGGCCCCTGAGGAGATGAGAGAGGCAATGTCAGATATCACCGAGTCGCCCGAGTGGTCCGCGCTGGCGGCGCATCAGGCGGAGCTCGCCGGGCGGCACCTGCGCGAGCTTTTCACGGACGATCCGGGGCGCGTCGGCCGCATGACCGTCACCGCGGGGGACCTCCTCCTGGACTACTCCAAGCACCGCGTCACCGGCGAGACGATGCGGCTGCTGACGGCGCTCGCCGAGCGGGCCGGGCTGCGCGGCCGCATCGAGGCGATGTTCACCGGCGAGCGCATCAACGTCAGCGAGGACCGCGCCGTCCTGCACACCGCGCTCCGGGTCCCGCCCGGCGAGTCCCTGACCGTGGACGGGCAGGACGTCGCCGGCGACGTCCACGCCGTCCTGGACAAGATGGCCGACTTCTCCCGGCGCGTCCGTTCGGGGGAGTGGACGGGCTTCACTGGCAAGCGCATCACCACCGTCGTCAACATCGGGATCGGCGGTTCCGACCTCGGCCCCGCCATGGCCTACGAGGCCCTCAGCGACTACGCGGACGCCGGCGTCTCCTGCCGGTTCGTCTCCAACATCGACCCCGCCGACATCGCCGGGAAGCTCGCCGGACTCGACCCCGAGCAGACGCTGTTCGTCGTCAGCTCCAAGACGTTCGGCACGCTGGAGACCCTCACCAACGCCAGGGCGGCGCGGCGGTGGCTCGTCGAGCGGCTCGGTGACGACGCCGCCGTCGCGCGGCACTTCGTCGCGGTGTCGACGAACGCCGAGCGCGTCGCCGAGTTCGGCATCGACCCCGCCAACATGTTCGTCTTCTGGGACTGGGTCGGCGGACGCTACTCCCTCGACGGCGCCATCGGCCTCTCCCTGATGATCGCGATCGGCGGTGCGGCGTTCCGCGAGCTGCTCGCCGGGTTCCGCGAGATCGACGAGCACTTCCGCGCCGCGCCGTTCGAGGAGAACATGCCGGTCGTGATGGGGCTGCTCGGCGTCTGGTACACCGACTTCTTCGGCGCGCAGACCCGGGCCGTCCTGCCCTACGCCCAGCGCCTGGCGCGCTTCCCCGCCTACCTCCAGCAGCTCACGATGGAGTCCAACGGCAAGTCGGTGCGGGCCGACGGCGCGCCCGTCGTCGCGCAGACCGGCGAGATCTTCTGGGGCGAGCCCGGCACCAACGGCCAGCACGCCTTCTACCAGCTCCTGCACCAGGGGACCCGGCTCGTGCCCGCCGACTTCATCGGCTTCGCCGAGCCGTTCGAGGAGCCGCCGGCGGAGGGGACGGCGGGCATGCACGACCTGCTGACCGCGAACCTGCTCGCGCAGACCTCGGCGCTCGCGTTCGGCAAGACCGCCGAGGAGATCGCCGCCGAGGGGACGCCCGCGGAGCTCGTCCCGCACAAGGTCATGCCGGGCAACCGCCCGACCAGCACGATCCTGGCGCCGAAGCTCACCCCGAAGACGCTCGGCTCCCTGGTCGCGCTGTACGAGCACGTCGTGTTCGTCGAGGGGACGATCTGGGGCATCGACTCCTTCGACCAGTGGGGCGTCGAGCTCGGCAAGGTCATGGCCATGGACCTCGTGCCCGCGCTCACCTCCGCCGAGCCGCCGGGCGGGACACCGGACGCGTCCACCGCGGCCCTCGTCCGCCGGTACCGCGAACTGCGCGGCCGCAGGGTCTGACCCCGGGCCACCGGACGACGGACGGGCCCGCCGGAACGGCCGGCGGGCCCGTCACTGCTCTGCCGTGGGTCAGGCGCGTGCGCCGGGCAGCGGGCCCTCGGCCCAGCCCTGGGACTCCAGGATGGCGCGGAACTCCCCGTAGGAGATGAACCCGTCGAGGTTGCTGTCCGCCTTCTCGAACCTGTCCTGCGTCTCGGCGCGCGTCCACGCGAGCCCGAGCTCGTCGAGGACGAGGGTGAACTCCATCAGGTCGAGCTTCTCGTCGCCGCCGAGGTCCGCGCGCTGGAACACGGCAAGAAGGTCGTCCCCGGCCGGTCTCGTCGTCATCTCGCTCCTCGTTCCCGTCCGATGTGGCCACGCATCATGTCATAAGGAGCGAGCCGGTCAATATGTGAAACGCCGCGGGACGGGGGCCCGCCGCTACCCGCCGGTGAGTTCGGGGACGCGGTGGCGGTAGCGCTCCAGCAGCGCCGCGTTCACCTCGTCGCCGCCGGGGACGTTCGCGCTGGTCCAGCGGGGGAGCTCCACGCCGCGCTCCACCGCGAGGTCGTCGAGGGCGGCGAGGACGCGCGCCCACGCGTACGCGGCGAGGACCGTGGACACCGCCGCCGTGCGCGGCGCCTCCGGAGGGTGCAGCACGTCGCCGGGCGGGACGCGGGTGTCCAGCACGATCCGGGCGTGGTCGGCGAGCGTCGTGTCCGCCCGCGCCGCGGCGCCCCGCGACGCCCGCGCCGACGTCACCGCGATCACCGGCACGTCCCGCGCGGCGCACTCCGCGGCGATCTCGACGGGATAGGGGTTGCGGCCGCTGGTGGAGAACACGACCGCCGCGTCGGGCGGGGCGGGGGCGGCGCCGGCGACCACGGCGCGGCCGACCCCGCCCCGCCGCTCGGCGCGGGTGCTGCGCACGGCGTCGTCGAGCGGGAGGACACCGGGATCCCAGATCGGGCGGACCGCGGCGAGCCCGCCCGCCCGGTAGAACGTCTCGCACACCAGCGCCAGGGAGTGCCCGGCGCCCGCGACGTGCACGATTCCGTCGGCCTCGATCGATTCCAGCAGCAGGGCGGCGGCGGCCCCGATCGCCTCGCCGGAGGCGGCGTCGAGGTCGTCCAGGAGTTCCCGCACCCGGTGGGGGAGCCGCCGGGTCTCGTCAGGCATCGGGCAGGGCCTCCTTCAAGGTCCGGACCAGTTCGTCCTCACCGGGTTCGGCGCGGAGCCGGTCGGCCAGCCCGCCCGACAGCGCACGCGCCAGCGCCGACAGCGTCCCGACGTGCGCGTCGGGGTCGGGTGTGCAGAACGCGAGCAGCAGGTCCACCGGGTCGTTGTCGGGATGACCGAACCCGACGGGCGCCGCCAGGCGGGTCACGCCGACTCCCACCGCCAGCCCGCCGTCCTCCGGGCGGGCGTGGACGAGCGCGAGCCCCTTCGTCAGCACGATGTAGGGGCCGTTCTCCTCGACCACCCGGACGCACGCGTCCGGGTAGTCCGCACCGGCGGCGCCCGCGTCGACCAGCGCGGAGGCCGCCGCGCGGACGGCCTCCCGCCAGTCCGCGGCCCGCGCCGCGCCCTGCGCCGTCACGACCGCCACTACAGCCAGCCCTCCTCGGTCAGCCGCTCCCTCAGCCGCGCTTCGAGGCCGTCCTTGTCCATGAAGTCGCTGACGGTGATCACGACGGGCGCGAGGCCGGCGATCTCGGCGGTGTGCATGCCCTGGCCGATCACCACGTCGGGCGTCATCCCGCGCGCCGTGGAGACGTCGGTGTTCTCCACCCGGGCGTCCACGCCGAGCGAGCGCAGCGCGTCCTCGGCGGTCATCTTCAGCATCAGGCTGGAGCCCATGCCGACGCCGCAGACGGCGAGGACCTCCAGTCGCCGGTCCAGTGCCATGTCGTTCCCTCTCTCCGTTGACGGGGGTCAGGTGGTGGCCGGGGCCTTGTCGTCGCCCTCCGGCGACGGGTCCTCCTCGGCCGCCCTGCGCTTGTCGGCCCGGCCGAGGAGCAGCAGCGTCACGACCGTGGCGGCGAGCGCGACGGCGGGCACGAGCCAGACCGAGCGGTCGCCGACGATCGGGTCGGCCGCCTCCAGCAGCCACGCGATCGCGTACCAGTCGGGGTCGGCGAGGGTGGCCAGCTCGGGCGCGGTCCGCTCGTACAGGCCCCACGTGACGGCCTGCCCGACCGCGAGGATCAGGCCGGTGATGACGCCGCCGAGCACGGCGCCGCGCCAGCCGGACACCACGTTGCCGAACAGCCCGGCCGCGCCGCCCACGAAGAACAGCATGATCATGGGCGGGGCCAGCGTGAACCACCCCGCGCCCGCGA
Source organism: Actinomadura sp. 6K520 (assembly GCF_004349245.1). GTDB lineage: Bacteria > Actinomycetota > Actinomycetes > Streptosporangiales > Streptosporangiaceae > Spirillospora. The sequence goes on along the minus strand of NZ_SMLC01000072.1, from coordinate 1,137 downwards.
ACACGCCGAGGCAGACGAGGAACACCGCGGTGGAGGCCACGAACCCGACCATGACGGCGGTCGGCGCGACGGGGAAGACGGTCGGCGCGTCCAGCGCGGGGCGGGTGCCGGGGATGACCCGGTCGCTGAACCCCTTGAACGCGGGGACGATCTCGGCGAGGAACATCCGCACGCCGAACAGCAGGATCGCGATGCCGCCGGCGAACCGGAGGCCGACCAGCAGCGCCCACACCCACGGGGACAGCTTCTCGTCCATCTCCGCCGCGGCCTCCGCCACGACGCCGCCGTCGGCGAACGCGACCGCCGCCAGCATGATCACGCAGATGATCAGTGCGGTGCTGACGTTGACGTCCTTGAAGAACGACAGCTGGCGCGGCAGCTTCAGCTTCTCGGTGTCGTGCTTCTCGCGGCTGCCGAGCGGACGGGCGGCGTAGCCGGTGATCAGGCAGGCGAGCGAGCTCGTGTGCGCGAAGCCGAAGCGGTCGTCCGGCATGACGCGGCGCATCAGCGGGCGCATCCACAGCGGCTGGAGGGTCCAGTACGCGGCGACGAACCCGGCCCCGCACAGCACGAGCGTGAGCTGGTCGGCGCCCGGCGCGATCGTCACCAGCGACGCGACCGCGACCGTGCTGATCCAGAACATCAGGTGGCCGGTCAGGTACAGGTACCGGGCCGCCGGGAAGATCCGCACGATCAGCACGTGCGCGAGGAACGCCACCGTGATGACCAGCGCGATCGTCCCGCCCTGGTCGGCGAGGAAGTCGGCGAGGGTGTTGTCGGCCTTCGGCGGCTCCGTCCCCATCGCGCTGGCGAGGACGGTCTGGAAGCTCGTCAGCCCGCCCGCGAACACCTCCACGCCGATGAACAGGATGACCACGCCGATCGTGGCGCGCAGCGCGCCCGCGAAGACGTCCTCGAACCGCTTGCGCTGCAGGATCAGCCCGATGAGGGTGATGAGCCCGATCAGGATGGGGACCTGGCCGAACACGTTGTCGGCCAGGAAGGTGAGGATGTCCTTGATGACGTCCATGGTGAAGTCGCCTCACTTCTCCGGGGGTGGGTGGCGCCACGTCGCCCCTTCGGCGCGGATCGTGTGCCCTGGCGGCGGCAGGGGGCGGCTCGTGGGGTGGTCGGTGG
>NZ_SMLC01000071.1 GCF_004349245.1 Actinomadura sp. 6K520 | reverse complement strand
GGTGGGGAAGCGCGGTGGCTCGGGGAGGGACAACAGGATCGGGGTGGCCCGGTAGCCGTCTTCGAACTCTTCGATATGCAGGAGTACCGGGGTGTCGCGGTGGTCGGTCAGATGAAGGTGTGCTCGGCGCCAGGCCTCAGCAGCATCGACTTTGCTGAGGCCTTGCGGGGTCGAGTCGGAGATCCCCGCATGATTGCGAAGGTTGGGCCGTCCGGATGAATCTTCGCGGACGTGGTGCGCTCCGACGACCAGGGTCAAAGTCTCTGTGATCCTGATCAGGAGGTCATGGACGCGGCAGAGGAAGACGATGGTGTCGTCGAGGTCGCCGGTTCGCGTCAGTTGATCAAGGACGCGGTCGCCGCCGTTGCTGTCGGCTCGTCCAGTAAGGGTTCTGAGGGCTTCGATGTCTCTTGCTAGCTGAGCGTGCAGTTCTGCGCCGGTGTGCATGGGGTCGTCCTGGTAGGTGGGTGGCATAGGCCGGGGACACAGGAGTACGGGAGGGTTGCCGCGTCCCCGACGCTTGGGTCGGCTGGGTCCGGAGGTGCTGGTTTCGTCAGGCCGGTGATGCCGAGACGCCTGCGGTTTCGTGGCAGTTGACGATGCGTTCGGCGACTTCTTGGAGGTCGATCAGCGGTTGGCTGACGTGCCCTCGGCTGGTGCGCCAAGAGAAGACGTTCGCCTCCATCCAGATGTTCAAAGCTCCGACGCTGATGACCGGGGCGCCGCTGTCGTCACCGCGGCAGGTGGCTGGGATGCCGCGTGCCCGCAGGACTTCCGAGAGCCGACTTGCTGCCATCGCGGGGGTGATGACGTGGGTGGCGACCGGCCATCCGGTCGGGAGGGGGAGCGTGAACCAGACGCACTTGCCCCGCGAAGTGGTGAGGCGCGAGCGGGTGTGATGCGTACCCATTTCGGAGGAGAGCGCCGCGACGATGGAAAGGCCCTTGCCGTGCTCGTCGAGTAGGTCGGTGTCCCGGGAGACAGGCCAGATTTCGCGATGAGTGTCGAATACAGAGACGACCAGTTCGGGGGCGGGGCAGGTACGCGCCCAGACCCACAGCTCCGGGCGGGACATCGAGGTTGCATGCGTGTGCGCGTTGGTAGCCAGTTCGGACACCGCGAGCTTCGCGTCTTCGACCGAGTCGATGGGGAAGGTGAGGTCACGCATCGTCGCGGCGAGGAGCGAGCGCGCTTGGGACGCGCAACTCGGGTCTCGAGGCAGCTGGAACGCACAGAATCCGCCGGGCGGGATGTCGGTGGCCTTGCCGATGTACATCAGCGGCTCCGACCGAGAGTCTTGGGCATGGAGTGGCGACCACGGCACCCGTTCCTCTTCCGGAGGCGCCTGCTTCTGACCGAAGCCCGCGCTGCGGGAGGTAGATAGGGGGCAGCGCTTCCGTGGACCGCTCTGTTCGAAGGCGGTTGCGGCCGACGATGTTGCGCCGGGTGGGGCATGAGGGAGTCGAGCCGACGGCTCAACTCCTGAGGTGTGGCCCCTTCAATCAGTCGAGGTGTGCCGTCCTGGGCGTAGGTGAGGGCCCAGAAGCTTCCGGTGTGCTCGCCGAACCAGATGGTTGCCGAGGGGAACTGGTCGCCGATCTCGGCGACCGCCCGCTCTGGGTCGACGTCGCGTGCCCAGGGGGCCGGTGTCATCGTGGTCGTCGTCTCGGGGGTGGGGTGTTGTACCTGGTCGTGGTTGTGCGGGCGTTCCAGGATGGGGGTCACCGCCTGAACGGTGGACGTGTTCGTACGATCATGCATAGTCGGACCTCCTGCGTCCGATCAGGCCCCGGCCGGTGTTGCCGCACCGCGTCCGGGGCCGCCTCATGTAGTCGGGCCCGTCTCCGAAATCACCTCGAAGGAGCAGGAGCGACCAGTCCCTTTGGGTTCGCGTCGATCGCTCTCCGCAGTCGGGTGAGTACGGGCCTCAGAATGCACTGTGAAACTGTGCTGCACAAGTGTGCCATTGCATTGGTGCCAGGATTACGGGTACATGTCCGCAATATTCCTGGACGACAGTGCGGTATCCGCTCCTAGCCGCGCCTCCGCAGCAGTTGCGCCGGGTACCTTGTGCCACGCAACCAAGGGGGATCCATGCCGCAGCCTGGAGTCACAACCGTTCGGATGCGCCGACTCGGCTCCGAACTCCGCAAGCTGAGGGAGAACGCCGGCTACACCATCGAGCAGGTCGCCGAGCACCTGGAGTGCTCGCCCTCACGGGTGAGCCGCATCGAGACGGGCAAGGCGCAGCCTCCGAAGCAGCGGGAGATCCGTGACCTGCTGGAGCTGTTCGGCGCGACGGACACCCGAGTGAGGGACACGCTTCTCCAACTGGCGAAGGAGGCGGCACAGCCAGGCTGGTACAGCGAGTTCCAGGACGTCTTCCCGCCCCGCTTCGGCTCCTACATCGGGCTGGAAAGCGAGGCCGCCGAGCTGCGGCATTTCGACAATCAGCTCGTCCACGGGCTGCTTCAGACTCCCGAGTACGCCCGCGAGGTCCTACAGACGACGCTCCCTGGCGAGGCGCCCAAGACGATCGACCGTTTGCTGGACCTCAGGCTCGCCCGGCAGCAGATCCTCGATCGCGCTACACCAGCGTTCGCCCTTTGGGTGATCTTGGACGAGAACGTCTTCCGCAGGCCGATCGGGGAGGCCGCGGTGATGCGGGGTCAGGTAAGTCGCCTGCTCGCTGCGATCAAGGCTCCCAACATCACCGTGCAGGTTCTACCCTTCGATAAAGGTGCACATGTCGGGCTCGACGGGCCATTCTCGCTGCTCGGCTTCCCTGACCCCACCGACCCGGACGTCGTCTACGTCGAGAGCCAGGCCGGCAACGCCTACCTGGAGCAACCGCACCAGGTAAGCCGCATGAACACCAAGTTCAACCTGCTGGTGGCATCGGCGCTCGACCCCCGCGGGACGGCGGCTTTCCTGCACAGGATCGAAGAGGAGATGCAATGACCACCCCGGCCCCCTCCCCGCTGAACTGGCGCAAGGCGACGGCCAGCCAAGGCAGCCAGGGCTGCGTCGAACTCGCCCCACTCCCCGGACTGATCGCCGTCCGCGACTCCAAGGACCCCGACGGCCCCACGATGTTTCTGGCCCGGGATGCGTGGCGCCGGCTGACCGAACAGGCGAACCGCGGGAACCTGGACCTCTGACGTCCGCCGCACTCAGGTGCCTGGTGATCCGGTCCGGAATGGAACGCAGGTGATCCCGGTGGAGGGATGGGCTGCCTACCGTGGCGGCCAGGGCGATTACGACCGGGCGCCACGAGAAACGCCCGGATGAGCGTGGCCGACGTCCCAGGCACAGCTGCAACCGCCGAGGAGGGCCATGGCGCGCTTCTCCGGGACGGCCTCTACCTCATCGATCCGGATCTGGTCAGCCTCCCAGGCGTCCCGACCGGACCAGCCACCTCTGCCGCCGGTCCCCGACGCTGGGCCGCCGCACCCAGCCCTACTGGCTCAGCCGCACCCAGGCACAACAAGCTGCAGGCTCGCTCGACCAGGAGATTCTGCTTCCCCATAGCCGACGTGCTGTTTGAATGCACATGCAGCCAAGGCGATTCACCGACTCTGAGCCAGACAGACCATAATCGAATAGATTCTCGATCATGGTTCCGGGTCTCTTGTGTCTCGACCGTTGGCTGGACGAAGACGATCAGCGGCGACTCATCGCGGAGATCGACGCCGCGCCCTGGTCATCGCAACTACGGCGGCGTGTCCAGCACTACGGCCACCACTACGACTACGGCAACCGAGGCGTGGGCGCTGCTGCGGCCCCGCCACTACCCGCCTGGGCGATGACGTTGGCCCAGCGCCTGCACAACGACGGCCACTTCGACCGACCTCCCGACCAGGTCATCGTGAACGAGTACCTCCCCGGCCAGGGAATCAGCGCCCACGTCGACCGCGTCCCCACCTTCGGACCGGTCGTCGCCTCGGTCAGCCTGCTGTCGGCATGCGTCATGGAGTTCACCCACCCCGAGGACAAGACCCGCGTGCCGGTGCGCCTCGAAGTCGGCAGCCTGTGCGTGATGACCGGCCCAGCACGATTCACCTGGCGGCATGCCATTCCGGCGCGCAAGACCGACCCCGGACCGAACGGACAGACGCCCCGCAGCCGACGAGTTTCCGTGACGCTGCGCACGGTCCTTTAACACCCTCTGGTCACCTCCGTGATCTACGCGTTCCTGGCTCCATCCGTCGACAACCTCGTTGGGCCAAGAATCATTCGTGATCAAGCTTGCCGAGATCGCTAACCGGGCCAGAGGCCACTCGAAGGTGGGGCCGCTTCTCGTTCTTGAAATCAGACCTGCGTCTCGCGACGCCGGCTGATTGTCGGCATGGACATAAGGCGGTTGAAGGCGTCAGGTCTCGACAGCAGCGGAAGACGGTCGGGCAATGGCGGTGCCGCCCTGTGTGGGGTGAGCACGCCGTCAGCGGAGACCTCTGTGGACACCTCGGTACTCGGCGACAGGGATAGTACGGTGAGCTGGCTTTGGCCCCTGGGTTGGAGTTCGTGGACGGCTTCGCTTCCGTCGTCGCAGGTGATGAGGATGCGCGGCAACAGTCCCTGGGTTCCTAGGTAAGTGCGAGTCTGCTGAGCGTCTTCGGTCAGGATCAGACCTGGAATCCTTTCCTCTTGGAGAGTGCCGATGTCGATGCCGAACAACCGCCAGGCGTCGGTGCGGGCGATGACGAGCTCGGAAGCGCGGCCTATCCGGTCGGTGAGAGCGTCCAAGGCCAAGCGGCGGACGGCACCTTCCGCGCCAGGGCCGACCAGGGAAACGACCTTCGATGACAGTTGGGCCCCGCACTCCTCGGATGCCGGCCGCTCGGTGGGCGTCACAGGAGTCGCCCTCACCATGCCGTTCGCTTGCCGGTTGAGACGGCGAAGAATGGATCGCGTCGCCTGGCAGATGGCTCGGCGGCGCCGTCCGGCCACATAGGCGGCGCTGACGGACAGAGCCAGTAGCGCGGCGACTCCGGCCCAGCCGAATGGCCCGGCCTTGTAGCTGCTCTGCTTGCCGGGCGCCGTCGGAATGGGTGTGTCGTGTTCGCGGGGTGTTGGCGGCGGGTGTTGAGCGGACGATTCCACCTCCCCAGGAGACGGCGTGGAAGAGTTCGTGGGGGCGGTCTGTCTGCCTTGACGAGAAGGCGCTGGAGTCGGCGGCGCACTCTCCCGATGCTTCCTGGGCTTATGGCTGGGGTCATTCGGCTTCGGACGGCGGCCGGGAGGCTTCGACACCCTGGGGATGTAGTCGCGGAAGACGTCGTTCCAGTCCGGGTCACGGCCGGTCCTGAGACTGCGCAGTACTTCTTTTCGAGCGCGGCGGCAGACCTTGTTCCTGTCGATGTACCTGCTGGCGACCGGCCCGATCGGGGCGCAGGGCGGCGCATGCCCAGCAACAACATGCTCTGTGGTCTCGGGCCCGGTGTGAGGGAGTGAGATGGCGGTGAGGAGGGTGAGGTTGAGGACGACCGGAGGCCAGTACCCCACTACTCGTAGCAGCAGTGGCCGCGGCGTCGCACCTCTCACCACGCATCTCTCCGCGTGGAGCGGTTCGTCGACGGTGCCGGCTTCTCATCCTCGCCTCCTCGCTCGTAGGTGCGGCTCCGGCGACGGTCCAGCGGCGGCGCGGGCGGAGGTTGCCAAGCCGTCCGGGACGGTTTCGGATAGCGGCGTGGCCATCTGATGGCCGCAATCAGTGCGATGGGCCAGCCGAAGACGGTCATGCAGCAGATCACGTTGACCAGGACGATGTAGCCGATCTCCTCGACGCCGCGGACGATGGCGATGAGCGTCGGCAGCACGGCGAGGAGCACGAGGAAGCCGATCAGCGCGAGCAAGAAGAGTTCATTGCCCTGTATGGCGGTCATCATTTCCCTCCCTCTTCAGAGGTTGCGTCGGCGGTTCCGGTCGGGGGCCTGGAGTGATGATCGGCGTGCGGCCGGTGTTTCGGGGGGCCGCTTCGAGCTCATCTCCAGCGCCTCCTGGATGGAGAGCGGGAAGTCCTCGGCAGCCGACGCAATGTCCGAGCCCCGACCGAGGTGAGAGCGCGGGCTCTCGGTGACGGCCTTGAGGATGATGTGTTCGGGCAGGTTCGTGGCGATCTCCAAGACCGTGCGCAGCTCCTCGGGCTCAGGTTCGCGCCCTTGAAGGCGGAGCTTGTCTCGGAGCTCGCTGGCGATCTGGGCCGCGCGCTGCTCTTGGCGAGCCTCTTCCCCGTCACCTCGGTCTGGGCCGTGAGCCGACGCCGTCCACTCAGCACCTGTGCCTTCGTGTAGTTCTCCGCGTCGGGATGCCGCATCGCCGGTTCGGATGTCGGGGTCGCGAGCGAAGAAGTGGGCGGCCTGCCGCATGGCGTCGAGAGGGCTCTCGCCTTCGCTGCGGTATCGGTCGTAGTGGCTCATTGCGTGGGGATGCAGGTCACGTAGCCGGTCCTCGCACTTGCTGACGGCGAGCGCCGCGGACGCGTTGTCTGGGGCGTAGGGGACGGCTGCCGCCCATACTTCGGCGACGTCCAGCAGGTTTGCGCGCCGTAGCCATTGGCGGTCGTGGGCACGTTCCCAGCGTGAGCGCGCTTCGGTCATTGCCGCCCTCTGAGCCTTCGCCTCTGCTCGTTGAGCTCGCTGGTCCTGTGCTCGCCGGCCAGCTCTTAACCGCTGGCGGTACCGGGCGAGGCTTTGTTGTACGCCCATCGCTGTGGAAACGATCTGGACGAGTCGTTGGCCGCCGTGCTGGAGGCCTTCGTTGATCGGGTCGGGGTGCGGCTGGTTCATGGCTTCCTCCGGTGGGTGCGTCTGGGTGGTGTCGTGTGCGAGGTGCGTTGAAGCCCGGTGCTTCGCCCTTCGGGGCTTGGCGGCTGGACTGGTGAGGCGTCGGGGGCCGGGTCCGGGCTGATCGCCGAAGCGACAAGGGAGGTGACCTCGGACGGGTCCATGCCTGTGCGGGCTGCGACGCGGGTGACCTGGCGGACGATCTGATCCGGTGGGAGTTCGGCGATCAGTGCTGCGGCGGCCTGGGCGGCGGCCAACCGGGACTCGACGAACTCCAGGGCTCCCCCGAACCGCTGGATTTTCTCATCTATGACCAGGTCAGCGAGGGGAGTTACAGAAAGTAGTGCCTCGCGGACACTTGAGTGTCCCGTGGGCGACAGGATCTCGGCGGGGTCCCGGCCCTTGGGAAGCACCGCTGCCTCGACCGGGCCCCCGACACGGCGGAGTGTGCGCCAGGCCCGGAGCGCTCCACTCCGTCCGGCCGTATCTCCGTCGAGGGCGATGACCAGTCCGGAAGCGTTGAGGTCGGCGGAGAGGCCGATCTCTTCGATCTGCGCCGCTGTGATGGACGTACCGCAGGGCGCGATGGCGGCGTAGACGTCCGGCATGACCGCGTTGACCGCGATCGCATCGAGCGGCCCCTCGACAAGGAGAGGGCGTGCGTTGCCTGCGAGCTGCGGGCGCCCCTCATGGAGACCGAGGAGCACATCGCCCTTGTGGAAGAGCACCGTCTCGGGGGTGTTGAGGTACTTCGGGCCAGGGGCATCGTCTCGGCGACGGCCGATGAAGCCGATGACCTCGCCGTCTCTGTCTCGGAGAGGGAACAGGACCCGGTCTCGAAACAGGTCGAAGGGCGCTCCACGCTTCGGCTGCTTTGCCAAGCCCGCGTCGATCAGCGTCTGATCGCTGTGGCCCAGTTCCCGCAGGTGCTGGAGCAGCGAACGTCTGGATCGAGGTGCGAGGCCGATCTGCCATTGCTCCTGCATCTCAGGCGTGAAGCCACGGCGTGCGAGGTAGCGGGTTCCCCAGCTCTCCGAAAGGTTCTTTCGGTAGAAGCGGTGGGCCTCGGCGAGCGCAGCACGTAGGTGTGACGTGGAGACATCCGACGCCTGATCGATGTTCTCAGCCACTGGGGCGGTCTCCTGCGGGCGGCTGGGCCTTTCGGTGACCACCGTTGCGGTGGAGCGCCCCGGCTTGGAGAGGTCCTGGAGTCGCCGCTTGAGTCGGTTGCCCGTCCGGACGATCTGGTCTCCGACCACGCGGATGGCGGCGGCGGAGTCTGTGCGAACGTCGTCTCCCGCCCACCGTTGAGGCGGTGGAAAGGACATCTGCGAAACGTCCAGCCCCAGCTCGGCCAGGACGACGTAGGCGACTGAATCTGCCATGACGCGCCGAACGCCGCGACAATCAAGTCCGACCGTGTCGAGATGCCCGCCGGGCTGGAGTGCGTGAGCGAGCTGGTGGACGAGCAAGGTCACCGCAGCCGTGTCATCAAGCTCAGGATGAATCTTGATCCGCCGCTCGGGGGGACCGAGGTAGCTCCAGCCCTGTCCGCGGTCGACGTAGAAGTCGAGGTCGGCTGCGAGCCTGGAAAGCCACCGCAGTCCCTCTGCCGGCGAGAGCTCGGGCTTTTCGATCAACTGACCGTCGGTCTGCTCGATGTCGAAGACGGTGCGCGGCTTTCCGCCAGTGGAGATGATGCGGATGCCGGTCTCACCACGGCGGACCTGCCGGTTCTGCCTCTGCCATGCGTCATACGAGCGGACATCGGTTGCTGAGGGACGCTGGGCCGGGATCAGCAGCGTGCTGGTGAATCCGTATCGTCCATGACGACCGGCATGCTTCAGCCAGACCTCCCATTCCAGACGTCCGTCGGCGAGACAGGCGACAGCGTGGTCAGCGATCCCCTTGAGAGTGGTGAGCTGACGCCGTTGTTCCTCCGTCTGGGCCAACTGCTCCCCTCGGGATGAGGCGATCATGCCGAGCCCCGCCTGGCCGCTTCATTACGAACTGCGGCGATCATCTGGGTGAGGCGGTAGTTGGCGATGGTGAAGCCCGATTCGCGCAGGCGTTGGCCGAGGCGGTCCCGGCTGAACTGGCCGCCTTCCCGCTCGACCTCGCGGTGGAGTTGCCGGGCAATGTCCATCAACTGGTTCTCCCGCCGCTTGGCTCTGATGTTGTCGCCGTCAGCGGCCTGGCCAGGCGCGTCCTGGGCGGGCAGTCGGTTGAGGGCGAGCCGGTCGGCCAGCGGGGCACGCCATCGCCAGGACCACCTGCCGTAGTCCTGCTGGAGCTCGGAGACGGCCAGCAGGTGGCGGTGCTCCAGGTCGAGCCCCTGCCGGTACTCGGTGATGTGCCACAGGACCATGCGTCGCCACAACAGCAGGCTGGAGACCGGCGCGAGGAGCCACCGCGCGGCCGGAATTCGTTCGACCCGGTTGACCGAGGTCAGTCCCACCCATCGGCGGATGAGGTGCCGGACGCCTTCGACCACCGTGATGAACAGGACGGGCATCGCCGCCGTCATCACGCTGCCGGCCAAGCTTCCGTGCGCGGCGGACACGTTCACCAGGACGGTGCCGGCGATATAGAGCCAGGCGACCCAGCGCAGTACCGGCCAGGGCAGGTCCAGGTACTCCATCAGCAGGTCCCAGGCCAGCAGGATCAAGATGCCGACGTCCATGCCGACTGGGACGATCCATGCCAGCCCACCGAAATGCGGCTCGGCCATCTGCCGGATGGTGGTGAACGACCCCACGCCGCCGAGGACGGCCAGCGCCACGATCAGCGGAGCGACTCCGGCAGCCACCCATTTGATGACCTGGGTCTCCCGAGGCGCCCGCGCGGCCTTCTGCCCACCGGTGGCCGAGGGAGTCACTCCTGCTGGCTTGGGCCGGGTCACCGAAGGCGCCTTTCGACCATCCAGAGCAGCAGCCGCGCGACGTACCGGGGTTCGTCGGCGGTGCCGAGCAGCCGCCCGTGGGCGGTGACGTAGGCGTACGCTCCGTCGGCGCCGGCGCACAGGACGGTCTCCGACCAGCCGTTGTGCCGGATGCGCAAGCGCCAGCGTCCGTTACGGGGCGTGCGAGCCCGCACGCAGGCTCCCAGCCGCTTCAGCTCGTAGTGCAGCCGGAGCAGCCTCGCACGCCGTTCCGCCAGCTCAGCCTGTGTGGTCGTTGCCTGCTTGTACATCGCGCCCCCCGGTGATGTCAGCCGATGACCGAAGCGACCATCAACTAAAGTTCTTGATCAGAAAGATGCAGCACACACAGACGTCGGTCAACTAAAGTGTGTGACCGGCGTGTTGGCTGCTTTTGAGCGATTATCGGTGGGTCACGGCCTTCGTCGCCGGTTCGGCTGCCGTGGCGGCATGCTCGGTGCTGCGCTCGCCTGCGTGCCCTGTGGCGCGGGTGCCCACGGGTTGGGGAACCCGGCCATGGCCAGCTGTGCCTGCGTGGGCTGGACGACACGGTCGCCCAGGAGCGTGCCGTGATGACCGGCCGCTGCGTGGTCGAGGTGCTGTTTCGCTCGACGTGCCGCGTCGGCCTGCGCCTGACGTTGTTGCAGCAGACGGATCTGGGCGATGGTGTCCACAAGGGCGATCAAGCGGCTGACCAGCACGAGGATGGAGACGGTGGTGCGGTCATGAGTCCCGGCGAGGGTCAGCAGCCGGGCCGCGGTACGCAATGCGTTGCCTTCTGATCTGGGACGAGGAGTCCGGCTGTAGGGCGAGCGTGCGGCCCGGTCGTAGCTGTCGGCGGCACGGCGTAGATGAGGATTGCCGGTTGCTGCGGCGGCCACGTGCAGAGCGTCCGACGCGGCCCAGCAGGCGTCCTCGGCGGCATAGGGGTTGGTGGCCAGATGCCGCCGGATCTGGGACGTGGCGTACGCGGCAGCACGCGCCGCGTCGTCGTAGAACGCCTGCCGTTCTTCGTGCGTGAGGTCGCACAGCAGGACGGAAGGATCGCCGTAGGCATCCGACCCAAAGCTCTCCCATCGTCGCTGAAGGCGCTGCAAAGTGAGGTCGTCGGCAAGCCGCCCGCCGCTGTACCAGGTCGGCTCTTCACCTTCGGCCAGCGCGACGGCATAGCCGGTGATCTGATCGGAATCGAGTTGGCTGTAGCGCCGCCGCACCAGCAGCCCGTGCTGCTCAAGCAGATCGAGGAACTCGTGAGTCGAACGGGCTTCGTCCGCCGCGCGGCGGACGGTCGTCCGCAACACGCCGCGCGCCGTCCGCGCCGACAGGTGCCGTCCAGATAGCGGACGAGACGCCGGACGATCAACACCGTCCGATGCCCATCGGCGACGGAGTTTGGGCAACGTGAGATCGTCGGCCAGCTTCCCGCCGCCGAACCACACGGGCCTCCCGGACGGCCCCACGTCACCAGGAAGTGCGACGGCATAACCCGTGACCGCACCGCCGTCGCGTTCGCTGCGACGCTTATGGACCAGGACCTTTTCAGCCGCCAGAGCGGTGAAGAACTCGGCTTCCGTCCGAGCCCCGGCGGCCGCGGTGACCACATGCCGCCGCAGCGCGCTGCGCGCCGGTTCCGACCGGCCGGCGCGTTCGGACTTCTCGATCTCGGCGCGCTTGGGCCGCCGCGCCGCCGTCCGGTCCGCCGGGGCCGTCCGCCGCAGCCGGTAACGGTCCTCGACCACCCGGCAGGCGGCGCGCAGCCGGTAGCCGTCGTTCCACACGCTGGGACGGGTCCCGTCCTGGCGTGCCAAGGTGGCGACGATGTGGATGTGGTCGTCGGCATGGCGGACGGCGAACCAGCGGACGGCTTCGTCGTCGCCGGACGGAGCGAGCCCTGTCCGGTCCATGATCTCGTTGGCGATGTCCGCCCATTGACGATCGTTGAGCACCGGGTCGTCCGGATGCGCCCGGACGGCCACATGCCAAACCGGCTTGGGATGGTTGCGTTCACCCAGCAGATCCAGCGGCTGTCGCATCAGAGCGTCCAGACGCCGGAAGTCCCGCTTCCCGTCCTTCCCTATGAGGGGTTCGAGCGCTTCCGGAGAATCGAAGCCTGCGACGATATGCGGATCCTGATGCTCGTTGCGCCGCCCTGGCCCGTACAGGTAGCGGATCAGGCCCGGTACGCGCTCACCTCGCATGACCTTGGCGATCACGCAGCCCTACCGCGCCACACCCGACGAATCACAATCATGACGGCCGGAACTTCGTAGCTCTGCCCGCGATCAGCCGAGTGCGGGCCATCGTCGGCCTCGCCCTATTGTCGAGTCCTCGGCCCGGTGGACCGACGCAACGCTCTCCTGATCTCTTCGGCGACCGCATCGATGTTCTGCGTCGAGGCCGCCGCGACCCGCGCGTACTGTTCCAAAGCACGTGTGGACTGGCCCGCTGAATGCAGGGCGGCGACGGCCTGATTGAGATTGATTCCGATACGACGAGCCTGTCCAGCAGCATGCATCACCTCACTCAGCAACTCCGTCAGCGGCGACCAGCGCGGCGGATCGGCCTGCATGGCCACCGCGACAGTGACTTCGCCGGCATAAGCGCTCACCGCCATGCCGACCCGCTCGGCCGCCGCCAGTACCACGGCGTACTCCTCCTCACTCAGGGGGATACGCACCCCAACACCTCGCCGCTGCCCGCGCACTCGCCGCCGACGATGCCCCTGTCCTCGCCGATGTCCTGCGCCAGCACCGTTCTCCCGCCGGCCCCCAAGCCGCGGACCTTCGTGACCACCAAGCGCCAACTTTTACCCCCGTTCAGGCTGGTGGGCCTTCCCAATTCCCTCTTCGGACCGCGCCCGGTCCGAAGCCTGTAAGTGTCACTTCCGCCATTACTTGCCCCACGCCAGGCGAGCACCCGGCGGACGGCCCACTGGCACCCTGACGAAAGCGCCCGGACGTGACAGGCTCGGTCGTATGAGCCGAGCTGCGGACACCGAGCACAGCGGGAAACCCATAGCATCCGCGGGCTGGTGCTGCCGACCCTCCTCGTGCAGTTGCTGGAGACGGGGCAATGGCGGCATCCCGGTGACGGCGTTCTGCGCGAGGTCATGCCGTGGTTCGAGGACCCGCTGGACTTCCTCACGCACTACGACGAGATACGCGGAGAGTCACAGTCACTGCTGCACTTTTTGGCGGCTGACGAGATCACCTCCGAACTGTTCCGGCTGAACCGCGGCAGCACCGCCACCGCCCCTGTCGAACTGCCCTGGCTCGATGTCGAGCTCGCCGTCCTCATCGCGGTCAACCGACATGCAGGTGATGACGTCGCAATCGCTCTGGACTATCGCACCAGCACTTCCGACCCACGCGTGGTCGCCAGCGACTTCTTCACTGACCGCCGACGCTGCGCATGGCGCACCGTCGCACCGACCTTCTCCGCCTTCGCCGCCGCCCTGCACCTCCTCGGCCCGCGCGAGTACAACTACGTCGGCCCCGCCGACATCTTCGACCAGGTGGAGCAGGGCCATCGCGGGTACGCGATCACCTCGCACGGCGACCTCGCCGCCTGGCTGACCCAGCAGACCGCGCAACCCCTGCACGAACCGTTCACCTACGTCATCGACCTGGCCGGGACATTGCGCCTGGCCCCGCAACGCAGCGAGCACGTCGCCTGCGCGGGCCGCGACTCAGTGCTCGGCGCTGGTGAGATCACCTTCGCCGAGGACCACGGCACCTGGGCGGTCACTGAGATCAGCAACCAGTCGACCGGCTACTGCCCCGACCCCTCCTCCTGGCCGGCCGTCGCCGCCGCCCTCGACCGGGCCGGCATTGACCACCCCGCTGAATTCACCCACCCGATCGTGTTCCGGCGCTGCCACCAATGCCGCCAACGCAACATCGTCAAAGACGACCACTACGTCTGTGCCGTATGCGGAAACGCCCTGCCCACCACGTGGAACATGGACGAGCCCGGCACTCCCCTGCGATGACACTCGCGGCCAGAAACCGCACGGCACGACATCGGCCTACCGGCCGCGACGCGGATGCGGTACCTGCGGCGGTGAGCGAAGCTCCGGTGGGACGTCCTCGGCCGAGTTCGAAGGCGGGAGAACCTCACCGATCGTTCTGGGGAAGTCCTCACTCGCAGGGCGCACCTGGGCGTTCTTCTCGTCTACCAGCTTGACCACTGCGTGCCGGTCCTGCGACGGCTTATCGCCCTCGTCCACGGCGTGGATGGGGGCGAGTGCGCTTGTCGCTCGTCGGAAGCTGTCACCGAGGTCGGCCGCCTGCTCGGTCACCTGGCCGAGCGCGTTGTGCGCCGCCGTCACGGCGGGCACGGGGTCGTCACCGCGGTCATGCCCGAGCCTGCCGGCGTCGAGTTCGCGCGTCAGGAACGCGTCGATCTGCTCGGCCGTCTGCGCCAGGCGGAAGGCGGTTTGGGCCAGGTTCCCCAGGACCGTGTAGGCGGCGGCCGGCTCGGACAGCCCTGGCGGTCCTTGCGTCAGATGGTTGAGGGTCCGGACATGCTCATGCAGTTGGCCGGCGACCCGTTCGATGTCCTCGTCGGTACGGCTTTCGGGATCGTTCACGTGGGGTGCTCTCCAGCGTCGGAAGGATTCGGATCAAGGCGGCACTCCCTTTCTGTGGACGGCACTGTCGGCGAAGCCGGAACTTCCCAGCTCCGCGACCTCATCCTGTCAACTACAAGCAACCATCGCGAGCTTCATCAACGGCATGTCACGGCCTGAGTCCTTCCCGTAAGCCTCGGCTGAGTAACTCGGCTCGTTGTCTCTGCAGGACAGGAGGGGCCAGACTGGATCAGATGCTCCTCGTGCGCGCGACCAAGAAGCTGCTCGACCGCGTCGGCCCGCCCAACGCCGAACCGGAAGCGGAGTACACCACCCTGCTCGGCCAGTGGTACGCCACAGCGCTGTTCTGGAGACCCCAGGTCGCACTGCTCGTCAACGAACCCACACTGCTGCCGGTCCTGATGCCGCTCGCCCCCGCCGCGACTCTGCTGGACCGGTTCCCCGGGGAACTCGCGTCGGTCCTCACCGCGCACGGCGCCCCAGAGGGTGTGATCAACAGGGAACTGGAGCGGATGAGGGAACACCGCCTGGCCAAGACCGCCAACCGCAGCGTCGTCGGCGTGATGAACGAGTTCACCCACCTCGCCAACACCTACCGCGCCGGCAACCCGGCACCAGATCTGCTCGAACTCTCGCTACGGCTGGCGACCACGCCCTGCAGCCCGCTCTACGCCCGGCACGTCAGCCCGGACCGAGAGCTGGCGGCGCTCCTGCGATCCATCCCCGAGATGGGATGAACCGCCCGGCCCGGCTGATACAGCTTCAGGCATGCGCGCTGGGGAGTTCCTGGAACTGGTGCTCAACCTGCCGGAGGTCACTGAGCGCGAAGCGTTCTCCGACCTGTCCGGCTTTCGGCTTCGCGACAAGGGGTTCTGCTACCTCAACGACGAAGACGTCGTCCTGCCCAAGGCCCCCCAGGAGGAACAGGCCGCCCTCATCGCCGAGAAGCCGACCACCTACTCCCCGTCTTGGGCCAGCGGACGCCTCGCTTGGGTAGAGGTCAAGCTGGCCACCGTCGATCCAGAGGAAGTGGCCGAACTGGTCACCGAAGCCTGGCGGCTATCCGCTCCCGAACGCCTCGCCGAGGCACTCTGTAGCTGGGCCGCCTGCCCAATGACGTAGGCATCAGGTCCTTTTCCTATGGTCTTACGTGTGACGGCCAGTGCTGCGGGTGTGGAGCGGAGAATGAGCAGTGAGCACGCGACGGCGACGGTGGTTAGGGCGGCTGCAGCGAGGACGGTGGCCTCTGCGCCGATGCCCTGGACCAGGGGGCCAGCGGTCAGGACGGTGACCGGCATCAGGACGTAGCTGGCGATGATGTTCCAGCTGTTCACGCGCACCAGGACCTCGGGGGCGAAGGTGTTCTGCAGCGCGGTCGTCCAGAGGACGTAGTAGAGCGCCGCACCGACGCCTGGGATGAGCGTCGCCGCCGCCAGCACCGCCCACGGTGCCTGGATGCCCATGAGGAACATGGGGACTGCTCCCGCGGCAGGGAGTGCGGCGGCGATCAAGACGGGGCGAGCGGGTTTCCATCGGCTGCCGAGGAGCGCGCCGGCCAGCGCGCCGACGTACTCGCATGCGGTGACGATCCCCCAGGCTCGCGCGCCGCCGTGGCCGTCGTCCATGTAGATGGGGCCGGCGATGTCGGTGTAGCAGATCATGGCGACGATCACCGCCGTGTACTGCAGCGTCATGATCCAGACCCAGCGGTGCGAGGTGAACTCGCGCCATCCCGCTCGTAGTTCGCGCAGGAAGTTGGGGTTGGCGCTTCGCCAGCTCGGTGTCCGCAGGCGGCAAAGGACGAGCGCGCCGACGGCGCAGAGGACGCCTCGGGTCGAGGCGGCCCAGCCGGGGCCGACCGTGCTGACGACCATCCCTGAGGAGGACAGGCCGATCAGCAGCCCGATCGAGTCGGTTTGCTTGATGAGTGCGTTTCCTGCGCGCCGTCCGTTCTCCGCGAGAAGGTCGGCGACGATGCCGCGGATCGTCGGCAGGAACATCGCCGTGCCTATTCCTGACAGCGTTGCCAGGGCGCATAGGAGCGGCAGCGTGGCCTTTTCCGTCCAGAAGCAGACGGCGAACGCCAGCCAGGCGAGGCTGGTGGCGAGTTCGGCGGTGATCAGCACGCGGTGGCGCTGGAACCGGTCTCCGGCGACGCCGGTGACGATGATGAGCAGGGCGGGGACCGAGTTGCAGGCCAGAACGATCGCGAGGCCACCCGGGCCGTATCCGAGCTGCATCACGCCCCAGGCCAGGGCAAGCTGCCCGAAGCCGGCGCCCGCGCTGGACACCAGCCGGGCGATGAACAAGGGAGCGATCTCGGGGTCTTTGAGAGGGCTCAGCGGTGACAGGGATCTGAACACCGTCGAAAGCTAGTGTCCGCCCCCCTGAGAGTTGCGCGGGCTTTCGTGTCTCTTTCCGGAACCCGGCCGAAGCTCTTGCTTCATGAGCTGCCTATGAGCAGATGGCCGCGAAGGAATTGTGCGATTTCCTCGTAGGCGCGAAGTTCGTTCTTCCGATTCGTGAACCCGTGCCCTTCGTCTTCGAAGACTTCGTAGCGGACGTCCACGCCCCGGTCGCGAAGACGAGTGACGAGTTGGTCGGACTCGGCCCGCGGAACTCTGGGGTCGCGCGCACC
Organism: Actinomadura sp. 6K520; assembly: GCF_004349245.1. Classification (GTDB taxonomy): domain Bacteria; phylum Actinomycetota; class Actinomycetes; order Streptosporangiales; family Streptosporangiaceae; genus Spirillospora. Next base: position 18,024 of record NZ_SMLC01000071.1, on the reverse strand, counting down.
TTGCAGGACGAACAGCGGCGCCGTGATGGCGTCGGCGTAGGTGATTGGAGAGCGTTGGGTGAGGTAGTCGGCGTCGGTGTCCGGGTCGCCCAGGACGACAGAGACGAAGTGTTTCCAGGTGGGCGGGCAGGAGCGTGCCAGTGTCACCAGGTTCGTCGGGCCGCAGAGGGAAACGCCGGCCGCCCATGGGTAAGGGAGTCGGGCTAGACAGGACAGCGCGGCGAAGCCACCGTACGAGCCGCCCATGACGGCGATGCGGTCTCCGTCCAGGTCGGGAGCGGAGTGCAGGTAGCGGGTGGCGTGGTCGAGATCGTCCAGGTCGTAGCCGCCCCAGTTGCGATAGATGAGTTTCTGGTGCGTGGCCCCGTAACCAGTCGACCCGGCGATGTTGGGCGCGAAGATGGCGATGCCTCGGTCGAGGAGGTGCTGGTAGAGCCCTGAACGCGAGTAGGTGGGACGTTCTTGGGCCTCGGGTCCGCCGTGGATCGACAGCAGCACCGGGTGCGGGCCGGGTGTGTGCGGCCGGTAAAGCAGTGCGTGGACGCTGCGTCCGGCGGACGCCGGATAGACGACCGGTTGGGGCTCGACGGGGTTGATCACGTGCAGCGCGGGTGGGCGGGCGTCGGTGAGGTACCGGAAGCCGCTTGTGGTGTCGAGGACGGCGATCTCGGTGGGCCGTGTGGCCGTGTCGAGGAGCAGGACGATCGGGTCGGCGCCCGGTGCGAGCGTCAATGCGTTGATGACGCCTGGCGGGATGTCGGGAAGCGGTTGGACGGCGTCGCCTTGGCGCGTGTGGAGGGTGGAGCGTCCGTCCACGTTGACCGACCAGACGAGCGTGTCCTCGGCCGCCTCGATGCCTTCGACGTCCCAATCATGGCGCGAGACCGGTTCGAGGGCGCCGTCGTCCAGGCGGTAGCGCGCGATGGCGATGAACTCGCCCCACAGGTTGGTGCGCAGGTAGAAGCCGGAGGAGTCGGGCATCCAGGGGCCCGGCTCGAAGAGGCCGTCTCCGTGTGCCGCGGTGACGCATTGCGGTTCGGCGGTGGTGTCGCGCAGGTCGATCAGATAGGCCGCGACGTGCATGTTGGAGCGGAACCCGGCCGTCAGCAGCCATCGGCCGTCCGGGGAGATGCCCGCGGGTTCGAACACCACGCCGGGCGGCGGGACGAAGCGCCGCTCGGAGTCGTCGGTCAGATCCCGGACAAGGATGTCCTGGACGGTCGCATCGCGGTCGTTGGCGGCGTAGGTCAGGTAGCGTCCGTCGGCATCGAAGGGCGAGGAGGCCAAGATTCGTTGGCAGTCGGGGCCTGTGCTGATCTCGGTGGGCTCCTGGGCCTCCAGGCCGATCCGGTACAGGCGGTACTGCTCGTCGCCCTCGCGATCGGCGGTGAAGACCAGGCTCTTGCCGTCCGGTGCCCACGCGGCCTGCCGGACGGCCTGATTCGCAAGCTCGGTCAGCCGTCGCGGTTCGCCGCCCGCGACGGGGACGGTCCACAGGTCGAATTGTCCGCCGGCGGCGTTGCTTGAGTAAGCCACCGTGGCCGCGTCCGGGGACAGTGCGAGGGTGGGCTGGAAACCTTGCCGGGGAACAAAGTCCCGATACTCGGGCATACACGCCTCTCTGAGGGGTCGGGGATCAGGGGATCCAGCCGCGGCGCACGGCGGCGGCCCCGGCGGCGAAGTGGTGATGGCTGAAGCCGAGCTTGTCTCTGATGGTGGCCGAGTGCCGGCGCACCGTGGAAAGGCTCACTCCGGCCCGCTTGGCGATGCTCGACTCGGGCAGTCCCTCGACGAGCATGCTTAGGATCTGGCGCTGCAAAGGAGTCAACGGGCTCTCGGGACTCGACGCGCCGAAGGGAATCGCACGCTCCCACAGCAACTCGAAGTACTCGCGCAGCGCCGCGACGATGACCGACGAGCGCAGCAGCAGGGCACCCGACATCCCGGTCGGGGTCAGCGGCAGCATGGCGATTGCCTCGTCCGCCAGCTTCATCTTCATGCCGATCTTCGGCAGCAGCCGCGCCTCTTCACCGGCATCGACGGCGATCTCGATCGTCTTGGCTCCGACGGGATGCTCGGCGCAACTCGTCTCGTACAGGGCCCGGCATCTGACATGGCCCTCGAAGGACGGCGGGGGCGGGACGGCCGTAAGTTCGTCCATCGGACGCTCGACGTACCCGTTGTCCATCGTCATCCAGTCGTGCCGCGCGGCCGTGATCAGAGCCCGCGACACGTTCCCGATCTCCTCCCGATCGGTGATGATGCGCACGAGCCGGTCACTCGACTCGTCCACCGCCGGACTTGCCCAAGGGTGCGTCTCCGCCAGCCGCCGCTGCCCCGCCAGCAGCCGTTCCTGATCGGCCACCAGGCGGCGCGTGAGGTCGGCGAGTGTGCCCTGCAAGGCCAGGTCCGGCGGGACGGGAGTCAGCCTCGGCGGCAGTGCCGGGCCCGACGACTGGACATGCGCCATCCCCGCGTTGATCAGCGCCTCAACTTGCTCGGCGCCACCCAGGAACTCCGCTGCGTCGTCCTGGAGACACCCTCCATGAGCCAGTAACTGGGTATACGCGAGTAGCAGCTCGTCGGGAACGATGTCCTTCAGCAGCCGCTTGGCCGCTTGCTCGGCACCAACGACCATTTCACCACCTCCAGCAACAGAGAGTAGCGATGTGAGCTGGAACAGTTACATGACCGGCCGGTGAGTGTTCCACGTCAATGAGCAGAAGTGATCAACGTCCACAGACCTGGCTGCGAGCTGCTGAACCAGCGCCTCTTCGGCCTCCTGGACGTCCAATCGACGGCCATCCAAGGTTGATCACTTCTGCCCAGCGCGGGTTTCGCTCATCCTCCTGACGGGTCGCCCCCCGGTTTCATCGGCCTCGCAAGCGACAACCGAACCGACCAGGAGTCACGATGACGAGCACCTCCGCGCGGACCTGCAAGGCGTGCGACCGCCTGACCACCCGCGGCACCACTCAGACACGCCGCCCACGTATCACCCTCCCGACGAACAAGGACAGCCGCTGCACATTCAGACCCGCCCTGCGAACGATCCGGACCCGGCTGCGCGACCTCTTCATCCCCGGCCCCCTCGGCGAACCGTCGCCCCAGCGAACGTGCACCGATGGCCGCGACGCAGGCACGAAGACGGAGCTACTCGCCCAAGCCTTCGGACACCCTCACGGAGCGGGCTTCATCGGCCCCGGCGCCAATCCACTCCTTCGCACCATGCTCACCGAAGCACTCACAGGCAAGGCCGGAGTCGCGCAGGTCATCACAACCAGGGTGGACCTGGACCGTCTCCTCTCGCCCCTTTCGGCCGAGACCGTCATCGAGAGCCGCAGGCCACGCCTGCAGGTCACGGAGAGCCTGGAGGACGCCATCGAGCACCTCGAAAATGAGGCCGATATGACCACGATGATCCGCGCAACGAACGATCCGTCCAGCGGTAGCCCGGCGGTCGTCTGGTTCGCCACCCCAGGGCCGGACGCCGACGTCGTCCACGAGACCCTCCAGCGCTGGCCAGCCAACAGCCTCATCGCGCTCATGTCCGGCCTCTGGCCCTACGGCCCCACGCACGTGATCGAAGAAACCGGCCCTCGCCCACTACCCAGCCAGCCAATCCCCTTGCTCTCAGCGGAGCAGGCGGTTATGCGATTGTCAGGCAACACGTCGTAGCGGACGACAACGCGCAGAAGCTATCGGCATCGGTCAGGCGTGCCTGGCCGATGCCGATGCGGACGGTGATGTCGCACCTGGACGACCGTCACGAGTACGAGAGTCGTAAGCCATGGTTGCGGCCCCTCGCAGGGGCGATGAGGACGGATGGGGGCCGGCCCTCAAAGTCGCCCCACGGCGCGTTGCGAACCCCCGCAGGGGCGATGAGGACTGCCGTACTGGTCGTCCTGATGCTCCCCGTAGTCCAGTTGCGAACCCTCGCAGGGGCGATGAGGACGCCGTCGCCCGGATCGAACCGCACCCCGCCAACGTCCGGTTGCGAACCCTCGCAGGGGCGATGAGGACTTCTCCGGATCCGGCGCCGGCATCCGCTACCGCCTGTCGTTGCGAACCCTCGCAGGGGCGATGAGGACCAGCGGGACGAGGCTGGGGGCTGCGGCCGGCCCGAGTTGCGAACCCTCGCAGGGGCGATGAGGACCCCGCGCCCGCGGGCCGGGAACAAGGAGAACGCGTGACGTTGCGAACCCTCGCAGGGGCGATGAGAACCCGGTTGGCGTCGAGCGTCTTCGTGCCGTACAGGCAGTGTTGCGAACCCTCGCAGGGGCGATGAGGACGCGGGCCGCAGCCGGCGGCGCGTCATGCCTGCTCACGTTGCGAACCCTCGCAGGGGCGATGAGGACTGCGGAACTGGACGTTGAACTTCACCATCTCCGCGTTGCGAACCCTCGCAGGGGCGATGAGGACCCGCACCCGGGAACCGCAGCCACGCACGGTTCGGACGTTGCGAACCCTCGCAGGGGCGATGAGGACGCCGGCGAGCCTCGCCTCGGGCAGTGTCCCGGCGGCCTGTTGCGAACCCTCGCAGGGGCGATGAGGACGCAAGAGGGGGAGCGCGTCCTTTTGGATTCTTCCCCGTTGCGAACCCTCGCAGGGGCGATGAGGACCACCCCCTGTCCGGGCGCCCGGAGTTCAAGGGCCTCATGTTGCTAACACTCGCAGGGGCGATGAGGACCGGCGCCGTCGACGCCGTAGCCGACGCGCTCGACCGGCAGTTGCGAACCCTCGCAGGGGCGATGAGGACGCACCGCGCGATCGCCGACACAGAGCAGGCCATCGCGTTGCGAACCCTCGCAGGGGCGATGAGGACTTCAGGAGCGCATCACCCGCGACGGCCTCGGCATGTTGCGAACCCTCGCAGGGGCGATGAGGACCGCGGTGGACGTGACCCCGGACCGGTCGGCGGCATGTTGCGAACCCTCGCAGGGGCGATGAGGACCGCCATGGTCCGCGCCGCCGAGGGCCCGCCCCTCGTGTTGCGAACCCTCGCAGGGGCGATGAGGACGACCGCTGAGACCACCCGCACCGTCCGCGCCGCCGCCAAGTTGCGAACCCTCGCAGGGGCGATGAGGACCGGCGCCGGCGCCCCGACCCTGTCGCGCACCGAGTTGTTGCGAACCCTCGCAGGGGCGATGAGGACACCATGGTAAAGCCGCAGGTGGTGTACGGCTTGCATTGGCGACGTCGGCCCGAATCTTCAGCGATCCTCCGGTTGTGTAGATGGGCCCGGTGTGTCGCTGAAACTTCTTGATCGACTTTGAGCCTTGCAGAGTGGGGCCGAGAGCTACAGGAAGTCGGTGGGGGCCGGCTCGGCGGCGCCCCAGGCGTGGCGGATGGGGGTTGTGCCGGGCGGGAAGGTGTAGACGATCACGTTGTCGTAGCTCAGGTCCAGGAGGGTTTCGACTTCTTTCTGGAAGCGGCGTAGTTGGGCTGCGCTGACCTGGCCCTCGAAGACGCTGCGCTGTACGTGGTGGAAGTACTTGCGGCACGTTCGCAGGATGCGGGGATTTCGTTCGGCTGCGGTGTCGTAGACGACGATGACGTGCACGGTGCGTTCTCACCACCAGATCCGGGAGGGCTTGTACGGGGTGGCTTCCAGGCATCGTCGGGTCAGCGCGAGTGCGTCGAGGTAGAGAAGTTCGTCGTAGGCGACGGGACGGCCGAGGGTGCGGTGGGCGACTGTGACAGCGAGTTCGTCGCGGACAGTTTGGACGACGAGTTTGCGGCCGCTCTCGCTCAGCATGGCCTGGTTGGCTTCGCTGTCGAAGTGATGCTGCTTGATCTGGTTGCGTGTGGCCATCCGCAAGAGCAGGCGTTCAGCGAAGAGCGGCTTGAACATCTCGGACAGGTCGAGGACTAGGGAGTGGCGCTGGCGTTCCATGCTGCTGTGCAGGAAGGCGATACCGGTGTGGAGGGGCGTCAGTCGCAGGGCGGTCAGCGTGCGGGCGTAGACGATGCCGTTGACGTAGCTGATGAAGGCGTTGCCGGCGTTCTTTGGTGGGCGGCGGCTGCGCCCGCCGAGTTGGAGCCAGTCGGGGAGCTTGGTGTCGAGAACGTCCCAGGCTGATCGGCGAAAGGTGCCCTCGATTCCCATGAGATGCGCGGAACTCTCGGCGGATTCAAGGTTCTTCTGCAGGACGGCGTAGGGGCGGGCGAGGAGCTTTCGGTCGATGACGCGGCGGACATTGAAGGCCGCGGAGTTCACGATGCTGCGGGCGACTTCGAGAGCCGCCTCGGGATGTTCGGCGAGTCGCGCTTGGGCCAGGACGGTTTCACCGGACGTGCTCGTGTCGGAGGTGAGGAGTGATCCTGCGTAGTCGCCGTAGTAGCTGAGCAGGTGCACGTTGATGCGGTGGCGGTTCAGTAGCGCAACGACAGAGGTGTTGATGTCGGTTTCAGCGCAGGCGACGATGTCTCGGACGTCGGTGACGGGAATGTGCACCTTGCCGGCCGACTCGCGTTCGATGACCAGTGACTCGTCTTTGCGGCGGATTCGGCAGGGGCTGGTGAGCCAGTAGGTCCGTGCGGCGGCGGGCATGTCATTCCGTCCAGCAGTAGTCGGTGAAGCTGCATCCTCGGCATGCGGAGCGAGCGAGCCGGTCGGGAGAGACGGGGGCCGCGGCGACGGTGAGGACGTCGCCGATGTCGGCTTGGGCTTGGCGGGCAGCTTCGGGGGTGTAGGGGTAGCGATGGGTACGGCGGGTCTTGGGGTAGTGCAGGATCGCGCCTTTGGCGTCGATGCCGATCTGTTCGAGGCGGTGGCAGTAGTGCCGACCTTGGGCTTCGTCGGCGGGAGTTGGCCTTGTGGAGGACTTGACTTCGTGGACCCAGTGCTGGCCGTCGATGAAGTCCAGTTTGGCGGCGCCCAGGTCGATGGCGGCGCTGCGGGTGTACGAGGTTTCGTGTACGGCTTCACCGAACTGGACGAGGCCGCTCATGTGCTCGGGACGGATTCCGCGGAGGTACAGCCATAGCTGGCGGCGGCAGTGATAAAGGTATTTGATGTGGACGCCGCCGACTTCCTCGGCATCGATCATATGACTTCACCAGCTTGGTAGATCTGCTTTATGTCATGGTGGATGGCTTGCAATCCGAGCTGTGCGTCATAGTCGGCGTTGATTATTCGCACCTTGAGCAGCTTGTCGTATGCGCCGAGCCCGGCGCCCCACGCTGGCAGTGGGATGAGATATTGGTCGGCGTGGAGACGACCATCTCTCTTACTCGCCCCCTGTTCCAGCGCGGCTTTGTAGTCTTCGCGGTCTTCCGCGAGTATCGCTTCAATTCCGTCGAATTGCTCGTCAAATTTTTCAGCAAGACAGGAACGGTCGCCGAAGGGCTGGGAGAATTCCAGAAACGCGCGTTCGAACTGCTGCCGGTGATCTTCAACCGTTTTGGCCCACGTGCGACCCCAGGGGCTGGTGTAGATCTCGTCGAGCCATCCGGTGATGACCTGCTCGTTGATGGTTTGCCCGTCGTGGCGGGTGAGGATGTTCCATCCGTGCTGGGTGGGTTCGGCCTCGTAGACGCCGTCGGCCCACAGGGCGCCTCCGCCACCGCGCCGACGGTTGTACGCGGGTTGGTGAACGATGACTGGAGCGGGGGCGAGGGTGCCCAGCCGGTTGACTCTGCCGAAGCGCTGGACGAGGGCTTCCAGGTCCGCCGCGGAGGTGTGGCAGGCGTCGAGATCCAGGTCGAGGGAGACTTCGAGCGCCTGGGTTCCGATCAGCAGGCCGGGTCGTCGCGGTTTCCCGCTGGCGAAGCGTTCTTGGAGGGCGGTTTCTATGGCGGTCCGGTCCATGCGGCGGTACCGCGCGTGGAGCAGGTACGCGGAGTCTTCGCCGTGGCGTTCGACGCAGTAAGGACGCAGGGTCTGGAAAAGCGTGATCGCGTAGCGGACATTGTTGGCGATGACCAGGACGGATTGGTCGTCGGCCAGCCGTTGGCGGATCTCGTTGAGAGAGGCGTCCTCGGTGAGATGGGCTTGGCGGATGTGAAGTCGGTGGCGGATCGGCGCGTGGCTCTCCGGCGGCGGTTCGACCAGAGTGGTCTGCTCGCCGAGTGCCTCGTTCACCATATTTGCCAATGCGGTGGGCAGGGTGGCCGAGAGCACCGCTGTGCGTCCGCCGAGGTCGCGCCAGAAGCTCATGATGGCGAGGATCATGCCGAGTCGGCGAGCGTCGTAGGCGTGCAGTTCGTCCAGGACGAAGACCGAGTTGGCGCTGTCGGTCAGGATGCTGGAATGCACGGGACCGGCCAGGGCTCCGCGAAGGAGCTGGTAGGGGGTGCCGACGCGCAAGAGCTCCCGGAAGTTCTTGGTCGCTTCCGCACGGGAATGCGCCTTGGACGCGGCATCCACGGGATCGGTGTCGTCGCCGGGGCAGCCATCGGCCAGGGACTGGGCGAGATGGTACGAGGCCGCCTTGGAGTGGGCGACACCGATGCCGTCGGGTGAGTCCAGTTCCTTGGCGAGGCGGCCGGTCATGGCGTTGATGCTGGCCAGGTAGGGCAGCAGATAGAAGACGCGCGGATTGCCGTTGCTTCGGGTGGACAGGTCGCCGATCTGGGTCGCGGCCCAGAGGAGGACGGCCTCGGTTTTGCCGCTCCCGGTCCATGAGCGCAGGAGAAGGTTGTCGGTGACGCTTGCGGCCTGTCGTTGTTGCGGACGGAGCGTGTGGCCTCGTGCGGCGAGTCGTTGCGCCAGCTGAGCGGGATAGGTTCCGTCCAGTGGGTGTTCGGTGTCCAACGGTGAGTGGGCGGAGGAGAGATGGTCGGCCATGGTGACGGCGCCGAGCAGCAGGACCGCTGTTCTTCCACTCTGGTCGCCGGGTGGGATTGACCATTCCCAGCGATCCATGACGTCCTGGAAAAGCCGGTGGGCGGCGTCGGTCAGTTGCCGGACGTTCGGAGTAGGCAGACGTTCGGCAAGGGGTAATCCGTGCCGCCGGCCAGTGGCGTGCAGCCATCCCATGAGGCCGGTGAGGTGCTTTTGGTCGGCCGGGGTGAATCTGGCGGCGAAAGCGTCGGGCTGATCGTCACCGTATTGGGTGAGCAAGGGCAGCTTGGAGGGGGATTCGAGGCCCGCGGTGAACGGGCGGTGATGACCCGCGACTACTGCCGCGATCCAGTTGCGTTCCTCCTCGGGCAGGCCCTCCAGCAGGAGATGAACGAATCCGAGGGAGAGTACTTCGTGTCGTTCGCCCCAGGCGGCCGGCTTGTCAGCGGTGTTGCCGATCATTCGCTGGAAGCCGTCCGGCAGTTTCCCCGTGTCATGGAGGAGTGCGGCGAGGGCTGCCCACGTCCAGAAACCGGCGGGCATGCCGGGGATGTCACCGATCCGTGCACGGATCTCCTGCACCGCTTCGAGGGTGTTGAGAAGGTGGCTGGTCAGCAACTCGCCGGGGACCCCCGGCTTGGTGGAGCTTTTCGCGCGCAGGTTCTTCAGGGTCGGCTCCGAGGTTCAGGCGACGGGGGCCAACAGGCTCGGGTGAACGGGCGGGAGCATCGCTACGGCTTGTCCGTGCTCGGTGGCCATGCCCGTGTCGATTTCGGTGCGGGCGCCCGAGGGGGCGTACCGGTAGCTGTCCCATTTGAAGCGGGCTCGATCGTCGGAGATGACGGTCGTCAGCCGCATCGCCGTACCGACCGTGTCCGGCACGTCGAACGGGACAACGGCGTGTCCCTGACGGCCGCGGGAGGTGCCCAGTTCCACGGGGCGGGCGGTGGCCGACACCAGATCTTGGCTGCGGCCGAGCCGCAGGGGCCATACAGGACGGCGAAACGCGGCAGCCCACAGGGCGATGTCCTCGGTAAGCCATACCTTCAGCGTCACCAAGGCCAGGAATTCGCGGTCCTTAATGGTGGCGTTGGTCGGGATGCCGGGACTGCCGAGGGGGTGATAGGTCTCCAGGTCAGTTCCGGCGCCGGCGGCATGGAAGGTCATGGCGAAGCGAGTGTGCTGGGGGACCTCATTCCATCCCCCGGCGGCGGCGGCCAGCAGCCCGCCGACGGTGGACGGCGGTGGGCAGGGCAACCCGATCTGCAACCCGTCGTAGAGCGGATTACGGAAGCTGACGACGGGGGCGGTGACGGTCAGTTCCAGAGCCTGGGGCATAGTGCGCTCCTCAGCGGCGGACGGCGCAGGGCGGACGGCGATGGTTCCCCTCGAAGGGCCGATCATCGACGCGGTCGCGCTACTGCGGGTCCTCGAACCAGGAGTCGTGGTCACTGGCCTCGATCTCGTCGGCCAAAGTGTTCAGCACAGTCCGCGGGTGCCCGAGGATCAGCTTCTCGTCCTTGAGCAGGTCGGTGAGGTCGCTGAACGCCCGGTCGCGCTGGCTGCCGAGGAATCCCGGTGCCCAGCCGATCCGGACCGGCCCGTCTAGTTCGTCCGACCACGCGCCGATCTCCTCGCGGAGCACGTCCGCGTCGAAGTACGTCGCCTTCTCCCGCTCACGGACGACCCGCGTGAACGGATTGGTTCCGCCCTTGAGCGGCGCAAGGATCACAAGGCCGGGCGTGCGGTCACCGTAGTGGGCCGACTGCTTGGCGCCACCCTTAACCATGGCCATCGTCCGCAACAACACCCCCGCCCGGCGACGCCGCTCGTCTATCGGCAACCGCACGCACTGCACACCGCGCAGCACGACCTCATAGCCGCCCTTCTCCACCACCTCGTCCGCCAGACGAGGGGGCAACGCCGCCTTGGTGGTCCTGCCGCCGGTTTCGAACGTGCCGACGCGCGGCAGGTCCAGCAGCAGGTCGCCGGCCAGGTCCGCGGTGTACATCTCGTGCTCGTGGATGACGGGATGGGTTCCGGGCTCAAAGTCGCGACTCATCGTGCCGAAATCCATGACCGGCTTACTGGGCACGACCGAGACCAGCGTGCCGGTCGCCAGGACCGTGTCGCGCATAAACGTCTTGGACTCGCCCTTCTTCGCGCCCGCCTCGTCCGCCTTGACCGCGATCATGTAGCCGAACAGGTCATCGTCCAGGTACAGGTCAGGACGGCCCCGGGTGTACGCCTGCTGCTTCTTGCCCTCGCCACTGCGGATCACCGGCGAGGTCGGCTCCCCCGCCGGCAGGCTGTCCCGCAACCACCGGCGACTCGCCTGCGCGGACACGTACGGGTACTTCTCCCCCCGGCCCACGGCGAACTGCTTGACCATGCCGCGGTTGTCCTCTCCGCGGCCATTGTTCGGCGCACCCGCCTTGATCTCCAGAATCTGCTGTCCCACCAGGAACGTCACTGTTCCGCCCCTTCCTCTTGGCCTCCGCCTGCGGCGTCGGCCAAGTCCTTGATCTCTTGGAGTTCCTCCTGCGAGCCCTTGGGCTCCCAACCCGCCTCGGCCAGCGCCTCCAGCACCGCGAAGACCAGAAGCCGCCGCCACGACCAGGACCGCTCGTCCTCGAACAGCAGCCGGTAGTCCTGGACCGGGAGCAGAACCGGCGCAGTACCGTCGGGGCGTGGGAACAGCAGCCAGTCCACGCCCTTGGAGCGGAACCAGCCGTAGAGGTTGCCGCCCTTGCTATTCGCGCGGATGAAATCGCGGAACGGCCCAGGGCGGCTGTCCTGCCCCAGCAGCGCGGCGAGCCGCTTCGCCAGTTCCTTGATGCGCTCGACGTCCTTGTCGTCCATGGTCAGCACCTCACGGCAGTAGGAGTACAAAAGCGGGGCCAGCACCGTTGCCTCGGCGGGAACGAGAACCGCCGCGGAGATCCGGCCGAGGACATGACCGATCGCGAACTCCAAGACCTGCGCGGGACGGCTGAACGCCCGCTTGGCCAAGAACGCCTCGCCCGGGACCTGCTTGGTCTCCTGGGTTACGACAAGGGCCTGGTACCCGGCGCGGCGCTCGGGGATCTTGTTGGTGGACCGTAGCCATTCGGCGATCGGCTGGCTCAACTCCTGGGTGGCGAGTAGCTGTTCCTTGTTGGAGTTGGACAGCACGATCAGCTCCACACCGGAGGTGATCCGCCGGCTGTAGGCGCGCACCGCCTGCAGCACCCACAACTCCCGCGCGTACGGCCCGGGCTTCGCTCCCTTGGAAGGACCGGCCGCGGCTTGCCGCAAGGTCTGATCGACCGTAGACCTGGTCATCTTCGCCAGGAACACGTCGTCCCAGGAATGCATCAGCGCAGCCCGGCCACCCGATAGCGACGTCCCATACGGAAAGGCCCACAGGCACGCCACACACGGAAAGCACAGCGGCGTGCCTTCATGCCCCGGCGCGGTGGTGTTACGATGCGCGACGCTCGCGCCCAGCGGGATGTCGACCTTGCCGTACCAGCCGCAGGCCGAACGCCCGCAGTACGCGCACGGCACCCCCGGCCACTCGACAGGATCCGGCCGAGCACGCCACTCACGGATCAGCTTTCCCCGCTCTGAGGGAGACTGCTTGCCGCGCGCCGTCGGATTCAGCTTCGAGTTGGGCCAGAGAAGATAGCTGGCGCCGAGCCAGAAGCCACCGGGATCGGCGGCCTTTACAACGTGGGCCGTCTCCAGGAGATGACTGGTCATCAGATCGACGACGCCGATGAGGGGCTCGCCTGCAACATCCTGAGGATGCTCGGCCCGGGCGAGCGCGGCCAACGCGAACGCGCCCACCCGCTGCAACGGACTCGCGGTCAACACCACGGACCGCGGATCGGCCGAATCATCGGCTAAGGCCACCTGGGGCTGGCGTGTCTGCGTCTGACCGGGTCCTGGGTCGTCCGATATGGAATCAGGCACCGATCCAGCCCATCCCCGTGCTGTTGGCCTGCCCCAGGCCCCACGAGTGCAGAGCCGAGAGCGTTTCCGGCTCGCCGGATACCGTGATCTCGACGCAGGCTCCGGGCTTCTTGCCGCCAGCCTTGCTTCCTACCTTGAAAGAACGCTTCGGCCCGACCCAACCGACGCTCTCCAGCGTTACCTCGGGATCCAGCCCCAGCGTCACTGCTTTGCGCCACAAATTTGCCTGCATGTAGGCGTCCCACTCCGCCTCACCAGGAAGACACCACGCCTGTCTGCGCGTCCGGACGCCGGACTCATCGCGTCCTGAGCCCTTCATCACCACCGGCGTCACTGTCCGGAATACGGCCTTCCCAGACGAGAACACCGGAGCCTCCACCGGCTCGACCTTGTCCACGATGAACGCAGTCGCCCCCCAGGCCAGCACAGGAACCGAAGCCAGCGCGGCAGCCCATCCCTCGACCACCGCGTACAGCGGACTCCCGAACTCCACAACACCTGGACCCTCGGCCGCATAAACGCCCCGACGCCGGCGCGCCGCTGGAAAGACCGGGGCCCCGTAACCGAACGGCACCAGGCCGTGCGGCCCCCACCCATCCTCATGAAGCACAGGCCCCAGCTCGGGTGCCCCCCGCTCCAACAGCGCGTACGACAGAGCCCGCCCAGGAGCCAAGACATCGTCCCAGGCCAACTCACGGGCTCCCGTATGGAAGGTCAAGCGCAAACGCATCGAAACCCCGTCCTCCTCGTCCATCCGTGCCAGCCAAGGCATGGGCCGTCGGCGAGTACAGATGGACGACTCCCGTCAGACCCACCTGAGAGCGGGAGCCCCCTCGACTCCTCGCCTGCGTCCCGGGACATTACGCACCTCGCAATCCGAAGAGTGGGTCGTTCGTAAAGTTGATCGCGAAATCGCCTGTCCGAATGTGGCCTTCAGAACAGGCAGGGCTATACGACTGAAAGACCGCTCTTCCGTACCGAGGCATCGCGTTCGCAATTGATCAAGTCTCTTGCTGGTACGTCGTCCGCCCTAGCCCTAATCGCCCTTCGGGGTGCCAACTAAGGAAAGGCTGACCTTTGTACGTCTGGCGACCTTGGTCCTTCATCGCCGTGCGAGGGTTCGCGACAAGTCGTCTATGGCAGCAGCCTTGCAGGGAGTGGGGGCACATGCTCGGACGGCTCCACAGCCGACCTCGACTCACCGGCACAGGCGTTGACATGGGCTGACCCGTCCCACTCGCGATGGCTAGTGACAACGGGTCCTTCAGGTCATACCGGGAGCCCCTGCTTCAAGATCATTCTGCGTAACGAACGAGCACCAGTGGCCAAGTCTTCACGGGCGATGCACTGAAGGGCATGAAGGCGGGGTTCGCCGCAGCCCTCCGGTGCCAGCGGGCGCAGATGTTTGCGGGACTGTGGACGCTTCTTTCTGCGATCTGTGTGTCCGGTCGATGCGATGTCGTGTTGGCGCGGGAGGTCCGTGCGGCACTCGCCCTCCGGCCGGTTGATCAGCTTCAGCCACCGCCGCCACGGTCCGGTCTCCGGATCAGTCACGCTAAGCAGCGCGCGCCACCGCCGACCCGGTCAAGATCGGCTGTTCGTTGTGCACCGGCCGCAGGGTCGGGGTGGTTCGGGGTTTAGGGGAGGCCGAGGCCGCGGGTGGCCAGGCGGGTCAGCCGGGTGACGGTGGTGCCGGTGTCGTCCAGGGGTTGCAGGAGGTGGCTGACGGTGAGGCGGACCAGTGCGTCGGCGGTCGCGGCGATGTCTTCGTCGTCCAGGCCGGGGGCGCGGGCGGTGATGTGCTGGCTGAGGACCTGGCCAGCGAGTGCGATGAGGGGCTGGGAGTCGGTGGTGACCAGGGGCAGGAGGGTGGTGCCGCCGCGGTCGCCGGACAGGATCGTGCGTAGCAGCGGGTTGGTGGCGCCCTGGTCGAGGGTGTAGCGGACGGCGGCCTCGATCGCGGAAGCGACGTCGTCGTGCGCGGCGACGTGTGCGGCGACGCCGTCGATGAAGCGTTCGGCTTCGCGGATGAGCAGGGCTTGGCCGATCTGGTCTTTGGAGGAGAACTCCTTGTAGAGGGTTTGGCGGCTGACGCCGACGGCCGCGGCGACCGCGGTCATGGTGACCGCCGACCAGCCCTGGTCGGTCATCAGGGCGAACGCGGCGTCCAGGGCGTCGCTGCGGAGTTGGTGGCGCACGCGGGTCTGGAAGTCGGCCGGGACGTGAGTGTTCACGCCGCCGACAGTAACAAGCCGGGTGTCCAGTGGCCGGACACCCCTCGACCCCAACCGAGGACATTCCAACCAATGATGTTCGCGGCATTGACAAGTCGTGGCTGATTGTCAAAGGTGGCAGGGTGAGATTCATCGACCGGCTGTGGCGGCGCCGCCACGCTCCGCTGGACACCCCGCGCGTCAGCAGTCCCGCCGCCGCTGCGGGGCGGACCCGGTGGAGGAGGTTCGCCGCGGTCCTGGTTCCGGTCCTGGGTGTGGTCGCGGTGATGGTCGTCGGGGTGCTGCGCGGCGCGCTACCGGTATCGGCCGGGTTGAAGGGCAAGACCAACATCAAACTGACCATCCAGCGGCTGTCCACCAACGCCGGCGGGTCCTTCCCCCGGTTCTTCCAGACCCGCGACGGCGACCGGCACACCGTGGTCGCCCTGGCGCTGCGCGACACCTGGGCCGAGGGCATCTGCGCCTCCGGCAAGGTCTCCAGCCCGCTGGGCTCGCGGGTGCTGCGCATCACCACTCAACCCGGGCAGCGGCTCCAGCTCAGCGAACTCCAGCTGGCCCTGGAGTCCATCGACGACGTCGAGGTCGTCGGGGGCGGCATCGCCCTGGGCCGCGGCGGCACCACCCCCGTCAAGGGCCTGGGCGACATCCCCGTCCAGACCGGCCCGCCCGGCACCCTGCCCATCACCGGCACCAACCTCAAACTGCGCATCCACGGCCAGGTCCGCTGGGTCACCGCCAGCGGACTCAAACTCGCCGGGATCGACATGACCATGGGAGGCGACGTCAAAGAATGCTTCTGAACGCCGCGACCCCGCTCACCGGCCGCCTGCGCACCCACTGGCGGCGCTGGCGGTCCTGGCGCCGCACCCGGCCCTTCTGGGGCGGCCTGCTCACCACCACCGGCGGCGCGTCCATCCTGCTGCTGCCCGCCGACCTGTACACCGTGCTGTCGCTGCCCGGCAACGCGGGCCTGGCCGGGTTCCTGCTCGGCGGCATCATCACCACCACCGGCCTGCTGCTGTGGTACCAGCCCCGCCACCACACCCTGCTCAGCATCATCATCCTCCTGGCCGCCCTGGCCTCCTTCCTCTACACCAACTTCGGCGGCTTCCTGATCGGCATGCTCCTCGCCCTCACCGGCGGCTCCCTCGCCTTCGCCTGGACCCCCGCCACCGAACACGCCACCGAACACGCCACCCGGCCTTCCACCGGAGACGCCGACCCGCCCTCCGGTGAACCTTCCACCCAGCAGCCGCACCACCCGCACACCCCATAGACCCCTGGTCCCGGCGGAGGCGCCCGCCGGGACCAGGTTCACACCACACAGCCCGCCAGGCCCCCGCAGACGAACCCGGGGGGCAGACCGAACCCGGGGGCAGATCGAACCGGGGGGCGAATACGCCCGTGACGCGGTTCTGACCGGTACCCCTTGTGGCTGGAGGGTGTGCCCGGCATCCAGCCGCGCGACTGTACGGCTTGCCGGGTGCTGACACCGATGACTGCAACAACCCCAGTGTCCGCAAACCCCGAGCAATGGACTGGTTGACAGTCAGAACAGTTGTGTTGTCCTCATTGACATAGAAGGCTTGAGTGTCAAATGGTGGGGGTATGGATGGGATACAGAGTCTGGTCTGGCGCGAACCGCTTCCCCCATCAGATCCACCCCCCGCACCTCGATCACTGGCATGGAGGGCGGTCGGCGGCGAGGTCTGGGCACTGGCCGTGCTGCCCGGCGGCCCAGCCGACCAACCGCAGCCCGGCGCGGTGATGAGCGCGTGCGCGGTGACGCTCACGCACCTGGGGTCGCTGATCGAAGCGCCGCTGCGGCTGCGGGGCATCTGGCTGACCTGGACGCAGTGGCCGGCCGCGGGCCCGCCCTACCTGCTGGTGGCGCGGCTGGCCTCCGTGGAGGCCGGACAGAGCTGGGCACGGCTCACCGCGACCGGCCCAGCGGGAGGCTGCGTCTGGGAGGCCATCGGCCAATTCGACGACGGGACCCCCTCATGACATCCCCGAACGGCACGGCCCTGGGCACGGCGACCAGCGATCCGGCCGCCGAGCAGCTGTTCTTCGAGATCTTCCTGACCCCCCAGGACGACCCCTACCCGGCCTACCGGCGGCTGCGCGAGACCGCGCCGGTACTGCTCACCGGAGACGGCACCCTGGTGCTGACCCGGTTCGCCGAGTGCGACGCGGCGCTGCGGCACCGCTCGTTCGGCAAGGGCAACGAACTGGCGGGCTTCGGACTCCCCGGCGGCGCCAGCGAACAACAGCGCCAGGCCCAAGGGCGCCTCGGGCACAGCATGCTGTTCGCCAACCCGCCCGAACACACCCGGCTGCGCCGCTCGGTCGGATCGGTGTTCACCACCCGGCACATCCAGGACCTGCGGGCCTCCATCGAAGACCGCACCCGCAAACACCTCGGCCAACTCGCCCGCCGGTCCGGCGGCGACTTCGTCGACACCCTCGCCCTGCCACTGCCGGTCAACGTGATCGCCGACCTGCTCGGCGTCCCCGAAGCCGACCGGATGGTCTTCACCCCGAAAGTCCGCCAGATGGTCGCACTCCTGGAACCCGCCGCCGACCCCGAGGCCATCACCGCCGCCGCCGCGGCCGAAGCCGACCTCGTCGCCTACTTCACCGACCTCCTCGCCGCCAAACGAGCCGACCCGCACGAAGACCTGCTGTCGCGGATGGCCACCGCACCCGAGCAGACACGCCTGTCGCAACAGGAGATGATCTCCACGTCGCTGCTGCTGTTCGGCGCCGGGTTCGAGACCACCACCAACCTGCTCAGCAACACCCTGCACGCCCTCCTGGACCACCCCGACCAGCAAGCCGCCCTGCGCGCCGACCCAGCCCTCATCCCCACAGCGGTCGAGGAGTTCCTGCGCTACGACTCACCCGTCCAACTCGACGCCCGCACCGTCCTGCACGACACCGACTTCGCCGGCACCCACCTCAAAGCCGGGCAGGTCATCGTGATGCTCCTCGGAGCGGCCAACCACGACCCCGACCTCGTCGAACAACCCGACACCCTCGACA
>NZ_SMLC01000070.1 GCF_004349245.1 Actinomadura sp. 6K520 | reverse complement strand
GCCACCGCACCGCCCCGCGCCACCCTCGAACCATGCCGATCATCGAGGTCAACGGCCTGCGCAAAACCTACGGCGCACACACCGCCGTCGACGACGTCACCTTCACCGTCGAAGAAGGCGAGATCTTCGGAATCCTCGGCCCCAACGGCGCCGGCAAGACCACCGCCGTCGAATGCCTCGAAGGACTCCGCCGCCCCGACACCGGAACCATCCGCGTCGCCGGCCTCGACCCCACCACCGACCGCGACGCACTCACCACGATCCTCGGCGTCCAACTCCAGGAAAGCGAACTCCAGGAAAAACTCACCGTCCGCGAAGCCCTGGAACTCTACAGCGCCTTCTACCCCACCCCCGCGGACTGGCGCGAACTCGCCGGACGCCTCGGCCTCACCACCAAACTCACCACCCGCTTCGGCCGGCTCTCCGGCGGCCAGAAACAGCGCCTCTTCATCGCCCTCGCCCTCATCGGCCGCCCCCGGATCGTCGTCCTCGACGAACTCACCACCGGCCTGGACCCCCGCGCCCGCCGCGCCACCTGGAAACTCATCGAAGAGATCCGCGACTCCGGCGTCACCGTCGTCCTCGTCACCCACTTCATGGAAGAGGCACAACGCCTCTGCGACCGCATCGCCGTCTTCAAACAGGGCCGCATCGCCGCCCTCGACACCCCCGCCGGCCTCATCGGCCGCAGCGCCGGCGACACCGTGATCACATTCACCCCCTCCCGTCCCCTCGACCACGACGACCTCGCCCACCTCCCCGACGCCCGCACCATCGAACGCCGCGACGGCCGCATCACCATCCACGGCGGCGACACCACCGTCAACGCCGTCATCACCCTCCTCGCCCGCCACCGCATCACCGCACACCAACTACGCGTCACCGACTCCACCCTCGACGACGCCTTCCTCGAACTCACCGAAGACCAGGAGAACTGACGTGTCCGCCCCCACCGCCGTCCTCAAAGCCGAACTCCGGCTCTTCCTCCGCGAACCCTTCAGCCTCTTCTGGATCGTCCTCTTCCCCACCGTCCTGCTCACGATCCTCGGCCTCATCCCCTCCTTCCGCGAACCCAGCCCCGACCTCGGCGGAAACCGCGTCATCGACCTGTACGTCCCCGTCAGCGTCCTCCTCGCCACGATCATGGCCGGGCTCATGGCACTGCCACCCGTCCTGTCCGGCTACCGCGAACGCGGCATCCTGCGCCGCATGTCCACCACACCCGTCCGCCCCGCCGCCCTGCTCACCGCCCAGATCACCCTGCACTTCGCCGCCGCCCTCCTCTCCGCGCTCCTCGCCATCGCCACCGGACGGCTCGCCTTCGGCGTGGACCTGCCCGGCCACCCGCCCGGCTACCTCCTCGCCCTCCTGCTCGCCGCCCTCAGCGCCCTCGCCCTGGGCTCCGCCGTCACCGCCGTCACCCCCACCGCCAAGGCCACCAACGTCGCCGGCACGATCGTCTTCTTCCCGATGATGTTCCTCGCCGGCGTCTGGGTCCCCGTCCAGGCCATGCCCGAACTCCTGCAGCGCATCGTCGAGTACTTCCCCTTCGGCGCCGCGTCCCAGGCGCTCAACCAGGCCACCGAAGGCGGCTGGCCCGCATCGGCCCACCTCGGCGTCACCGCCGCCTGGGCCGCCCTCCTCATCGCCGGCGCCATCCGCTGGTTCCGCTGGGAATAGGCGAAACTTAGCCAATGGCCACCATCCAGGAGCAGTGGGAACGGTTCTACCGCTGGGGACCGTTCGGCCTGCTGACCCTCGGCACCCTCCTGGCCCTGCTCATCCGGGAACTCGTCATGACGCCCGCGCAAGAGCGGGCCGCCGCGACCCTCCTCATCACCGTCCTGGCCCTCCAGACCCTCCACCTCACCGAGAAGGTCCCCGGCCACGTCTACTACTGGACCCGCACCGGCCTGGCCTTCACCCTCTCCTGGCTCAACCCCTTCTTCTGCATCTACGCCGTCCTCGGATACTTCGACTCCCAGCGCTACCTGACCGGCCGCTGGGCGATGACCGGACTTCTCATCACGGCGGTCACCATGTCCGGCGCCCAGGCGGGCGGCCTCCCACCCGAGAACCCCACCCAGGCCGCCGCCGTCGGCGGCCTCTTCGTCCTGAACTGCGGCCTCATCCTCATCTTCGGCCGCATGGCCGAAAGAGAGGAGCAGCAGAGCCGCCTCCAGGCCGAGACCATCGACGAACTCGAACGCACCAACGCCCGCCTCGAACAGGCCCTCGCCGAGAACGCCGGCCTGCAGGCCCAGCTCCTCGTCCAGGCACGGGAGGCCGGCATCGGCGACGAACGCCGCCGCCTCGCCGCCGAGATCCACGACACCATCGCCCAGGGCCTCACCGGCATCATCACCCAGCTCCAGGCCGCCGAGGACAGCGAACACGTCCGCCGCGCCACGGCCCTCGCCCGCGAGAGCCTCCGCGAAGCCCGCCGCTCCGTCCAGGACCTCGCCCCCACCCACCTGGAACACGACATGCTCCCCGAAGCCCTCAAGAAGATCACCGACGGCAAGGCCCACCTCACCGTCACCGGAACCGCCGAACCCCTCCACGGCGAACTCGAAGCCACCCTCCTGCGCATCGCCCAGGAGGCCCTCACCAACGCCGAACGCCACGCCCGCGCCGACCGCATCGGCGTGACGCTGTCCTACATGGACGACGAGGTCACCCTCGACGTCCGCGACGACGGCCGCGGCTTCACCCGGCCCTCCTCCGGCTTCGGCCTGACCGCCATGCGCGAGCGCGCCGAACGCGTCGCCGGCACCTTGGAGATCGAATCCGAACCCGGCCGCGGCACCGCCGTCTCCGCCCGGGTACCGCTGATCCGCCAGTACCGTTGACCCGCCATGCCTGACATCACCCTGCTGATCGTCGACGACCACCCCGTCGTCCGGGACGGCCTGCGCGGCATGTTCGCCGCCGCCGGCGGCTTCGAGGTCCTCGGCGAGGCCGCGGACGGCCGCCAGGCCGTCGCCCTCGCCGAGGAGCTGCGCCCCGACGTCGTCCTCATGGACCTCCGGATGCCCGGCGGGGACGGCGTCGAGGCCATCACCGAGATCAGCCGCCGCGGCCTCCCCTGCCGGATCCTCGTCCTCACCACCTACGACACCGACACCGACACGATCCCCGCGATCGAGGCCGGCGCCACCGGCTACCTCCTTAAGGACGCACCCCGCGACGACCTCTTCAACGCCGTCCGCGCCGCCGCACAGGGCCGCTCCGTCCTGTCACCGGCCATCGCCTCGCGGCTGGTCTCCCGCGTGCGCGCCCCCCGCAGCGACACCCTGAGCACCCGGGAACTGGAGGTGCTGCGCCTGGTCTCCCGCGGCACCAGCAACCGCGAGATCGCCGGTGAGCTGTTCATCAGCGAGGCCACCGTCAAGACCCACCTCACCCACATCTACGCGAAGCTCGACGTCAACGACCGAGCCGCCGCGGTGGCCACCGCCTACGACAGGCACCTCTTGCCCTAGCTGCTGGTGTTGTTTGGGGTTAGGAATGGGAGGCACACCGCCCGGTGCCTTTACATTGTAATTTGAAAGGTGAAGCAAAGCTGGGCAGGGAGCCGGCGCAGCGGGCCGGGCTCGGCTAGGGCAGGACGGTGCGGACGGCGGCGTGGGCGGCCTTGCGCATCTCGGCGTGCAGCACCGCGTTCGCCTCCCGGCCGGTGCGCGCCTCCACGATCCGCAGCCCCTCCCCCACCAGCGCCTTCGGCACGTCCGCGGCGGCCTCCAGCCGCCGGTACGGTACGCCGTGCGCGGCGGCCACCGACTCCAGGTCCACCTGGTGCGGGGTGCCGAAGACCCGCTCGAACGGATCCGCCAGCGCCGCCTGCGGCAGCAGCGAGAAGATCCCGCCGCCCTGGTTGTTGACCACGACGATCGTCAGGTCGGGCCGCCGGTCCCGCGGGCCGAGGATCAACCCGTTCTGGTCGTGCAGGAAAGCCAGGTCGCCCAGCAGCGCGAACGAACGGCCGCTGTGCGCCAGCGCCGCGCCCAGCGCCGTCGACACCAGCCCGTCGATCCCGCTCGCGCCCCGGTTGGCCATGATCCGGATACCGCGCCGCGGACGCATCACCTGGTCCAGGTCGCGGATCGGCATGCTCGCGGCCGCGAGCAGCAGCGACCCGCCCGGCAGCGCCGCCACCAGGTCACGCGCCAGCCGCGGCTCGCTCACCTCCGGCACCGCGTCCAGGACCTCGTCGACCGCCGCCGCGGCGGCCCGGTCCGCGGCGCGCCACGACCTCAGCCACGCGTCGTCGCCCGACACCACCGGGATCTCCACCTCCGGCGCCACCTGCGTCGCCGACCGCACCGGATCGGGCCAGTGCCCCAGGTCGGGCGCCAGGACGATGTGCTCCTCCGCGCGGCGCAGCAGCGACAGCAGCGGACGAGACAGGCCCGGCTTGCCCAGCGTCACCACCACCTCCGGACGGTGCCGCTCCACGAACTCCGGCACACCCAGCAGGAAATGATGCGCAGACAACGCGTGATCGCCGTAACGGGCGTTGCCCTGCGGCTCGGCGAGCACGGGCCACCCCGCCATCGACGCCGCCGCCACGTACCGCTTGACGTTGGACGCCCCGTCCCCCACCACCAGCACGCCCCGCCGCGTCGGCGGAACGTGCAGCACCGACCCGGGCGTCGCCGGACGCACCCTCGTCCACGCGCCCGTCGCGTCACCGTCGAGCGGCTCGCACCACGACTCGTCACCGTCGGGGATCAGCGGCTCCCGGAACGCCGCGTTCAGATGCACCGGACCCGGCGACGGCGCCTGCGCCAGCCCCCACGCGCGGCTCACCAGCGACCGCCAGTACGCCACCATGCCGGGACGGTTCTCCGGCACCCCGATCTCGGAGGACCACCGCACCGCCGTCCCGTACAGCTTCACCTGGTCGATCGTCTGGTTCGCGCCGGTGTCGCGCAGCTCCGGCGGGCGATCCGCGGTGAGCACGATCAGCGGCACGCCCGACTCGTGCGCCTCGATCACCGCCGGGTGGAAGTTCGCCGCCGCCGTCCCCGACGTGCACACCAGCGCCACCGGCCGCCCCGACCGCTTGGCGATGCCGAGCCCGAGGAACGACGCCGACCGCTCGTCGATCCGCACGTGCAGCCGCAGCCGCCCCGCCTCCGCGGCGGCGTGCAGCGCCAGCGCCAGCGGCGCCGACCGCGACCCCGGCGCCACCACCGCGTCGGTCATCCCGCAGCGCTGCAGCTCGTCCACCAGGACGGTCGCGAGCGCGGTCGCCGGGTTCACGGCGCCGCCCCGATCACCTCGGGGCCGCCCAGGTGCTGCTGCGCCCCCGCGACCCGGCCGCGCCACCGCGGCTCGTCGGGCACCTCCCAGCGGCGCAGCGCCTCCTCGTCCAGCGGGGGACGCCGCACCGCGATCTCCCCCGCCACCGGCACCAGCGGATCGGCGACCACATCGCCCTTGAGCAGCGACAGCGTCCCCAGCCCGCACGCGTACGGCAGGTCCGGCAGCGCCGCGGCCAGCGCCACGCCCGCCGCCAGCCCCACCGACGTCTCCACCGCGCTGGACACCACCACCGGCAGCCCGCACGCCTCGGCGACCCGCAGCGCCGCCGCGACCCCGCCCAGCGGCTGCACCTTCAGCACCGCCACGTCGGCGGCGCCCGCCGCCCGCACCTTCAGCGGGTCCTCGGCGCGGCGGATCGACTCGTCCGCGGCGATCGGCACGTCCACCCGCCGCCGCACCAGCGCCAGCTCCTCCAGCGTCGCGCAGGGCTGCTCGACGTACTCCAGCTCCCACCGGTCCAGCGTGCGGATCATGCGGGCCGCGTGGTCGACGTCCCAGCCGCCGTTGACGTCCACCCGCACCTGCCCGTCCGGGCCGATCGCGTCGCGGACGGCCTCCACCCGCGCGAGGTCGTCGGCGTCGGACTGGCCGCGCTCGGCGACCTTGACCTTCGCGGTGCGGCAGCCGGACTCCTTCGTCAGCGCGAACGCCCGCTCCGGGCCGACCGCCGGGATCGTCACGTTCACCGGGACGGTGTCGCGGACGGGCGCCGGCCAGCCGTCGCGGGCGGCCTCCCGGGCGGCGGCGAGCCAGCGGGCGCACTCGGCCGGGCCGTACTCGGGGAACGGCGAGAACTCCCCCCATCCGGCGGGGCCGCCTACCAGGACGCCCTCCCGCCGCGTGAGACCGCGGAACCGCGTCCGCATCGGGATGGAGAAGACCCGCACCCGCCCGACCCCCCTGACCTGCGACACCGAATCACGGTATTCCGGATCACACCGCGCGTTCGGACATTTAGTAGTACCACGGGTAGCGCGACCAGTCGGGATCGCGCTTCTCCAGGAACGAGTCCCGGCCCTCGGCGGCCTCGTCGGTCCCGTACGCCAGCCGCGTCGCCTCCCCGGCGAACACCTGCTGGCCCACCAGGCCGTCGTCGATCAGGTTGAACGCGTACTTCAGCATCCGCTGCGCCGTCGGGCTCTTGCCGTTGACCTTGCGCGCCCACTCCAGCGCCGTCGCCTCCAGCTCGGCGTGCGGGACGACGGCGTTGACCATGCCCATCCGGTGCGCCGCCTCGGCGTCGTAGGTGTCGCCCAGGAAGAAGATCTCGCGGGCGAACTTCTGCCCCACCTGCCGCGCCAGGTACGCCGACCCGAAACCGCCGTCGAAGCTCGCCACGTCCGCGTCGGTCTGCTTGAACCGCGCGTGCTCCCGGCTCGCGATCGTGAGATCGCACACCACGTGCAGGCTGTGCCCGCCGCCCGCGGCCCAGCCGGGCACCACGCAGACGACGACCTTGCCCATGAAGCGGATCAGCCGCTGCACCTCCAGGATGTGCAGCCGCCCGGCCCGCGCCGGGTCGATCGTCTCCGAGGTCTCCCCCTCGGCGTAGCGGTAGCCGTCCTTGCCGCGGATCCGCTGGTCGCCGCCCGAGCAGAACGACCACACGCCGTCCTTCGGCGACGGCCCGTTGCCCGTCAGCAGCACGCACCCCACGTCGCTCGACATCCGCGCGTGGTCCAGCGCCCGGTACAGCTCGTCCACCGTGTGGGGACGGAACGCGTTGCGCACCTCGGGACGGTTGAACGCCACCCGGACCGTGCCCTGGTCCACGGCCCGGTGGTAGGTGATGTCGGTGAAACCGAACCCCTCGACCTCTTTCCACGCGTCCGCGTCGAACAGCTCCGAGACCATTTCCTCCACGTCTTCCTCTCCCCTGGGGGCGACCGCGCCGGCGGGGTCCGCGGGCCGCGGGTCCCATTCAACCCGCCCGGGATTCGAACGCGTTCAGCGGGGTCGTCTACCCTGATGAGATCATGGATCGCCCGCTGCACGCCGCCGTTCTGCCGTCCGGGCCCCGCCTGCTGCGCGCCCTCGCGGACGCCCTCGACGGCGGCCCGGCGATCTGCCCCCTTTCCCCCGATCTGCCGAGGCCCGCGTTCCACGGCCTGCTGGACGCCCTGGCCCCCGACGCGATCGAGACGCCGGACGGACTCGTCCGGCACACCCCCCGCGGCGGGCACGCGCCCGTCGCGGACGGCACCGCCGTGCTGATCGCCACCTCCGGCTCCACGGGCACGCCCAAGTTCGTGGAGCTGCCGGGCACCGCGCTGCGGCACTCCGCCGCCGGCACCCTCACCCGCATCGGCGCCGCGCCCGGCGACCGGTGGCTGTGCTGCGTCCCCACCAGCCACATCTCCGGCGTCCAGGTCCTCGTCCGCTCCCTCGTCGCCGGGAGCGACCCGGTCATCACGCCGCGCTTCGACCCCGCCGCCGTCGCCCGCGCGGAGGGCGCCCACGTCTCGCTGGTGCCGACGCAGCTGCGCCGCCTGCTGGACGCCGGGACCGACCTGTCGCGCACCGGCGCGATCGTCCTCGGCGGCGCCGCCGCCGCGCCCGGGCTGCTCGCCGAGGCCCGCGCCCGCGGCGCCCGGATCTTCACCACCTACGGGATGAGCGAGACCAGCGGGGGCTGCGTCTACGACGGGACCCCGCTGCCCGGGATGCGCGTCGCGGTCGGGGACGACGGGCGGATCCGCCTGGCGGGCCCGTCCCTGTTCACCGGCTACCGGCTGCGGCCCGCCGACACCGCCGCCGCCATGGACGGCGAGTGGTTCGTCACCAACGACCTGGGCGCCCTGGAGGAGGGCCGGCTCCGGGTCCGCGGCAGGGTCGACGACGTGATCAACACCGGCGGGGAGAAGGTCGTGGCGGGCGAGGTCGCCGCCGCCCTGTCCCGCCACCCGGCGGTCCGCGACGTGGTGGTGGTCGGGCGTCCCGACCCCGAATGGGGCGAGCGCGTCACCGCCGTCGTGGTCCCCTCCCCCGGCGCGCCCGCACCGCCGGGCCTCCGCGAGCTGCGGGCCCTCGTCCGCGAGACGATGCCCGCGTACGCGGCGCCCCACGAGCTGGAACTGGTGGAGGCCATCCCTTTGCTGGCGTCTGGGAAGCCCGACCGCGCGCGCCTCGTTACCCCTATATCCTGACAACACACCGGCCCCGGGCCTTTACGTAGTAAGGTACGGCCGGATGACGCCGGACAGTGTGAACGCCCCTGTGCGGGTATCACGGCGTCTTGGATCGCTCCCCCGCGGACCGCCGCTCCCCGACGGCGCCGGGAACAAGAACCCGGCCGTGCGACGTTCCGTTAAGTGCGTGCGCCACCAGGTATCGACAATCCGCGCCGCACTCACACACCGAAGGGAGAGGGGTGTCCCCATGCCGCGAAGCGCCGTCGAGACCCCGCTCACGGAGTCGGCGGGCCCCGCGCTCGACGACCTCCTCCAGCGTGGCCGTGCCCAAGGGCGCCTCTCACTCGACGAAGTGAGGGGGGCCTTCGAGACCGCCGGCATCAGCCCCGCGCAGGGCCGTTCCATCCTGCGCGAGCTGTCCGAGGCCGGCATCAACCTCGCCGGCGAGTCCGACGCCGTCCGCAAGATGGCCGCGGCCGCCGACCACAACGGAGGGGACCCCGCCCAGGCCGCATCCGGCACCGTGAAATCCGGCGTGAGCTCCGGCACTGTGAAATCCGCCACGGTGAGGTCGGGCACCGCCAAGCGCGCCCCCCGGAAGACGGGCGCCAAGGCGGCCGGTGAGCGCGTGAGCGCGAGCACCACCGGGGGCGCCGCAGCCGACGAGGGCTTCGAGGTCACCGAGGTCGAGGCCGCGGAGCCCGAGACCACGGACCTGGACGACCACTCCACCACGATGGGCGACTCGGTCCACACCTACCTCAAGGCCATCGGGCGCCGCCAGCTGCTCACCGCCGAGCAGGAGGTCGACCTCGCCAAGCGGATCGAGGCCGGCCTGTACGCCGAGCACAAGCTGGAGACCGGGGACCACTCCCCCGGCATGCGCGCCGACCTGGAGTGGGTCGCCGCGGACGGCCGCCGCGCCAAGGCGCACATGCTGGAGGCCAACCTCCGGCTCGTGGTGTCGGTCGCCAAGAAGTACTCCGACCGGGGCCTGTCCCTGCTGGACGTCGTCCAGGAGGGCAACCTCGGCCTGATCCGCGCGGTCGAGAAGTTCGACTACTCCAAGGGCTACAAGTTCTCCACGTACGCGATGTGGTGGATCCGGCAGGCCATACAGCGCGGCTTCGCCGACTCGGCCCGCACCATCCGGCTGCCCGTCCACGTCCTGGAGATGCTGAGCAAGCTCAGCCGCGTCGAGCGCGACATGCACCAGCGGCTCGGCCGCGAGCCCACCCCGGAGGAGCTGGCCACCGAGCTGGACCGGAGCCCCGAGCAGATCCGCGAGCTGCTGCGCACCAGCCGCCAGCCGATCAGCCTGGACTCCACCATCGGCGAGGACGGCGAGACCCGCATCGGCGACCTCATCGAGGACACCGACAGCCCCGAGGCGTCCGAGCTGGTCGACCGGCAGCTGATGGCCGACCAGCTGCGCCGGACGCTGGACATCCTCTCCCCCCGCGAGGCCAAGATCATGGCGATGCGGTTCGGGCTGTACGACGGGACGCCCCGCACCCTGGACGAGATCGGCAAGGCCCTCGGGCTGACCCGCGAGCGGATCCGCCAGTTGGAGAAGGAGTCGCTGTCGAAGCTGCGGCACCCCAGCAACGCACGCCCCCTGCTGGACTTCGCCGTCTGACCCGGCACGACACGGACGACCGGAGGGCCCGCCGAACCGGATGAGGTTCGGCGGGCCCTCCGCCGTCCGGCGGCGACGGGATCAGTCCGTGTGGCGGAACTGCAGGATCGCCACCCCGAGCAGCCCGGCGCCGATGCCCGCGACGAGGAGGAGCTCCAGCCAGACCGGGACGAGCCACCCGTTCCACGTCACCCCCGAGCTGAAGGTCCGCTGCAGCTCGGGCGACAGGTCCAGGCGGGAGAACACCGCCCGGCGCATCGGGTCCACGGCGTAGGTGAGCGGGTTCAGCTTGGTGAGGATGCTCAGCCACGCCGGCAGGCCGTTCAGCGGATACAGGGCGCCCGACAGGAACATCATCGGCAGCATCGCCATCTGCATCAGGGCGAAGAACGACTGCATCTGCGTGATCCGGGCGGCCATCATCACGCCGAAGCCGGTCAGCGCGAACGCCCCGAGGAACATCATCCCCATCAGCTGGGCCAGCAGCACCGGGTCGTAGGGCACGCCGGCGAGGCCCGCGAGCGCCACTATCACCACGCCCTGCAGCGTCGCGACCAGCGCGCCGCCGATGCACTTGCCGATGACGATCGAGCTGCGGCTCACCGGGGCGACGAGCATCTCGCGCAGGAAACCGAACTCGCGGTCCCACACGATCGACCCCGCGGAGAACATCGCGGTGAACATCACCGACATCGCGCACACGCCGGGGAAGATGAACGTCCGCAGGTCGACGCCGCCGTCCGCTCCCCCGGTGGCCATGAGGTTGGCCAGCCCGGTGCCCATGACCAGCAGCCACAGGACCGGCTGGACCAGCCCGGAGACCATCCGCAGCTTGTCGCGCCAGAACCGCAGCAGCTCCCGGTGCAGGACGATCTTCACCGCGCGCAGGTCCTGCCGCAGGCCCGGCTCGGGCACCCGGACCCGGACGACGTCGGCGACCGGACCGGCCCGCCCGCCGGGGCTCGCACCGGAGGAACTCGGCACGGTCATCTCCTCATCGCGCGCATCGTCATGCGGTTGCGGTCGCCCGCCCCGGCCTCGGCGTCCCGGATCGTCGTGCCGGTGAAGGACATGAACACGTCGTCCAGGGACGGGCGGGACACGTGCACCGACCGGATCGGCACGCCCAGTTCCGCGAACAGGCGCGGGACGAACTCCTCACCGGCCGCCACCGAGAACGTCACGGCGCCCTCGGACACCACGGCCGGCAGGCCGAACCGCTTCTCCAGCGCGGCGATCGCGGCCTCGTCGTCGGAGGTCTGGATGCGTATCCGGTCCTCGCCGATGCCGGCCTTGAGCGACTCGGGGGTGTCCAGCGCGACGATCGTCCCCGAGTCCATGATGGCGATCCGGTCGCAGAACTCGGCCTCGTCCATGTAATGGGTGGTCATGAAGATCGTGATCTCTTCGGCGTCCTTGAGCTGGCGGATGTAGTCCCAGATCGACGCCCGGGTCTGCGGGTCCAGGCCGACGGTCGGCTCGTCCAGGAACAGCACGCGCGGGGAGTGCAGCAGCCCGCGGGCGATCTCCAGGCGCCGCTTCATGCCGCCGGAGTAGTTCTGCACCAGGTCGCCGCGCCGGTCCCACAGCCCGACCATCTCCAGCACCTGCCGCATGCGCTCGCCCACGACCGGCCGCGGCACCCCGTACAGCTCGGCGTGGAAGCGCAGGTTCTGCTCGCCCGACAGGTAGCCGTCGAGGGTCGTGTCCTGGAACACCAGGCCGATGTTGCGGCGGACGGCGTCGCGCTCGCGGACCACGTCGTGCCCGGCCACCAGCGCGCGGCCACCGCTGGGCCGCAGCAGCGTGCAGAGCATGTTGATCGTGGTGGACTTGCCCGCGCCGTTCGGGCCGAGGAAACCGAAGATCTCCCCCGGGCGCACGGTGAACTCGATCCCGCGCACGGCCTCCACGTCGCCGAACCTCTTGCTCAGGCCGTCGACCTCGACGGCCGGTTCCCCGTCCGGCATGGGCCTCCCCTCCGGGTTGGAGCATACGCCCCATTCTCCGGCATCCCCGGGGAGGGCCAGGCAGGGTCAGGACACCGCGGCGGCGGCCGCCAGCCGCGCCCGGGCCTCGTCGTAGCGGCGCAGGACGAGGCGGGCCGCGGCCGGGTGCGCGCCGATCGGCGGGGTGACGGCATCGGCGCCGCACGCCGCGATCCGGTCGTGGAAGCGGCCGGGGGCCAGCAGGTAGGACGCCACGGCGACGCGTCCCGCGCCCGCGCGGCGCAGCCCGGCGACCACCGCGTCCAGCGGCGGCCCGCCCGCGGCGACGAACCCGTGCGGGACGCGCCGGCGCAGCCGACGTGCGAGCAGCCGCGCCGCCGCCCGCACGTCGGCGATGCCCGCCGGGTCGGCGGACCCCGCCGCGCCGAGGACCACGGTGTCCGCCGGGCGCAGCGGGAGCACGGGGTGCGGCGGCCCCGCCGCCGCACCGCCCGCCGCGGCGGGCGGGCCGGCGAGCAGGTCGGCGAGCGCACCGGCGAGCAGGGCGTCCGGGCCGAGCGGCCGGGCGGTCACCGCCCCCGGCAGGAGCCGCCCCGCCCGTTCCGGGACGTCGACCAGCGCGTGGTAGCCGCGCGCCAGCAGCAGCGGCACCACGACCACCGGGGCCCCGTGCCCGCCCAGCCGGGCCGCCGCGTCCTCCAGCGACGGCGCCGACAGCTCGCCGTAGGACTCGGCGACCCGCAGGCCCGGCCGCAGGGCCCGGACCAGGGCGAGCAGGTCCCGGACGGCGGCGGGCCCCGCCGGGTCCCGGGTGCCGTGCGCGACGGCCAGCAGCGCGGGCGCCGGCGGGCGGGCGCGGCGGTCAGCCACCGGCGCCCGCCGCGAGCCGGTCCGCAAGGCGCGGGTCGCACGCCAGCCGGTAGCCGCGCTTGACGACGGTCTCCACGATCCCGGGCCGTCCCAGGCCCCGGCGCAGCCGCGCCACGGCCATCTCCACCGCGTGCTCGTCGGCCTGCGGGCGGGCCTCCCGCAGGCGCGCCTCCCGCGTCCACCCGTCCCTGGCCGCCGCGCCGCCGGGGACGAGGCGGCCCGGCAGCACGCCGCACAGCTCCGCCCGCGACACCACGTGCCCGGGACGCCGCGCGAGCGCCCGCAGGATCGCCATCGGCGCCGGCGCGATCGGCCGCAACTGCCCGTCCAGGACGACGGCGTGCCCGCGCAGCTCCAGGGAGAACCCGCGCACCGACAGCCGGCGCGACCTGCGGCGCGGCAGCTCCGACACCAGGGTCCGCACGAGCGCGCCGAGCCTGGCCCGCTCCGGCTGGACGGTCGGGACACCGCGCCCGGTCAGCGCCCGGCCGGTCACCGGCCCGACGCACGCCGCCACCACCTGGGAGCGCATGGCGTCCAGCAGCGGCTCCTCCAGCCCGTCCTCGGCGGCGACGGCGAGCGTCGCGGCCACCGCGGCGGCGCTGGTGAACGTGACCGCGTCGACCGTGCCCGCCACGGCCTGCCCGACGAGCCGGCGCAGCGGCGTGGGATCCTCGGTCCGCGACCACCGGTACACCGGGAGCTCGATGACCTCGGCGCCCGCGGCGCGCAGCGCCCCGGTCAGCTCCGGCTCCCGTTCCCCGTACAGCTGCACGGCCACCCGCGCGCCGGTCAGGTCCTCCCGCAGCAGGTGCCGGATCACCTCGGCGCACTCCTCCGACTCCGGCGACCAGCTCTCCCGCAGGCCCGCCGAGCGGATCGCGCCGCGCGCCTTGGGGCCGCGCGCCACGATCCCCGTCTCGGCCAGCCGGGCGGTGACGGCGTCGCGCATCCCCCACCCGTCGGCCGCCTCCAGCCAGGCGCGGAAACCGATCCCGGTCGTGACGACGACGTGGTCCAGGGGGCCTTCGGCGCATGCCCGGGTGGCCTCCAGCAGCTCGGCGTCGTCGGCGAGCGGGACGAGGCGGATGGCGGGGGCGAGCACGACCCGGGCGCCGCGCCGTTCCAGGAGCGTGGCGAGCTCCTCGTGGCGGCGGGCCGCGGTCACGCCGACGGCGAACCCGGCCAGCGGCTCATTGCCGGTGCTCATCGGGGAGCGCCACCTCCACCCGGTCGCCGGCGCGGCGGACCGGGAAGGCCGGGACGGCCACCCTCGGATCGTCCAGGCACACCCCGGTCCGCAGGTCGAACACCTGCTTGTACATGGGGGACGCGACGGTCGGCGCGCCGTCGCGGGTGCCGAGGATCCCCCGCGACAGCACGTGGGCGCCGCTGAAGGGGTCGAGGTTCGACAGCGCGTACACGGCGCCGTCGAAGGTGCGGAAGACCGCCACCTGCGTCCCGTCGACCATCGCGCACGCGCCGCGCTCGGGGGTCAGCCCGGCGTAGGAGCAGATGTCGGACCAGCGGAGCCCGGGCCCGGCGGCGGGCCGGACGGCCGGGCCCCTCGTGATCGTCGCTTCGGGTGTCGTGGTCATCGCGCGGCAACCTCCTGGCGGGTCATGGTCACCGGCGCCCCGCGGCTCGGTCCCGCGTCGGTACCGGGTGGCGGTACCGGCCGGGTCCCGCGCGCGGCGCCGGCGTTCATGGACTGATCCTCGGCAGGGGCCGTTTCGCGATTGGGTCCCCATTGTCACCGGCGTGTTAAAAGGCGCTCACGCCGCCGGGGGGACGTCGGGTTCCAGCCGGACGGCGCAGACCTTGAACTCCGGCATCCGCGACACGGGGTCCAGGGCGGGGTTGGTGAGCAGGTTCGCGCGGCCCTCCCCCGGCCAGTGGAACGGGATGAAGACCGTGTCGTGGCGGATGTCGCGGGTGAGCCGCGCCCGGACGGTCACGGCCCCGCGGCGGCTCGCCACCCGGACCCGGGCCCCGTCCTCGATGCCGAGCCGCCCGGCCAGGTCGGGATGCACCTCGACGAACGGCTCCGGGGCGGCCTCGGCCAGCGCGGCGACGCGCCTGGTCTGCGCGCCGGACTGGTACTGCGCCAGGACGCGCCCGGTGGTCAGGCGGACGGGGTAGTCGGCGTCCACGTCCTCGCCGGCACCGCGGTGCTCGGCGGGGACGAACCGGGCACGCCCGTCCGGGGTGGGGAAGCGGTCGAGGTAGGGCCGCGGGGTGCCGGGGTGGTCCTCCGCCGGGCAGGGCCAGAACACCCCGCCCTCCGCCTCGATCCGCTCGTAGGTGATGCCGGAGTAGTCGGCGGCGCCGCCCGCGCTGGCGCGGCGCAGCTCCCCGAACACCTCCGCCGGGTCGGTGCTCCACTTTCCCGGCGCCCCGAGCCGGCCGGCGAGCGCGGCGATGATCTCCAGGTCGGTGCGGACGCCGTCCGGAGGCGGGACGGCCCGGCGCCGCCGCAGGACCCGTCCCTCCAGGTTCGTCATCGTCCCGGACTCCTCGGCCCACTGCGCCGCCGGCAGCACCACGTCGGCGCGCCGCGCGGTCTCCGAGGGCACGAAGTCGGCCACCACCAGCAGGTCGAGGGCGCCGAGCCGGTCCTCCACGGCCGCGGCGCGCGGCGCCGACACCACCGGGTTGGAGCCGAAGAGCAGCAGCGCCCGCGGCCCCCCGGCGGTGCCCAGCGCCGACAGCAGCTCGTAGGCCGAGCGCCCCGGCCCCGGCAGGTCGTCCGGGTCGACGCCCCACACGTCCGCGACGTGGGCGCGCGCCGCCGGGTCGTCGATCCGGCGGTAGCCGGGAAGCTGGTCGGCCTTCTGCCCGTGCTCGCGGCCGCCCTGCCCGTTGCCCTGCCCGGTCAGGCACCCGTAGCCGGAGCCCGCGCGGCCCGGCAGCCCGAGCGCGAGCGCCAGGTTGATGAACGCGCCGACCATGTCGGTGCCGCGGGCGTGCTGCTCGGCGCCCCGCGCGGTCAGGACGTGGGCGCGGGGCGCGCGGGCCAGCAGCCGGACGGCCTCGCGCAGCAGCGGGACGGGCACGCCGGTGATCCGCTCGACCCGGCCGGGCCAGTAGGCGTTCACGACCGTCCGGACGGCGCCGAACCCGGTGGTCCGGGCGGCGATGTAGTCCTCGTCGGCCAGGCCCTCGGCGATCACCAGGTGCAGCAGCCCGTTGGCGAGGGCGATGTCGGTGCCGGGCGCGGGCTGCAGGTGCAGGTCGGCCCGGCGTGCCGTGGCGGTGCGGCGCGGGTCCACGACGATGAGCGCGCCGCCGCCCTCGCGCATCTCGGTCAGGTGCCGCATGAACGGCGGCATCGTCTCGGCGACGTTGCCCCCGGCGAGCAGCACGGCGCCCGACGCGGCGAGGTCCGTGACCGGGCCGGGCAGCCCCCGGTCCATGCCGAACGCCCGGCCCGACGCCGCCGCGGCCGACGACATGCAGAACCGGCCGTTGTAGTCGATCTGCGAGGTGCCGAGCGCGATCCGGGCGAACTTGCCGAGCTGGTACGCCTTCTCGTTGGTCAGCCCGCCGCCGCCGAACACCGCGACGGCGTCCGCGCCGTGCAGCGCCCGCAGCCGCGCGGCCTCGCCCGCGACGCGGTCGAGCGCCTCGTCCCACGTGCAGGGCTCCAGCGGCGCGTCCCGGCGGCGGCGCATCAGGGGCGCGGTCAGCCGGTCCGGGACGGTGAGCAGTTCCGCGGCCGTCCAGCCCTTCTGGCACAGGCCGCCCCGGTTGGCGGGCACGTCGTCGCGCGGCGTCACCCGCAGCGCGGTCCCGCCCGGTCCCGTGGCGTCCCGGGTCAGGGTCATGCCGCATTGCAGGGCGCAGTACGGACAGTGCACAGGAGTCCCCATCATGCCCCCGAGACTCGGCGGGCGCCGTTTCGCGGGCGGGTCCCCGATGTGACCCGGGCGTTAAATGCGGTTCACGGCGCGCGTTCACCCGGTGCCGGACGGCCTTGACGAGCCCATGTCAAGCGTTGTCGACCCCGGTCATGGCCGTTTCGTCGCCGTTCACCCGGTTCTCGAACGGATTCACGGCGGCGTGGTGATCTTCCGAACGGAAGCGGCCCCGGCCGCCGCCCCGCCCCGGCGGCGAGGCGATGATCACGCCTAATCTCGGTACATGCCCGACCTTGCTTACTACGCCTCACTGCCGCGCTCCCGCGGCGCCGCGGCGGCGCTCCTCCTGGACGACCTCGGGCGGGTCCTGCTGGTGAAGCCCACCTACAGCGAAGGCTGGTACCTTCCCGGCGGCGTCATCGAGGCCGACGAGTCCCCCCTGTCGGCCTGCGTCCGCGAGTGCATGGAGGAACTCGGGCTCGTCCCCCGCCTGGACGGCCTCGCCTGCGTCGACTGGGGCTCCCCGCGCGCCGACGGCGTCGACTCGGTCAACGTGTTCGTGTTCGGCGGCACGATCACCGGCGAGGAGATCGCCGGCATCCGGCTGCCGCCCGAGGAGCTGTCCGACCACATCCTCGTCGCCCCGGAGAAGATCCCCGAACTGGCGCCGCCGCACGTGGCGCGCCGGATGGACCCCAGCCTGCGGGCCATGGCCGCGGGCCGCACCGTCTACCTGGAGGACGGCCGCGAGCAGCCGTTCGGCGCCCCCCTCGGCTGACCGGCCCGCCCGGACGGCCCTCGGTCCGCGGGGCCGACCGTCCGGGTGGATGCCCACGAGGCCGGCCCGCGTTCCTCAGGCCGGCACCGCGTCCCTGGCCTGCCGCCCGCGCTCCGGGTCGGCTGCGCGGGCGCAGTGCGCGCAGCAGTAGAAATGCCCGTCCACGTCCACGCCGTGCCCGATGATCCGGCACTGGCAGTGCTCGCAGACAGGCGCCATCCGGGTGATCGCGCACTCGAACGAGTCGAACGTGTGCACCTCGCCCTGCGCGTGCACCTCGAAGGACATGTCGTAGTCGTTGCCGCAGACTTCGCAGGTCGCCATCGCTCCTGTTCCTCTCGTTGCCTCCGTCGCCTCGCGGCCTGCTCCTACCCGTGTCGGGGCGGGCTACCCACCGGGCGGGCCGCGGCGCGGCCGGTGGGTAGCCCGCCCCGGCGTCACACGCCCGCGTCGGCGAGGCTGGCGCGTGCCCGCCCGGTGCCCGCGCGGCGCATGTACGCGGTCCAAGTGAGCACGACGCAGACACCGTAGAAGGCCGCCAGGACGATCAGCGCGGCGCCGATCCCGTCCGTGCGCTCCAGCGAGACGCGGAACGTCTGCTGGATCAGGACGCCGCCGAACGCCCCGACGGCGGAGATGAGGCCGATCGCGGCGGAGGCGTCCCTGCGGGCGGCCTGCCGCGCCCGCAGCACCGCGTTCTCGTCACCGGCGTCCAGTCCCGCCAGTGTCCGGACCTTGAAGATCGCCGGGATCATCTTGAACGTCGAGCCGTTGCCCACGCCCGTCGTGGCGAACACCCACAGGAAGGCCCCGAGGAACAGCGGCCAGGACGCGGCCTCCACCGCGGCCCAGACGGCCACGACGCCGAGGCCCATGGCCAGGAAGTTCCAGAAGGTGACCACCGTGCCGCCGAACCTGTCGGCCAGCCAGCCCCCGAGCGGGCGGGCGGCCGAGCCCACCAGGGCGCCGAGCCAGATGTAGTCGGACGCCTGGACGCCGGAGAACTGCGTCTTGATCAGGACGCCGAACGAGAAGGAGTAGCCGATGAACGACCCGAACGTCCCGATGTACAGCACCGACATCACGATCGTGTGCGGGCGCGTGGAGATCCGCCCCATCTCCCGCAGGGTGTAGGCCTGCGCCGCCCCCGTCAGATTGTTCATGAACAGGTACGCCCCGGCCGCGGCGGCCAGCACGAGCGGCATCCACACCCAGCCGAGCGCGACCAGGCCGAACGCCGCGATCAGCGGCGGCATGGTCAGCTGCGTCACGCTGACCCCCACGTTGCCGCCGGCGGCGTTGAGGCCGAGCGGCAGGCCCTGCTTGTCGGTCGGATAGAAGTGCGTGATGTTCGACATCGAGGACGCGAAGTTGCCCCCGCCCAGACCCGTGACGGCGGCGATGAGCAGCAGCGCCCAGAACGGCAGGCCGGGGTTCTCGATCGCGTAGACGAACAGGGCGCACGGCAGGAGCAGCAGCAGCGCGCTGACGACCGTCCAGTTGCGCCCGCCGAACCGCGCCGGCGCGAAGGTGTAGGGGATGCGGAGCGCCGCCCCCGTGAGGTTGGGCAGTGTGGTCAGCCACAGCACCTGGCCCACCGACAGAGCCGTCCCGTTGTCGGCCAGGTAGAGCACGGCGATGCTCCACAGCAGCCACACGCAGAAGCCGAGGTGCTCGGTGACGATCGAGAACACCAGGTTGCGGGCGGCCACCCCGCGCCCGGTCTCGGCCCAGAAGGCGTCGTCGTCCGGTTCCCACCGGTCGATCCACCGGCCGCGCCGCCCGGCGGTCTCCCCTCGCCGGCCGGTCTCGTCGGTGAGCAACGTCATGGGGTGTCTCCTCGGTGTGTCGGAACGGACCGCGTCCGCGGACCCGGAGGCCGCGGACAACCGAGAAGCTAGGAACACCGGGTTACGGGCCCTGTCGCATCCTGTGCACTGCGTGCAACATCGAGCGCACACGCGATGGGAGCCGCCTGTGAAGCCGGCCGGGCCCGCACGCGCGGGCCGGCGTCACCGCCGCCGGGCCGCCCGCCGTCCCGGCCGGTCGCAGCGCCCGGGCCAGCCGGGCGACCGGCCCGACGACCGCAGCACCGACTCCCACGGGTCGCCCGACGCCAGCGGCAGGTGCGGCACCCCCCAGTGCCACGCCGACACCAGCAGGTCCGGATCGCGCGGCTGGTACCTCTCCCCCATGGCGCGCGCCATGTCCCAGGCGTGCAGATGCCACTCCACACAGGCCGCGCCCGCGTGGTCGCCGACGGTGTACTTCGTGCCCCGGTAGATCAGGTGCGTCCGGTCCCACATGTCGGGCATCAGGTCCGCGTACGCCCCGGCCGACACCCCGAACGCCATGATCCTGGCCGGTCCCGGCTCGGGCGGCAGCACCGCCAGCTCGGCCGCGTTCTGCCGCGCCTGCTGCCTGATCAGCACCGCGGCCGCGGCGTCCCGGGCGAACAGGGTGGCCAGCCTGCTGTCGGGCGCGTCCTGGAGGTACTCCAGGAAGTTCTCCGCGACGCACCGCAGATGCCCGGCCAGGTCGATCAGCCGCCAGTCCGGGCACGGCGTCGGCGCCTCCCAGTCGGTGACCCGCTCCGCCAGCCCCCGGATCGCCCGCACCCCGTCCTGATAGCACTCGAGAACGCGGCACCGGTCCGGTGGCGTGCGCTCCACGTGACTTCCCCCCGCGTCCAGAGCACCGTGTGCCCGCTCCGCCGGGGCGCGGCCGCGCCCGTCGCGATGTCGCGACATGCGGCGCGGGGCTCCCCCGGCGTTCCCCGAGTGGGCAGACTCTCAAAGTTCGGTGGCCGGTGCCACCCGGTGACGCTGTGTCGTCACCTGTCCGGGCGGCTCAGGCGAGCACGCCCGGCCGCGGCCGGTAACCGAACCGGTGCACCTCGCGGGCCGTGCGCAGCCGGTCGACCTCGTCCGTCCACGGACGCACCGACGGGCGCGCCTTGGCCTTCCGGGCACTGATCTCCGCGGCCCGGCGGGTCGCGGCGTCCTGCTCGTCGGTCGAGTACGCCTTCGGGCCCATCGCGACCCGCTCGGCCGCCTCCGCCGCGGCCAGCGCCGACGTCAGCGCCTTGTCGAACGCGACCGTCAGCTCGCGCAGCTCCGGCTCGGGGACGTCCTCCCCCTGCGCGTCCCGCAGCACCCGCTCCGCCTCGGCGGCCGCCGCCAGCCGCGCCTCGTACTCGTCCGCCAGCCGCCGGTCGGCCTCGTACGGCTCCGCGACGTCCTTGCTCACCCGTCGGCCCAGCGGCATGGTGGTACTCCCTCGGCGGTCTTCGACATCAGGTCGAGGCCAGGGTACGCGGGTCGCGGGCGTGTCGTGGCCGCGGACACCCGGCTTCGGCCCTTTACGCAGTAAGGTCAGTGCTCATGGTCAGGCAGCCCAGCATCAACGCCCAGCACCGCACGCCACTGTCCACCGAACGCATCATCGAGGCCGCCCTGCGGATCGTCGACGGCCAGGGCCTCGGCCGGCTCACCATGCGCCGGCTCGGCGACGCGCTCGAGGTCGAGGCGATGGCGATCTACCACCACCTCCCCCGCGGCAAGGAGCAGCTCCTCGACGGGCTCGTCACCCACGTCGCCTCCGCCCCCGCGGAGGCGGCCGGCGCGGCGGCCGCGAACTGGCGGGACGTCCTGCGCACCTGGGCGGCCGGCTACCGCGCGCGGCTGCTGGCGCACGCCGGCGTCCTGCCCCTCCTCGTCACCCGCCGCAACCCGGCCGCGCTCGCCACCACGGCCGGGTCGCTGCGGGAGGTCCTCCGCCGCGGCGGCGTCGCGGACGACACGGCGGCGGTCGCGGCGCACACCCTGCTCGGCTACGTCATCGGCCACGCCGCGCTGGAGGTCCGCGACACCCGCGAGGACGGCGCGGACCGCGCGGTCGACTGGGACGCCCGATTCGACGCCGGACTCGACCTCGTCATCGGCGGTGTCCGCTGACCGGCCCGGCGGGGCCCGGCCCGGCGGAGGACGGGTCGTCCGGCCGGAGATCGTGACGGTTTCCCGTCCCGTCGGCGTGTCGTTCTTCGTCCGTTACGTCGGAGAGAGACGCTATGCCTGGCACCTCAGGGTGAGCGGGGTCACAGGTTTCCGGTACCGCAGGACCAACGGACAACCGTCCCAACGGGCTATGGCCGGTGATGGCGAACCGCTTCACACTTGGGTGCGTCAATAAAGGAAAGCACCACGACCGACCAGTGACCGAGACCGGAGGCACACCATGTGCCCGCACCAGCCGCCCTGTCCCTCGCACCACGCACCCGACCGCGACGCCGCCCGGACGCTCGCCTCGCACCCCGAGCAGGGGTGGAGCCTGCTGTGCAACGGCGTCGTGCTCTTCGAGGACACCGGTGAGCT
This sequence comes from Actinomadura sp. 6K520, assembly GCF_004349245.1. Lineage (GTDB taxonomy): Bacteria > Actinomycetota > Actinomycetes > Streptosporangiales > Streptosporangiaceae > Spirillospora. The sequence continues at coordinate 13,128 of NZ_SMLC01000070.1, read as the reverse complement.
GCTGCCCGACGGGGGAGTCATCGCACCGCACCGGCCGACGGACCTGCAGGCTCCGTCCGCCGCCTGAACGGTCTCCACGGGGGACTAGTTCGAACGGATGATCATCCTCGGGGGCACGGCCGCCCACCCACCGCATCCGGGCCCGCACCGGGCCCGGAGCAGATCCACCGAACCCGCTACCCGCCGCCGCCCGTCCGCACCGGACGGGCCGCCCATCTCCGCAGCCACGGCTCCGCCGCCCTCCCGACCGCGGCGGGGTCCCGGTTCAGGTCGTGCCGCTCCCCCGCCAGCACCTCGACGTGCGCCGCGTCCACGGCGGCCGGGACGCCGAACGGGTCGCGGTCCCCGCTGACCACGAGAACCTCCACCCCCGCAGAACGCAGCTCGTCCGCCCGGCTCTTCGCCGGGTCGCGCGGCGGGTGCAGCGGGAACGCCAGCGCCAGGACGCCCACCGCCCCCGCCGCCCGCGCCGTCCGGCACGCGACGCGCGCGCCGTTGCTCCGGCCGCCCTGCACGAGCGGGACGTCCCCCGCCCGTTCCCGGACCCGGCCGACGATCTCCAGCCACGCCTCGTCCTGCTTGGCCGCCGGCCCCGGCGCGCGGCGGCCGGCGAGCCGGAACGGCTGCGTCACCCGCGCGACGGCGCCGCCGAGGCCCAGCGCGGTCTCCCGGACGGCGAGCAGGTCGGGCGCGTCCACTCCCCCGTTCGACCCGTGCGTCAGCACGAGCAGGAACGCCGGGGCGGCGGCCACGTCCAGCGCCACCCGCGCGGGCCCGTGCGCCGTCACGATCTCCATGCCGCTCACCGTAGCCCCACCATCGGGCGACCGGTGCGGCAGACTGCAAGGTATGGAGCAGATGACCGAGAGCGAATGGCGCGCCTTCGTGTCCGAGGGCACCCGCACCGGCAAGGCCGCCGTTACCCGCAGGGACGGTTCTCCGCACGTCACGCCGATCTGGTTCGTCCTCGACGGGGACGACGTGGTGTTCAACACCGGCCGCGAGACCGTCAAGGGCCGCGCCCTGGCCCGCGACCCGCGCCTGTCGATCTGCGTGGACGACCAGGCGCCGCCGTTCTCCTACGTGCAGCTCCAGGCCGAGGCTGCCCTCGTCGAGGACCTGGACGAGATGCGCCGCTGGGCCACCGTCATCGGCGGCCGCTACATGGGCGCCGCCCAGGCCGAGGAGTTCGGGGCGCGCAACGCCGTCCCCACCGAGTACCTCGTCCGCGCCCGCATCACGAAGGTGATCGCCGAGCGCGCCATCGCCGGCTGACCGGGCTCCGGCCGACGGGCTGCGGGGCGATCAGGCGCCGGGCCCGCCCATGGCGAGGCGGAGCCGCTCGGCGAAGCTCTCGTGCAGCAGCGGACCCCAGGGGTAGCCGTCCGGGACCCGCACCGCCCTTCCGAGCACCTCGTGCGTCTCGCCGGGGTGCCGTTCCGCCGGGTCGTCCGCGTACCGGACGGCGAGCAGCGCGTACATGTGGTCGAGGGCGCCGAACGCCTCGCCGGTGAGCGCCGGGAGCGTCCCGTCCGCCGCGGCCTCCTCCAGGACCGGCTCCCACCACAGGTCGGCGGGGTCGCCGTCCTCGCCGAAGTCCCGGCGCAGCCGGGCCCGGACCTGCCCCGCGATACCCGGGTCGGCGAGCCCGCGCCGCCACACCTCGCCGGCCTCGGCGGCGCGGCCCCGCAGCGGCAGCGTCCGCGCGAGCAGCTCGGTGGCCAGCGGCCCCACCTCCGCGTCGGGCGGCTCCTCCCCCAGCGCCGCGCCGAACGCGCCGATCGCCTGGTCGAGGTAGGAGATCCCGAGCGCGACGGCGAGCCGGGCGTACGCGTACGGGGCGGTGGCCCGGTCGATCAGCTTGAGCCCCGCGGTCAGGACCCGCTGGGCGCGCGCCGGGTCACCGCGCTCCAGCAGCCGCTGCGCGAGGTCGTGCGCGGCGGGCGGCCCGTACTCGGGGTCGCCGGTGGCGACCGCCGCCTCCCAGTGCTCCCGCGCCGTGTCGAACTCGCCGGCGTCGTCGGCGATCCGGGCGAGCGCGAGATGGGCGGGCGGAAGGTACGCCGCGTTGCCGAAGTCGACCACCACCCGCCAGGCGGGCGCGGCCAGGCTCTGCTCACCGGCCCGCTCGTACGTGAGGGCCAGATGATACGCGGCGCGCGGCCCGTACTCCGGGTCGCCGGTGGCGATCGCGGTCCGGTCCGCCTCGCGCGCCCGCTCCACGTCGCCGGAGTCGTCCAGCACGACCGCGAGACCGAGGGCGGCCTGCGCCCTGCAGTCCGTGTCGCCCCGGGCGAGCACCTCCTCGAACAGCACCGCCGCCCGCTCGGCCTCGCCGTTCTCCGCGAGGTTCCGGGCCTCCTCGCACACCTGCGCCGGGTCGTCGGACACGCGCTCCGGTGACTCGCTCATCGGTCTCTCGCCCTCTGGAGGTCGGGGTCCGCCCAGAGCCTAGCGAGCCGGCACCCCCGCGTCTCGCGACGACACCCAGAAACCCCCACCAAGATCACAAATTGGCCCGCCGCTCCCATCCCACGACCGGATTTCAGCCCCGCCCCGGCGAGCGGGGCGACCGCGGCGACACCGAGAAACCTGCCCGGTCACAGCAAGCGCAACGGGGCTTCCAGGGACCCCTGGGAAAGCACAGCTCACCCACCTCAATGAGCACCCGCGGTTCGTGCGGCCGGAGCGAGTGCAACGAGCGCAGGTCGCACGAACCGTCGCACGGGGCGCCGTTTCACGAGACGCGCCAGCGGATCGGGAAACGGCGCCCCGTGCTCAACGGGGGTTCCAGGGGGTCGCCCCCCTGGGGAAATACAGCCCCCTTTTACTCCTCGTAGGCGTCGGGGGGCGGGCAGGAGCAGACCAGGTTGCGGTCGCCGTAGGCCTGGTCGATGCGGCGGACGGGGGGCCAGTACTTGTTCTCGCGCACGGCGGGGAGGGGGTAGGCGGCCGCCTCGCGGCTGTAGGGGTGCTTCCAGTCGTCGGAGATGAGGGCGGCGGCGGTGTGCGGGGCGTTCTTGAGGGGGTTGTCCTCGCGGTCGTAGGCGCCCTCGGCGACGCGGCGGATCTCCCGGCGGATCTCGATCATGGCGTCGCAGAAGCGGTCGAGTTCGGCGAGGTCCTCGGACTCGGTGGGCTCGATCATGAGGGTGCCGGCGACGGGGAACGAGAGCGTCGGGGCGTGGAAGCCGTAGTCGATGAGGCGCTTGGCGACGTCCTCGGCCGTGATGCCGGTCTCCTTGGTGATCTTGCGGAGGTCGGCGATGCACTCGTGGGCGACGAGGCCGTTGCGGCCGGTGTAGAGGATCGGGTAGTGCGGGGCGAGCCGGGCGGCGAGGTAGTTGGCGCCGATGATGGCGCCCTCGGTGGCGGCGCGCAGCCCGTCGGGGCCCATCATCGCGATGTACGCCCAGGAGATCGGCAGGATGCCCGCGGAGCCCCACGGGGCCGCGGAGATCGGGCCGACGCCGGTCCCGGGGCCGGCCTCCGCGCGGAGCGGGTGGTTCGGCAGGAACGGGGCCAGGTGCTCGCGGACGCCGATGGGGCCGACGCCGGGTCCGCCGCCGCCGTGCGGGATGCAGAACGTCTTGTGCAGGTTGAGGTGCGAGACGTCGGAGCCGAACTCGCCCGGGCGGGCGAGGCCGACGAGGGCGTTGAGGTTGGCGCCGTCCACGTAGACCTGGCCGCCCGCGTCGTGCACGGCCGCGCACACGTCGGTGATCGTCTCCTCGAAGACGCCGTGCGTGGACGGGTACGTCACCATGATCGCCGAGAGCCGCTCGCCGTGCTTGGCGATCTTGGCGTGCAGGTCGTCGAGGTCGACGTTGCCGCCCTCGTCGCACTTGACGACGACGACGCGCATCCCGGCCATGACGGCGCTGGCCGCGTTGGTGCCGTGCGCGGACGACGGGATCAGGCACACGTCGCGCTGCTCCTCGCCGCGGGAGGCGTGGTAGCCGCGGATCGCGAGCAGGCCGGCCAGCTCGCCCTGGGAGCCGGCGTTCGGCTGGACGGACACCTTGGCGTACCCGGTGATCTCGGCGAGCGCGTCCTCCAGCTCGCCGATCAGCTCGACGTACCCGGCGGCCTGGTCGACGGGGGCGAACGGGTGGATGGCGGCGAACTGCGGCCAGGTGATCGGCTCCATCTCCGCGGTGGCGTTCAGCTTCATCGTGCAGGAGCCGAGCGGGATCATGGAGCGGTCGAGCGCGATGTCCTTGTCCTGCAGCCTGCGCAGGTAGCGCAGCATCGCGGTCTCGGAGCGGTGCGCGTGGAAGACGGGGTGGGTCAGGTAGGGGCTCTCGCGGCGCAGGCCGTCCGGGATCGCCTCGGCCGCCCCGGCGGCGCCGTCCGCGGGGACGCCGAACGCCTCCAGGACGGCGGTGACGTGCGCGGGCACGGTCGTCTCGTCGCAGGCGATCCCGACGTGGTCGGCGTCGGCGCGGCGCAGGTTGATCCCCCGCTCGCGGGCCGCGGCGACGACGTCCGCGGCGCGGCCGGGGACGCGGGCGAGGACGGTGTCGAAGAACGTCTCGTGGACGATCTCCACGCCGCCGGCGCGCAGCCCGGCGGCGATCTCGGCGGCCCGGCGGTGCGTCCGCTGGGCGATCGCCGCGAGGCCCTCCGGCCCGTGGTAGACGGCGTACATGCTCGCCATGACGGCGAGGAGGACCTGCGCGGTGCAGATGTTGCTGGTGGCCTTCTCGCGCCGGATGTGCTGCTCGCGGGTCTGCAGCGCCAGCCGGTGGGCGGTGGCGCCGTCGGCGTCGACGGACACGCCGACGAGGCGGCCCGGAAGCTGCCGCTGGATGCCCTCGCGGACCGCCATGTAGCCGGCGTGGGGGCCGCCGAACCCGTACGGGACGCCAAGGCGCTGCGCCGAGCCCACGGCGATGTCGGCGCCCGACTCGCCCGGCGGGCGCAGCAGCGTCAGCGCGAGCAGGTCGGCGGCGGCGACGACCGCGGCGCCGCGCTCGCGGGCCTGCGCGATGACCGGCTCCAGGTCGCGGACGGCGCCGGATGCGCCCGGGTACTGCAGGAGCACGCCGAAGAAGTCGCCGTCCGGCAGCCCGCCGGACAGGTCGGCGGTGACGACCTCGATGCCGAGCGGGACCGCCCGCGTCCGCACGACCTCGATCGTCTGCGGGAGGGCGTCGGCGTCGACCAGGAACACCCCGGGGTCCTTGCGCCTGGAGACGCGGTGGGCGAGGGTCATCGCCTCGGCGGCGGCGGTCCCCTCGTCCAGCATGGAGGCGTTCGCGACCGGCAGCCCGGTCAGGTCGCTGACGACCGTCTGGAAGTTGAGCAGGGCTTCGAGGCGCCCCTGGGAGATCTCGGGCTGGTAGGGGGTGTAGGCGGTGTACCAGCCGGGGTTCTCCAGGACGTTGCGCATGATGACGCCCGGGGTGATCGTGCCGTGGTACCCGAGGCCGATCATCGACGTCAGCACGGTGTTGCGGGCGGCGAGCTCCCGCAGCCGGTCCAGCGCGGCGCTCTCGCTCAGCGCGGGCGGCAGGTCCAGGGGGCGGGAGGTGCGGATCGCGGCGGGCACCGCGGCGTCGATCAGTGCCTCGGCGTCGGAGTAGCCGATGGCGGCGAGCATCCGGGCCCGCTCGGCCGGGGACGGGCCGACGTGCCGGTCGGCGAAGGCGGTCCGGGGATGCTGCGGCGAGGCCACGGGGGCGAAGAACTGGGCGGTCATGGAGAGCCTCCTGGCTGCTGCGGTCGCTCAGGCCCGGCGCCGGCACGGGCCCGGCGGCCGGTCTCCCCCTCTGTCGTCGGCACCTGAGAGCTTCACCCGCGCGGCGGGGTTTCCCCTTCGGTGAGCCGCCCTTCCCCGGGTGCGGGGATCGACGCCTGCTTTCCAGAGGTGCCTCGCCCGAGCGGTCCTTTTGCCTGAGAGGTTCCGGGGAGGTTGCCCCTTCGGCGCCCCATGCTGGCGGCATGGGGTCTCTCCCGCCCAGGGTCGACGGCATGTCCATCACGAACCCTACCCAAATCCGGTCGAAGGGACCGGCACGGCCCCGTGCCCCCGCGAACGCCCGCACGGTACCGGCGAGTAGGCTGTATACGTTTGACCTGGGATATGACGGGCCGCGGGCCGCTGGACGAACCGGGGCCGCGAAGTGACGACGCGAGGCTCGCGCGGGCGCCGGCCGCTCGACTGCGCGCCGCCGGTTCTGGGACGCTGATCACGATGACGGACGGTCAGGGCGGCGGTAGCGCGTGACGCAGACCCAAGACGAGGCGGTGCGCCCGCGGGACGGCGCCACCGCGGGCGTGCCCGTGGACGAGCCGGCCCAGCCGTACCGGATCCGCCGCTCCACCGACGCGATCAGGTTCGCGGCGTCGCTGACCGGCCTGGCGGTGGTGATGCTGCTGGTGTCGTTCGCGCAGGGGACGACGCACGGCCTGCACGCCGACATCCAGGAGGGCACCGCGCACGCGCCCCGGACACTGCTGTCGCTGGCCACGCTCGTGTCCAGCTTCGGCGTGCTGGCGGTGCCGATCGCGTTCGGGATCGTGCGGCTGTTCCACAAGGACGGCACCCGCGTCGCGATCGCGCTGCTGGCCGCCATGATCGCGTTCGGGATCACGGTGGGGCTGGACGACCTGTCGGTGCGGGCGGCGCCCGGCGGCGTCCTGGACTCGCTGATCTGGGGCGGCACGGAGACGGCCCCGATCCACACCGACATCGCCCCCGTGATCGCCTTCGTCAGCGCGGTGGGGATGGCCGGGCGCCTCCGGTGGCAGGCCGCGACCTGGACGATGATCGGGCTGGCCGCGCTGACCGGGCTGACCGCCGCCTACGCCTCGGTCGCCGCGCTGGCGGCCACCTACTTCCTCGGGCGCGCCATCGGCCACGGCACCCTGTACGCGGTCGGCACGCCGAACCCGCGCCCCCCCGGCTCCGCGGTCGTCGCGGCGCTCGAACGGCTCGGGCTGCGCCCGGTGCGGGCCGCCCGCCTGGACGGCACGCCCGACGGCGGCGAGGAGACCCGCCGCTACGGCGTCGTCCTCGCCCCGGGCCCCGCGGACGGGGACGCCGCCCCGGACCGGGACGGGCCCGGTGAATGGGACCGGGACGGGCCCGGCGAATGGGACCTGGAGGTGCGCGTCCTGGACCGCGACCAGCAGACCGCGGGCCTGCTGTACCGGGTCTGGCGGCTGCTGCGGCTCCGCTCCACCACGACCGGGCGGGCGCTGCGGTCGCTGCGCCGGTCCCTGGAGCAGGAGTCGCTGATGGCGTACGCGGTGGCCGCGGCGGGCGCCCGCACGCCCCGCCTGGTCGGCACGTCGGAGGTCGGCACGGAGGCGGCGCTGCTGGCGTACGAGCACGTGCCGGGGCGGCGGCTCGCGGACGTCCCCGACGAGGAGATCACCGATGCGCTGCTGACCGACGTGTGGCGGCAGCTCCGCGCCATGCAGGCCGGGCGGCTGGCGCACCGGCGGCTGCAGGACGGGGCGGTCGCCGTCGGCGCGGACGGCCGCGCCTACATCACCGACCTGCGGGCCGGGGAGACGGCGGTGGGCGACCTGGCGCTGCGGCTGGACCTGGCGCAGCTGCTGACGACGCTGGCGCTGCGGGCGGGACCGGAGCGCGCGGTGCGCACCGCCGCGGCGGTGCTGGGCGAGGAGGCCCTGGCCGCCGCGGTGCCGCTGCTGCAGCCGGTGGCGCTGTCCCGGGCGACCCGCACGGCGCTGCGCCGCGACCGGGAGCTGCTGACCCGCATCCGGGAGCAGATCGTCCGGCTGAAGCCGGAGACGGAGGTCGCGCCGCTCCGGCTGGAACGGTTCCGGCCCCGGACGATCTTCAGCATCGTGGCGCTGTCGATCGCGGCCTACATCGTGATCCCGCAGGTGGCGAGCCTGGACGTGCCGACGATGGCGGCCGCGGCGAGCTGGCACTGGGCGGCCGCCGCGCTGGGCGGGGCGGCCCTCACCTACCTCGCCGCGGCGTTCATGCTGATGGGGTTCGTGCCGGAGAGGCTCCCGCTGGGACGGACGGTGCTCGTCCAGCTCGCGGCGTCGTTCGTGAAGCTGGTGGCGCCGGCGGCGGTCGGCGGCGTCGCCGTCAACACCCGCTACCTGCAGCGCTCGGGGGTGCGGCCCGGCCTGGCCGTGGCGAGCGTCGGCGCGTCGCAGCTGGTGGGGCTGGTCACGCACATCCTGCTGCTGATCATGTTCGGGTTCCTGACGGGGTCGACGACGAAGGCGACGCAGGATCTCGCGCCGTCCCGCACGATCGTCATCGTGGTGCTGTCGCTGGGGCTGCTGGCGGGGCTGGCGCTGACCGTCCCGCGGGTCCGCCGGGTGGTCGCCTCGCGGCTGAAGAGCATGTTCTCGGGGGTCGTGCCCCGGCTGGTGGACGTCCTCCAGACACCGAAGAAGCTGTTCACCGGGATGGGCGGGACGCTGCTGCTGACGGTGGGGTTCGTCCTCTGCCTGGACGCCTCGATCCGCGCGTTCGGCGGGTCGCTGCCGCTGACGACGGTGGTGGTGGTCTTCCTCACCGCCAACGCGGTGGGGTCCGCGGCGCCCACGCCCGGCGGCCTCGGTGCCGTGGAGGGCGCCCTGACGCTGGCGCTGACGATCTCGGGGCTGACCGCGGAGACGGCGACGTCCGCGGTGCTGCTCTACCGGCTTCTCACGCTGTGGCTGCCGGTGCTGCCGGGCTGGGGGGCGTTCGCCTATCTGCAGCGCCGTGAGGCGCTCTGAGGGCCGGTCAGCCGGTGCGGCGTGCGCGCCGCCGTCCGGCCAGCTCGTCGTGGGGGTGCTCGGCGGGGGCGTCGCCGGTGGCGGCGCGCTCACCGGGTAGTTCCGCGAGGCTGCCCTCCACCTCCTGCCACACCCGGCCGAGCGCGATGCCGAACACGCCCTGCCCGCCCTGGAGCAGGTCGACGACCTCGTCGGCCGAGGTGCACTCGTAGACGCTGACCCCGTCGCTCATCAGCGTGATCTGCGCGAGGTCCTGGACGCCGCGGTCGCGCAGGTGGGTGACGGCGGTACGGATCTGCTGCAGCGACACCCCTGTGTCCAGGAGCCGCTTCACGACCTTCAGGACGAGGATGTCGCGGAAACTGTAGAGCCGCTGGCTGCCCGACCCGTGCGCCGCGCGCACGCTCGGCTCGACCAGCTTGGTCCGTGCCCAGTAGTCGAGCTGCCGGTAGGTGATCCCCGCGGCGGCGCACGCCGTCGGGCCGCGGTAGCCGACATCCTCCGGCGGCGCCGAGACCTGCGTGTCGAAGAGCAGGCCCTGCTCTCCGGCACGCCGGGACGCCATGTGCCTGTCGGGGGTCGCCTTGCCCTCGCCGCTGCTCACCGCCACGCGGACCTCCGGCTTCTATCATCCCGTGGCGGCTCGTCAAGGGGGTTTGACGAATTACACCACGGGTGTTCCACCAGCACGGTAGGTGCCGGTCAGGGTGTGGTCAACGTTCACCGTCGGCGCGTCGCATGCCCGGATGAACCGGCTTCACGTGGGCAAACTGCGCACCTCGGCCGTCAGACCTCTCCTACCCCGATGCTCTCCCACGGAAAACCGCCAGGTCCAGGGCGATGCAGAACCAATCGCGCCACGGTATGAACATACACCCGAGAGTGACATTCCCCACGCACTCCGTCCTAGTCCCCGCTCAGGCATGACGCAGCCGTTCATTCGGTCAAGCCTCGGCCTCGGTCACGACCGGGCCGGGGCCGCGCGGGGCCGTCAGCCGGCGCGGCCGAAGTCCTCCGGGGAGATCGTGTCGAGGAACTCGCGGAACTTCTCGACCTCGTCCTCCTGCTCGTCCGGGATGGCGACGCCGGCCTCCTCGAGGACGTCCTCGCTGGCGAAGATCGTGGCGCCGGTCCGCAGGGCCAGGGCGATGGAGTCGGAGGGGCGGGCGCTGACCTCGACGCCGTTGGAGAAGATGAGGTCGGCGAAGAAGATGCCCTCGCGCAGATCGGTGATGTTGACGGTGCGCAGCTGCACGCTGAGGGCGTCCAGGACGTCGCGGAACAGGTCGTGGGTGAGCGGGCGGGCAGGCAGCACCCCCTGCTGGGCGAAGGCGATCGCGGTCGCTTCGACCGCCCCGATCCAGATGGGCAGGTAGCGATCGCCCTCCGTCTCCTTCAACAGGACGATCGGCTGATTGGAGGGCATCTCGACCCGGACGCCGACGACCTCCATCTGCTTCACTGCGGCTCCCTGCTGGTCCTCGCTGTCTCGATCACCTTGTGCAGCGGATCGATTCGTGACCGAACCCTGTAGCCAACGTACACCCGTGCCCGGACGGCTCGTGATTCCGCCGGTGCGGGAAAATCCTTTGCGAGCCCCATGATCAGCGGTCCAGGCTTTCGCGGATACCGGCCGCGACCAGCGCGGCGTGCAGCCTGACGGACAGCGCGGCGATCTCCCGGGCGGTCTCGGCGGCCTCCTCGTGGGCGCCGCGGCTGCGGCGGCGCAGCTGCGGCGCGACCATCTGCTCGATGAGGCCGGCCTGCCGGTCGGCGGCGGCCTTGACGGCACGCAGGTGCCGGACCTCGAACCCGTACTCGCCGAGCGCCGCGGCGGCCCGCGCGATGTTCAGCGCGTCGCCCTCGTAGTGGGTGCCGGCCCTGCGGACGAGCCCGTACTCCTCCAGCCTGGCGAGGAGGGCCTCGTCGATGCCGGCGCCGTCGAGGAGCTGGCGGCGGGTGAGGCGGACGGCGGGGTCCTCGGCGGTGGTGTCGGCGGCGACGAGGGTGCGGGGGCGGCGCGGTTCGGGCGCGCCGAGCGGCGGGACGTTCTCGCCGCGGTCGCACGCCTCCAGGTGCTGCCGGATGACGCGCAGCGGCAGGTAGTGGTCGCGCTGGGCGGTGAGGACGAACCGGAGCCGCTCCACGTCGGCGTCGCAGAACTTGCGGTAGCCGGACGGACTGCGCTCCGGCTCGACGAGCCCCTCGGACTCCAGGAACCGGATCTTGGAGATGGTGATGTCGGGGAAGTCGGGCCTGAGCAGGCCGAGGACGTCCCCGATCGTCATCAGGGACCGGGCTGGCTGCGCGTTCACGGCCCCTCCCATCGTCGCGCGTCCTCCCGCCCGCGTCAGCCGTGCGCCGGGTTGGTCAGGAACACCAGCCGGAACTTGCCGATCTGGACCTCGTCGCCGCCCGACAGCGCGGCCTGGTCGATCCGCTGCCGGTTGACGTAGAGGCCGTTGAGGCTCCCCACGTCGCGGACGGAGAACGCGTGGCCCTGGCGGGAGAACTCGGCGTGCCTGCGGGACACGGTGACGTCGTCCAGGAAGATGTCGCTCTCGGGGTGCCGCCCCGCGGAGGTGCGGTCCTTGTCGAGGAGGAAGCGGCTGCCGGCGTTGGGGCCCCGCTTGACCACGAGCAGCGCGGTTCCCGGTGGGAGCGCCTCCATGGCCATCTGGTCGGGGCCGACGGGGTCCTCGGCGCCGGCGTCGGTGTCGAGGGCCTCGAACCCGCCGATGGAGATGGTGGACGTGGACTCGCCGGGGGACTCGCGGTGCGGTGGCGGCGCGGACGCGCTCCGGGTCAGCGGGGTGCCGCAGTTCGAGCAGAAGCGGGCATCATCCGGGTTGGCGTGACCGCACTGCGTGCAGTAGACGCTCGGCATCGATCGGCTCGGCCTCCTACCTTCGGCGTACCGCCCGCGGATCCCCGCCGCAGCGGGAGCCGCCTGCGCCACGCGCTCCATCAAACCAACCCACGCCGGGGAACCGCCCCCGACCACGGTCCGGCCCACCGGCCGCTCACGCGACGGTCGCCGCAACTTACGCGGGTATTACCCGAGGGGTCAACTGGAACGGCGAGCCGACTGGACCAAACTACATTCGTCAATGATCGCAGGTCTACGCCGCCGCGCGGACGGCCGATCGCGACGGCCGTGCGGTGCCGCCCGGTCTGCCGCTTCCCCCGTTCCCCTCTACGGAGACCGTACCGCGCCCACGGACACTTTCGCGCGCGGGTTGATCAGGACGCCGGCGCCCTTCCCCTGCAGCGTCCTGACCAGGCCGCCGGGGATGTTCATGGCGGTCGTCATCGTGTGCGGGTCGCCGATGGCGAGGAACCGGTACGGGGCGGTGAGGACCTCCCCGTCGCACTCGATGCCGTGGCGGCCGTCCAGGAAGTAGGTGTCGACCCCGGCGCGGACGTCGCCGACCTGGACGACCTCGGCGCCCGCGTCGCGGAGTTCCTCCAGGGCGTCGAGCAGGTCGATCGCCTTGACGCCGCCTCCCGGGTCGCTGATCACCATCTCGATGCCGGGCCCTTCGGCGGGGAGGGTGCCCGCCAGGAGGCCGTAGGCGGTGGTCCGCTCGCGCGCCTCCTGCAGGGCGGTCTCGCCTTCGGCGTCGCGTTCCAGTTCCGCCTTGGTGTCCTCCAGTTCGCGCAGGTCCCCCCTCAGCCGCTCGGACCGCTGGCCCAGATCGGACAGGATGCCGACGAGTTCGTCCTGCCGCGCGGTGGCGAAGGTCGTGTCGCGATCGGTCGACCGGACCTGGACGACGACCGCGAAGCCCAGCAGGAGGCACAGCAGCCCGCCGGCGAGCTGCCCGCGGCTGACTCGCGGCCTCAACAGCCCGGCGAGCCCGCGCAGGCCCGCCGGCTCCGGCGGAGCCCCGTCCCGGGGCGCCGCCGCGGCCCCTTCCGCGGCCCCTTCCGCGGGCTCGTCCGCCCGCTCGTCCGCGGGCCCGGCGGAGCGCTCGGTGGCGCGCTCGTCCTCGGCGGCGGTCATGCGCCGAACACCCTCCGCCGGATGCCCGCGACGTTGGCGAAGATCCGGATGCCGAGGACGACCACCACGCCGGTCGACAGCTGGGAGCCGACGCCGAGCTGGTCGCCGAGGAGGACGATCAGCGCGGCGATGACGGCGTTGCCGACGAACGAGACCACGAACACCTTCTCGTCGAAGACGCCCTCCAGCCGGGCGCGGAGGCCGCCGAACATGGCGTCGAGGGCCGCGACGATCGCGATCGGCAGGTACGGCTGGAGCCACAGCGGCACGTCCGGCTGGAGCAGCAGGCCCAGTGCCACACCGACCAGCAGCCCGATCAGCGCGATCATCTCCGGGTCCCCTCTCCCCCGCCCACCGGCCCTCCCGCCACCGGCGAAGGACTCGTCGTCACGCTGGACGAC